>CAYUAQ010000015.1:0-52891 GCA_964442705.1 uncultured Desulfobacteraceae bacterium
GAAGGCCAAGCAGCTGGTGCGCATGTCCGTGGCGCGCGCCGCCAGCCTGCACCCGTTGCGGGAAAAGACCATCCCCGTCACCCAGCGTGCCCTGGTGGTGGGCGGCGGCGTGGCCGGCATGAACGCGGCCCTGGGCCTGGCGGACCAGGACATCGCCGTCACCCTGATTGAAAAAGAGGCCGAGCTGGGGGGCATGGCCAACCGGCTGACCAAGACCATCGAAGGCGGCGACATCGGCGCCTACGTCAGGGAACTGGTGGACCGCGTCAGCGGCCACCCCAAGATCGAGGTGCTGACCCGGGCGCTGGTGGTGGGCTTCGGCGGCTTCCAAGGCAACTTTTACACCGAGGTGCTGGTGGGCGACGAGATGGCGCCCCGCAAGATCGAGTACGGGGCCGGTATCATCGCCACCGGCGCCCAGGAGTACCAGCCCAAGGAGTACCTCTACGGCGAGGACCCGCGGGTGGTCACGCAGGTGGAACTCTCCCAGCGCCTGGAAGAGGAGGGCGCCGGGGATCTCAACCGGGTGGTCATGATCCAGTGCGTGGGGTCGCGCAACGACGAGAACCCCAACTGCTCGCGCATCTGCTGCCAGAGCGCCATCAAAAACGCCCTGCACATCAAGCGGGAGAACCCGGATGCCCAGGTGTTCATCCTCTACCGCGACATCCGGACCTATGGGCTGCTGGAGGACTACTACACCGAGGCCCGCCGGCTGGGGGTCATCTTCTCGCGCTTCACGCCGGACAATCCGCCGGTGGCCGAAGCCGGGCAGGACGGCATCAAGGTCACTTTCCGCGATCACGTGCTGGGCCGCGACATCGAAGTGACCGTGGATCTGCTGGCCCTTTCGGCCGGCATGCGGGCTTCCGAGACCGACGAGTTCGCCACCATCATGAAGCTGCAGCGTACGCCCGAGAACCACTTCATGGAGGCCCACGTCAAGCTGCGGCCCGTGGACATGGGCACCGAGGGCATCTTCCTGTGCGGCACGGCCCACTCGCCACAGCTCATCTCGGAAGCCACGGCCCAGGCCCTGGCGGCGGCCTCGCGGGCCACCACCTTCCTGGGGCAGCCGTTTCTGAAGCTGTCGGCGGTCACCGCGGTGGTCAACCAGGACAAATGCGCCGCCTGCCTGGTGTGCGTGCGCTCGTGTCCCTACGACGTTCCGCGCATCAACGAGGACGGGGTCAGTGAAATCGACGAAGCCCTCTGCCACGGCTGCGGTGTGTGCGCCGCCGAGTGCCCCGCCAAGGCCATAGAACTCAACTGGTACGAGGACGATCAGATTCTGTGCAAGGTCGACGCCTTGCTGGAGGGGGTATTATGAAAGAGACGTTCGAGCCGATCATCATCGCCTTTGCCTGCAACTACTGAGGGTACAACGCCGCGGACCTGGCAGGTACCATGCGACTGAAGTACCCTACGGACATTCGTATCGTGCGGGTGCCCTGCACCGGCAAGGTGGACGTGCTGCACATGCTGCGGGCCTTTGAAAAAGGCGCCGACGGCGTTTACGTGGTTGGGTGCCTGGAAGGCGACTGCCACTACAACAGCGGCAACCTGCGGGCCCGCAAGCGGGTCGAGCAGGTGCAGAAGATCCTGGACACCATCGGCATCGGCGGAGAGCGGGTGCAGATGTACAACCTGTCTTCGGGCGAAGGGCCGCTGTTCGCCAAATTCGCCACCGAGATGCACGAGCGCATTGTGGAGATGGGACCCAATCCCATCAAAGCGAGACAGAAAAAAGCCGCCTGAGGGGCGAGCCGAAAAAAGGGCACAAACCACTATTCAAGGGAGCCGTTCTGAAGCCGGCTCCGGGAGGAAGATTCCCCATCCCTGTGCTTCACAGGATGGCGGGGGGACTTCAAATCCAAAGAAAGAGAGGTCGCTTCCTATGATTGTCGCGGACAGAAAACCCATTGAAGAGATCATTGAAGAGGTCAAGGGCTACAAGCATATCCTGGTCCTGGGCTGCAACGAGTGCGTCACGGTCTGCGAGGCCGGCGGCAAGAAAGAGGTCGGTGTGCTGGCCTCGGCCCTGCGCATGCACGCCATGAACGAGGGCCGCGAAGTGCAGATCGACGAGCACACGTTGGAGCGGCAGTGCGATCACGAGTATCTGGAGGAGATCCGGGACCGCATCGACCAGTATGATGCCGTGGTGTCAATGGCCTGCGGCGTGGGCGTGCAGTTCATGGCCGAGAAATACCATAGTACGCCCATTTTCCCCGGGGTCAACACCACCTTCCTGGGGGCCACCGAGGAACGCGGGCTGTGGACCGAACGCTGCCAGGCCTGCGGTTCCTGTATCCTGGCGAGCACCGGCGGTATCTGCCCCATTGCGCGCTGCGCCAAACGGCTGCTCAACGGGCCCTGCGGTGGATCCAGCGACGGCAGATGTGAGATCAACAAGGATGTCGACTGTGCCTGGCAGCTGATCATCGATCGGCTCAAGGCGCTGGGCAGGCTGGATGAGTATGAAGAGCTTTGTCCCCTCAAAGACTGGTCCACGGACAGGGCCGGGGGACCCCGAAAAGTTGTCAGGGAGGACGTGCAGCTATGAATGTGAAAACACCGAGTAGGCTGGAAAAGGTACTTGCCGCAGGCCATCTGGCCGTAACGTCTGAGTGCGGCCCCCCGCGGGGCAGCGACCCGCAGGTCATCGAGGAAAAGGCCAACCTGATCAAGGATTACGTGGATGCCGTTAACATCACCGACAACCAGACGTCGGTGACCCGCATGTGCAGCCTGGCGGCCTGCATTCGCCTGAAACAGATGGGGTTGGACCCGGTGCTGCAGATGGTGACCCGCGATCGCAACCGCATCGCCCTGCAGAGCGACATCCTGGGGGCGGCATCCTTCGATATCCACAACATCCTGTGCCTGTCCGGAGACCACCAGAGTTTCGGCGACAACCCCCAGGGGCAGAATGTCCACGATATCGATTCCATGCAGCTCATCCAGACGGTACGGCGCATGCGTGACGAGGGAAAGTTCCTGGGCGGGGACGACATCAAGCGCCCGCCGCAGATGTTCGTTGGCGCGGCGGCCAACCCCTTTGCCGACCCCTTCGAAATCCGCGTGCCGCGGCTGGCCAAGAAGGTCAAGGCCGGCGCCGAATTCATCCAGACCCAGTGCATCTACAACATCGACAAGTTCGAAGAGTGGATGAAAGGGGTATGCGACCGCGGGTTGCACGAGAAGGTCCACATCCTGGCCGGCATGACCCCCATGAAGTCCGTGGGCATGGCCAAGTACATGAAAAACAGGGTGCCGGGCATGGACGTGCCGGACGAGATCATCAAGCGGCTGTCCGGTGTTCCCAAGGACAAGCAGGCCGCCGAAGGCATTAATATCTGCATCGAGCACATGCAGCGCCTCAAAGAAATCGAGGGGGTGGCCGGTTTCCACATCATGGCCATCGAGTGGGAACAGAAGGTGCCTGAAATCGTGGAGGGTGCCGGACTGTACCCCCGTCCCGATGTAGGCTGATCTCCGCACCATCGAACGTCAAAAGGACCCTGTCCCGGGCAGCGACGGCCGCGGGACGGGGTTTCCTTGTCTGTGGTTCCAGAAATCCCTTGATATCAGGCGGGCACTCTCCTATGAATGGCGGGAAGTGCTGCAGGCCCCGTGCGATGCGGGCAGGCGGCACAAATCCGGAGGAGCCATGAAACGCAAGCCCAGGCTGTCACCGTTCATGTACCCCATCGTTTTTTTTGGCCTGGTGATCCTGGCCGGGGCGACGGTGCTCTATTCCGGTGTTGCGGCCGCCGAGCCCATTTCCTGGCTGGATGCGCTGTTTACGGCCACCTCCGCCACCTGCGTGACAGGACTGGTGGTGGTGGACACCGGATCCTTTTTCAACGGCCTGGGACAGTCGGTCATCCTGCTGCTCATCCAGCTGGGCGGGCTGGGCATCATGACCCTCACCAGCCTGGTGTTCATTCTGTGGACCAAGCGCGTATCGCTGCTGGACCGGGTGGCTGTCGGCCAGAGCCTGCGTCACGACCAGTCCTTTCACCTGGGCAAATTCCTCAAGCAGGTGGTCATCTGGACCGTGCTCATCGAACTGGCCGGCGCCGTGCTGATCTACGTTCAGTCGCCGGGCGGGTTCAGGCCTTTCTCGGCCCTGTTTCACTCGGTTTCGGCCTTCTGCAACGCCGGCTTTTCACTCCACCGTGACAGCCTCATGGGATTCCGTGCCGACTGGGGCGTCAACCTGGTGTTCATGGCCCTGATCATCAGCGGCGGTATCGGCTTTTCCGTGCTGGTGGAGCTGTACACCCACGCCGGGCGGCGCATCATCTCCGGCGGCCGCAGGAGGGCGGCCCGGCCGTTCAGCTGGTATGCCGGCGTGGTGTTGCGCACCAGCCTGGTGCTGATCGTCATCGGCTGGGCGGGCATCTATTTCGGTGAGTTCATCGGGTTTCACCGTAACCTGCCGGTCAATGACGCCGTGCTGACGGCCCTGTTTCAGTCGGTGACCTGCCGCACCGCCGGGTTCAACAGCCTGGACATCGGCCAGATGACCAACGTGTCGCTGCTGGTCATGATGGTGCTGATGTTCGTGGGCGGCGCGCCGGGTTCCTGCGCCGGCGGTGTCAAGGTGACCACCTTTCGCACCATCATCGCCTTCAGCATCGCGCAGCTGAGGGGGAGCGATCAGGCCGAGATCGGTAAGTTCGCCGTGGACCAGCCCACCCTCAACAAGGCGCTGGTGCTGACCGTGTTCGGCATCCTCATTTTGGCCGCGGCAACCCTGCTGCTCAATTTCACCGAGGGCGCCGACCTGCCTCATCCCCAGGCCCACGGCATCGGACTGGACATCCTCTTCGAGGTGGTGTCGGCCTTTGGCACGGTGGGGCTCAGCACGGGTCTGACACCGCATCTCAGTCCGGCCGGCAAGGGGGTCATCATCCTGCTGATGTTTATCGGCCGCCTGGGGCCGATCCTGTTTCTGTCGGCCATTCAGGGTTTCCAGAAGAAGCAATACTACAGAAAGCCGGAGGCGAGTTTGCTTATCGGTTGAGATTTCAAGAAAAGGGAAGAAGAAAATGGCGGCAAAACTGCTGGTGGGCGTCATCGGTCTGGGGAAATTCGGCTTCTGGTTCGGGCAGAGCCTGATGGAGCTGGGGCACGAGGTGCTGGGTGTCGATGTCAACCCCGACAATGTCCGGCGGGCGCAGAATACTTTCAGCCAAGTCTACCAAGCCGACGCCATGGACAAGGAAGCGCTCAAGCAGATCGGCTTTACCGACGTGACCCATGCGCTGGTCAGTGTGGGGGAATCCATTTCGGCCTCCACCATGATATCCATGTATCTCAAGGAGCTGGAGATCCCCAACGTGTGGGTCAAGGCGGTACATTCCGACCACAAGAAGCTGCTCAACAAGATCGGGGTGGACAAGGTGATCATACCCGAGCAGGTGGCGGCCCAGCAGTTGGCCAGCCGCGTGGCCATGCCCGGCTTTATCGACTACCTGCCCTTTGACCACACCATGGTGCTCAAGGAGCTCAAAGTCAAAGAGTGGGCGGGTCGGACGTTGCGGGATATCGACCTGACCAACCGCTACGACATCCAGGTCATTGCCATCAAAAAATCCGGCGACAACCGCTTCCGGTTTATTCCCAAGGCCGACGACACCGTGGGCGAGGGGGACACCATGATCGTGATCGGCCCCTCGGAAGGCTTGTCGGAAATCAAAAGCTGAAGTAGACGGGATTTGACATGAGAAACAAAGTACTTTCTGTTGCTGTCCTGACGACGTTGCTGCTGGTTTTCGCCTGCGGCCGGGCCCCGGTCGGACCGCCGGTGCCCCGGGAAGCGCCGGAAGCCGTATGGCTGTTCGGTCAGGCTGAAAAGCTATACAGCTCCGGGGCCTTGGACAGCGCCCTCAAAGTTTACGTACAATACGTGGACAAGTATCCCCGGGGACTGCAGGTACCCGCCGCCCTTATGAAAATGGGCGCCATCTATGAAAGCCAGGGCAGGACCGACGAGGCCCGCGCCGCCTACGACCGGCTGATGCGGGATTTTCCGCAGAGTCCACTGGCCGGTGAGGCACGGGTAAACTGGCTGGGTACTTATGAGCGGGAGCAGGATTACGGTACGGTGATCGAAACCGCGCCCGAGGTGATTGACGCCCTGCAAGTGCCCCAACAGCGGTTCAAGGCCTACATGCTGCTGGCCCGGGCGCATCTGGAAACCGGGGACCTGGCCAACGCGGTGCCTGTTCTGGGGGAGGCCTATGCCCTGGGCGACGATGAGCAGAAAGCGGAAATTGCGCACACCCTGCAGCAGATTCTGCCGCGCCTCAGCCTGGCGGAGCTGCAGTCCCTGCTCGGCAGTCAGAGAGACGACTTCACCCGCAGCGCCCTCATGCTCCGCTTGGGGGAGTTTTACTTGGAGCAGGGCCGCTACGATGAAGCCCTGGCGCTTTTTGAACAGTTCCTGCAGGCATATCCCCAGCATGCAGACGCTCCCGAAGTCCGGGAAAAAATGGCGGCCCTGCAGGGAAAAGCGGGTGTCGACCGCTATGCGGTGGGCTGCCTGCTGCCGCTTTCCGGACCTTATGCCAGTTTCGGCCAGAAAGCCCTGGAGGCCGTCGAACTGGCCTTCAGCCAGGTGACGGCGGCCCAGGGCCGGTCCCCCCTGAAGCTGGTCATCAAGGACAGTGGTGGTGACCCCGAGAAAGCCGTCGCAGCCGTCCAGGCGCTGGCCCAACAGCAGGTGGCGGCCATCGTGGGACCCATCGTGGCAGTCAGGGCGGCGGCCGAGGAAGCCCAGCGGTTGCGCATTCCCATGATTACCCTTACCCAGAAAGCGGACATTACCACCGTCGGCGATTTTGTTTTCCGCAATTTCATCACCCCCCAGATGCAGGTGTCGCGCATCGTGGGTTACGCCATGGATCGTCTGGGTGCCCGGCGCTTTGCCATTTTCTACCCCCGCGAGAAATACGGCACCACCTTCATGCAGTACTTCTGGGATGAGGTGGTGAAAAGAGGCGGTCGAGTAACCGGAGCCGAGTCCTACCAGCCGGGGCAGACGGATTTTGCCGACGATATCAAAAAGCTGGTGGGGCTTTACTACCCTGTGCCGGAGTCGCTCAAGCCGCCGGAGTATCGTCGGCCGCAGACACCGGCAGGGAGAAAGGAAAAGCCCCGCCCCATCATCGACTTCGATGTGCTGTTTATTCCGGATGCCCCTGCCAGCGCTGGTCTCATTATCCCTCAGCTGGCCTACTACGATGTACGGGACATATATCTTTTCGGGACCAACCTGTGGCACTCGCCCCAGCTGATCAAGATGGCGGGGCAGTACGCCCAGGGCGCCATGATGCCGGACGGATTTTTTGCCGGCAGCCGATCGCCGGCTGTCCAAGCCTTTGTCAGTGCTTTCCAGTCCACCTTCAACCGTTCGCCCGGCTTCATCGAAGCGGCCGCCTACGACAATGCCATGCTGCTGCTGACGATTATGGGCAAAGAAGGTGTGCGCTTCAGAGGGGCGCTCAAGGAAAGGCTGCTCAATATCCACCCCTTTCCAGGTGTCACCGGCCTGACGCAGTTCGACAACGACGGAGAGGCGCGCAAGAACCTCTACCTGCTGCAGATCAAAGGTGAGGGCTTCGAGGAGATCGTGGACGAAACCGAATCCGTGCCGCCGCTGGACCGGCCTATGGCGCCCACGGCAGCGGAGAGCACCCTGCCGCCTGGATGAAATGGGAAGTGTACGGCTGCGGGGTTATCTATTCTTTCAGCCGTGCCAGCTCTTCCAGGAATTCCTCCGTGGTGCGCTGGCGGCAGTAGCCCTTTATGTGGCTCAGCGACGAGCTGTGGCGGTCCTCGGTGAAGGTGGCGCAGGCGTCGGTGATCAGTGTCACCAGGTAACCCAGGTCACAGGCATCTCGCACGGCTGAGCTGATGCACTGATCGGTAAGCAAACCGGCCACGATGAGGTATTTCACCCCCAGGTTTCCCAGGATGTAGTGAATGTTGGTGGAGATGAAGACCGAGGAGGATGTTTTGGGAAACACCATTTCGTCTTGCGCCGGTTCAATGGCTTCCAGGACCTGGGCGTCCCAGGATCCGCGGGGCACGTTGAAGCCCGTTATCTTGTAGTCCAGGCTGCGGTCGCGGCCGTCTGCGGTGAGGCTCTCGATCACGGTGTACATGACCTCGATGCCTTTCTGCCGGCAGGCCTGCTGGAGGCGCCCCATGGCGGGCAGGGCCACCGTCTGCAGGCGCTCGAAAAAATAAGCGTGGCGGCTGCGGGCCTCTTCCGGCGAGAGCCCCAGCTCCCGGTATTCGCCCCCGTCGGGCCGGGCATTGTAATTCTGCACGTCGATGAACAGCAGAGCCGATTTTCGGGGTTCCACCGGGATTTCCCGACTGAGCGGATGGGACACAGTTCTTCCTCCTTTTAAAACTTTGTGCCTTTGCCCCCTTGTGCCTGTTCTGAAAAGCCGGAACGCGTCGAAGCAGGTTTTCTGCCAGTCGGGGCGCCTTCCAGAGATAAGTACTTTAATAGCGCTCGGCCAGCATCTCCACTTCTTCTTCCAGGCTGAGATTTTTCAGAGCCTCCCACTCGGCGCGGCGGATGGCTGTATAGGCGCGGGCCAGGTCTTCACCCAGGGCGCTGCGCAGCACCTCGCTGCGCTCCAGGACGGTCACGGCTTCGCCCAGGTTGCGGGGCAGCAGGTGTATCCCCCGCTGCAAGCGCTCCTCTTCGGGAATGCGGCCGGGGTCCACACAGACTTCTTCGGGCAGGCTGAGACTGCGCCGGATGCCATCCAGTCCGGCGGCGATCAAGGCCCCTGCACACAGGTAGGGATTGGCCGTGGCATCGGAAACCTTGAATTCGAAGCGGTCGGCACAAGTGCCGGCGGCATTGCGGGACACCCGTACGGCGGCCTCGCGGTTGTCGTAGCCCCAGCAGGTGAAGGCCCCTGCCCAGAAGTGGGGCTGGATGCGCCGGAAGGAGCTCTTGCTGGGAATGGTCAGGGCCGTCAGGGCGGGCAGATGTTCAAGCAGGCCGGCGATGAACGCCGCGGTCTCACTTCCCATGCCCCACTGCGACTCAGGATGGCCGGTGATGTTGTCTTCCCCCCGCCACAGGCTGATGTTGATATGGCAGCCGGAGCCGGCCCGGTCTTCCACGATCTTGGGCAGGAAAGAGGCGATCAGGCCGTGATTCAAGGCCACGCCGCGTACTGTTTCGCGGTAGATCACCTGCTGGTCGGCGGCCTCCAAGGCATGGGTGTAACGAGTGGTGAGCTCCTGTTGCCCGGGGCCGGATTCGGGATAGTAGCCCTCCACCGTGAGACCCTGGGCAGTCAGGGCATCGGCCAGCGCGTTGATCAGTTCGCAGTGCATGTTCATGGCGGCGGTGGCGGCGAACACCGTGTCATCGGCGGGGACCAGGTTGCCGCGCTCTGTGCGGCGCAGCAGGAAAAATTCATTTTCAAAGGCGAGTTTCAGGTGCAGGCCCTCGCTCGCCAGCGCCTGCACCTGACGGCGCAGAAAGTTGCGCGGGCACAGGGACCAGGGCTTTTTTTCGGGGCCACTGACCATGTCGCTGAGTACCAGGGCGTGCCCCCGGGCATAGGGAAGCCTTTTCAGGGTGGACCAGTCCGGCATCAGGCGCACCTCGCCCACCGGCCCCAGTCCGGATTCGGGCACCACGCTGTCTCCCATGACCGGCAAGGCCTGCTGGGCCACGGTAATGCCCACGCCGTTGTGCACAAACATACCCAGGCTGTCGATGTGAGCCGCCTTGGCGCGGATCACGTTGGCGTTGTCGCACCACAGGATGCGTACGAAGCGGATACCATCTTCTTTGAGATCTTTTATCAGTGTTTCGTTCATGGGGTTTTTCCCTGATGGTTTTTCAAAGTTTCTGTCCTTATATAGAAAAAATAAGACCTGTGTCAAACCGGTGGAAAACAACGTCGGGTTCACAAGTCGACACCCTGTTCCGCCAGATCAAAATAAGGACAAAAAATATCATAAATATCCTTAATTTGATTGACTTTACATGGTCATTGATATATAGTGGTTGTTATTAGCGCTGATGTCGCATCGGTCCGCCCCCGGCGCTCATCTGAAGGTAAAGAGTATAACATGAAAAGAACATTTTATGTGCTTTTGTGCCTCCCTTTTTTTGTCATTTCCTGCCGTTCCGAAAAAACCGCCAAAGCTCCCCCGCCGCCGCCTGAAGTAAAGGTGATACAGACCGAGGCCAAGGATGTTCCCATTTACCAGGAGTTCGTCGGCCAAGTGTTCGGACTCAAGGACATCGCCATTCGCGCCCGGGTGGAAGGGTTCCTTGAGGGCATCCATTTCAAGGAGGGGTCGCGGGTCAAAAAGGGGGACCTGCTCTACACCATGGAGAGCCAGCCTTTCGAGGCCGATGTGGCCGCCAAGATGAGCCGGGTGGCCGAGGCCAAGACCATGCTGGCCAAGGCCAAGAGCGATCTGGGGCGCATCAAGCCCCTGGCCGCGGAAAAGGCGGTCAGCCAGAGCGACCTGGACGGGGCCGTGGCCCGCTATGAAGCCGCCATCGCGTCGGTGGAAGCGGCCCAGGCCAACCTCAAGGCATCCAGGATTCTGCTGGGCTACACCAAGATCTATTCACCGCTGACCGGCATCATCGGCAAGACCCAGGCCAAGGTGGGCGATTTCGTGGGGCGCAGCCCCAATCCCGTGCTTCTGAACACGGTCTCGCGTATCGACACCGTGCTGGTGCAGTTTTTCATCACCGAGGTGGAGTACCTGCAGTTTGCCCGCCGGTTCAAACTGGGCACTGCCGAAGCACAACATACTGAAACTGGTAATGAGTCTTCCCTCGAGCTGATCCTGGCGGACGGGTCGGTGTACGAACACCGGGGAAAGGTGGACTTCGTCGACCGGCAGGTGGATCCCACCACCGGCTCCATGTTGGTGCAGGCCTCCTTCCCCAACCGGGCTGAACTGTTGCGACCCGGCCAGTTCGCCAAGGTCAGGGCCATGGTCAGGATGGTCAAGGGGGGCATTCTGGTCCCTCAGCGGTGCGTCATCGAACTGCAGGGGCTGCACAGCGTCTACGTGGTGGGCAGGGACAACAAGGCCCAGAACCGTGAGATCAGGGTGGGCCCCAAAGTGAAGGGATTCTGGCTGATCAGCGAGGGGCTGAAACCCGGGGAGCACGTCGTTTACGAGGGGCTGCAGGTGGTCAAGGACGGCCTCACCGTGAAGCCCGTGGTGGCCATTCTCGAACCTGTGGGCAAGAAAGCCGGGAAGTCCCCGGACAGGGCGGACGAGAAACCCGCGGCCGAAGAAAGCAAGTGATCCGATATGGGTAAGTTTTTTGTCGCGCGGCCCATCGTCGCCATGGTGATCGCCATTATCACGGTGATTGTGGGCCTGGTTTTCTTGGGGGGGCTGCCCACCGAGCAGTACCCGGACATCACACCGCCTATCGTGGAAGTGCGCGCCACTTATACCGGGGCCAACGCCATCAGCGTGGAACAGTCGGTGGCCACACCGCTGGAACAGGAGATCAACGGTGTCGACAACATGATTTACTTGAAGTCGACCAACGCCAATGACGGCACCATGACCATCCAGGTCTCCTTCGATATCGGCACCGATCCGGACATGAACACCGTTTTCACCCAGAACCGTGTGGCCGCCGCCACCGCCAAGCTGCCCGAGGAGGTCAAGCGCTTCGGGGTGAGCACCCAGAAGGCGCTTCCCAATATTCTCATGCTCATCGCCCTGACGTCGGAGGGCGGCCGCTTCGGGCAGAATTTCCTGGGCAACTACGCGCTGATCAACGTCAAGGACACCCTGGCGCGCATCAAGGGCATCGGGCGCGTCAACGTGATCGGCGCCAGCGACTACTCCATGCGCATCTGGATAAAGCCCGACCGCTTGGCCAAGCTGGGCATCTCCATACCCGAGATCGTCAACGCCATCCGCGCCCAGAGCGTTATCGTGCCGGGAGGAAAATTCGGTGCCGAGCCGGCTCCGCCGGGCACCGAGTTCACCTACACCGTCAAGCTGCCGGAACGGCTGCAGACCGAAGAGGAGTTCGGCGAAATCGTGATCCGCACCAATGAAAACGGATCCCAGGTCAAGATAAAGCACGTCGCCCGGGTGGAACTGGGTGTGGAGACGTACAATGCCTTCACCCGCCTGGACGGCAAGGCCTGCGCCATGATCGCCGTCTACCAGGCGCCGGGCTCCAACGCCGTGGAGCTGGCGGCCCAGGTGCGGCAGACCATGGAAACGCTATCGGGCGCATTTCCGGAGGGGGTGCGCTACGACGTCTCGCTGGACACCACCCAGGCCATTACGGCCGGCATCAACGACATCGTCGAAACCCTCTTCATCGCCCTGGCCCTGGTGATCCTGGTGGTGTTCGTTTTCATCCAGGACTGGCGGGCGGCCCTGATTCCCACCGTGGCCATCCCGGTGTCGCTGGTGGGGGCCTTCATCGTCTTTCCCCTCATCGGGTTTTCCATCAACGTGCTCTCCCTGCTGGGCCTGGTGCTGGCCATCGGTATCGTGGTGGACGACGCCATCGTGGTGGTGGAGGCCGTGCAGGTCAAGATCGAGGGTGGCATGGATCCCAAGGCCGCCACCGTCGAGGCCATGGGCGAAGTGACCGCTCCAGTCATCGCCACCACCCTGGTGCTGGTGGCGGTGTTCATCCCGGTGGCCGTCATGGGGGGCATAACGGGCAGGCTGTACCAGCAGTTCGCTATCACGGTGGCCGTGTCGGTGCTGTTTTCCTCCATGAACGCCCTGACGCTGAGCCCGGCCCTGTGCTCGCTGCTGCTCAGAAAACAGACCCCCTACCGGGGTCCCCTGGGGATTTTCTTCAAGGCTTTCAACCGGGTTTTCGACAAGGCCACCGACGGGTACATGTGGCTTTCGCGCAAGGTGGCCCGGCGCATCACCATCGGCCTGGTGATCATCGCGGCCCTGGCCGTGGGCACCGGCTTTCTGGGCCGCATGGTGCCAGGCGGCTTCATGCCCGAAGAGGACATGGGCTACCTGATGATCAATGTTCAGCTGCCCGACGCCGCTTCGCTGCAGCGCTCCGACGTGGTCACCCGTAAAATCGAAAAGATCCTGGCAACATACGAAGAAATCGAATATGTGACCACGGCTACCGGTTTCAGCGCCCTGTCGGGCAGCATGTCTTCCAATGCCGGTTTTCTCTTTGTTTCCCTCAAGGACTGGGGGGAGCGCAAAGATACCGCCACGCAGCTGGTGGCCCGCCTGAATGCCAAGTTCCGGTCCGCGATTTTCGAGGCCCAGGTCTTCGCCTTCGGCCCGCCCGCCATCCCGGGCCTGGGAAACGGCTCCGGATTCACCATCATGCTCCAGGACAAAGGCGGCAACGGGCCCGAGTATCTGGCCGGGGAAACGGCCAAATTCATTCAGGCGGCGGTGCAGCGCCCCGAGATCGCCTCGGCCTTCACCACCTTCCGGGCATCCGTACCCCAGCGCTTCATGGAGATCAACCGGGACAAGGTGCTCAAGGCCGGTATCGCACTGGACGACATCTACACCACCGTGGGTGCTTTTCTGGGCGGCACCTACGTCAACGACTTCAACCGCTTCGGCCGCCTCTACAAGGCCTACATCCAGGCCGAACCGCGTTATCGGCAGAACCCCGGGCAGATCAACCTGTTCTTCGTTAAGAATAAAGACGGCCACAGCGCGCCGCTGTCGGCCTTCGTCACCATCAAAAACAGTGCCGGACCGGATTTCACCAACCGCTTCAACCTCTTTCGGGCCGTGGAGATCACCGGCGGCCCGGCGCCGGGTTACAGTTCGGCCCAGGCGCTGAACGCCCTGGAGGAAGTCGCCGGAAAAGTGCTGCCCATGGACATGGGCTTTTCCTGGAGCAACATGAGCTACCAGGAAAAAAAGGCTTCGGGAACGGGGTCCATCGTTTTCCTGTTTTCCCTGCTGTTCGTTTTTCTCATCCTGGCCGCGCAGTACGAGAGCTGGTCCCTGCCATTCAGCATCCTGATGGGAACGCCCTTTGCCATTTTCGGTGCCTTTGCGGCCCTGCTGCTGGGCCGCCTTTACAGCCAGAGCTACGAACTCAACGCCTTTGCCCAGATCGCCCTGGTGATGCTGATCGCCATGGCGGCCAAGAACGCCATTTTGATCGTGGAATTCGCCAAGCTGGAGTTCGACAAGGGCCTGTCCCTGTATGATGCCGCCGTCAAGGCCGCCAAGATGCGCTTCCGGCCCATCCTGATGACGGCCTTTTCGTTCATCCTGGGAATCCTGCCGCTGGTGGTGGCCACCGGCGCCGGCGCCGAGGCCCGTGTGGTCATGGGTATGGCGCTCCTGGGCGGCATGTCCCTGGCCACCCTGCTGGGCGTCTTCTACTATCCCATGCTGTTTGTCTTCATCGGCAAGATCGCCCGCTACGAGCAGAAACGTGACCATCGGAAAGAGCAGGGTGAGGCATGAAATCCGCAGCACGCGAAACGGGTGGCAGAATCACGACGGTACTGCTGGTGCTGGCGGCGCTGGCGGGGTGCGCGGTGGGTCCGGATTTCAATCCGCCCGTGGTCGCAACGCCGGAAAGCTATCGCCTGGACACCATGCCGGTGCAGTCCGGGGTCAACCTCAAGTGGTGGGAGCTTTTCAACGACCCCGTGCTCTACAGCCTGGTTACGGCGGCACTGGAAAACAACAAAGACCTGAAGATCGCCGCCAGCCGCATCGAGCAGGCGCGGGCCTTCGTGGGGTTCAACCGGGCCGATCAGTTTCCCCGGGTGGATATCGAAGGCGGCGCCGACACAGGCAATTTTTTCGGCACCCGCTCCGACACCACCGCCACGAACCTGTTCATCGGCCCGGCCCTGAGCTGGGAGATTGATTTCTGGGGTAAATTTCGCCGGGCCACCGAATCCGCCCGGGCCGAGCTGGTGGCCTCGGAATATGGCCACCGCACGGTGCAGCTCAGTCTGATATCCGAAGTGGTTAGCACCTATTACAGGCTGCTGGACGCCCACCAGCGGTTGCAGATATCCCGGCGCACCCTGGAATCCCGTCGGGGAACCCTGGACATCATCCAGAAGCGCTTCAACCGTGGCATAGTCAACGAACTGGACCTGAGTCAGGCGCGGATCCAGATGGAAATCGCCGCGTCTTCCATACCGCTCTATCAACGGGAGATCGCCAAGGCCGAAAACACCCTCAGCATCCTGTTGGGGGAGCTTCCGCGGGCCATCGAGACGGGTCGGGGTCTGCTGCACCAGAGGCCGCCGCCGGAAATCCCGTTGGAGCTGCCCGCCAATATCCTCAAGCGCCGGCCCGACATCTCAACAGCCCTGTTTCTGCTAAAAGCCCAAAACGAGCGCATCGGGGTAGCCCAGGCGATACGCTTTCCGGCCTTTTCCCTCAGGGGCCTGCTGGGGGTGGGCCGCACCGACATCTCGCCGGTGATCTCAGACGGCGGCATCTGGACGGTGGGCGGGGGGCTGCTGGGACCTCTGATCGACTTCAGGAAGAATATCAGCCGCGTCCGCATCGAAGAGCAAAAGACCCGGCAGGCACTCTTCAGCTATGAAAACGTCGTGCTGACGGCATTCCGGGAGGTCGACGACAGTCTGGCGGAAATCGAAACCTACCGCCGGCAGATAGAGGCCGTGGGCCGGCAGCTGAAGGCCGCCCGGGCGGCCAACAAGCTGTCCAAGTCGCGCTACGATCAAGGCGTCAGCAGTTATCTGGAGGTACTGGAAACCGAGCGGGCACTGTTTTCGGCGGAGTTGGACTTTTCGGATTTGAAGCAGCGCTACCTGACGGCCTACGTCAACCTGTACAAGGCCCTGGGCGGCGGCTGGATCACCAAGCAAGAGATGCAGAACGCGAAGAAATAGGCCGTGACCTTGCAGCTGCAGGCCGGTGCAGTCCGTGTCCGGCTGCGATCGCGCCTGCTTTGGGGAGCTTGGGCATGAATTGGGACTTGGAAGGGATGCGCAGAATGCCGACGCCGGAAACCATCCGGCAGCGGTTCAGTGTGCCTTTCGAATACACGGTATCCTTCACGCGCGTGGTTTTTTCTCCGCAAAACACGATTTTCCGGGACACCGTGGGCGGCGACGACGGTTCAGGCCCAAGGCGCCTGGTGTTCGTCGTCGAAGACGCCCTCATGGAGTACTACCCGGCGCTGGGAAGGGACATCACCCGTTACTGCCGGGTGCACGGCGATGTGCTCCAGCTGGCCGCCCCCCCCCAGGTGCTGGCCGGCGGTGAATCCCTGAAATCGACAGAAGCGGTATTCGAATTGTGCGCGCTTTTCAACCGCCACGACATGTGCCGCCATTCCTACGCCTGCATCGTGGGTGGCGGCGCTTTCCTGGACGCCGTCGGCTTTGCCGCCGCCATCGTGCACCGCGGCATCCGCCAGATCCGCTTTCCCACCACCGTACTGGCCCAGAACGATTCGGGCGTAGGTGTCAAGAACGCCGTCAACATGTTCGGACAGAAGAACTACATCGGCACCTTTGCGCCGCCCTTCGCGGTCATCAACGATTTCGATTTCCTGGACTCGCTCAGCGACCGGGACTGGGCGGCAGGAGTGCCGGAGGCCTTCAAGGTGGCCATGATCAAGGACGCCGCCTTCTTCCACTGGCTGTGCGATCGCACCGGACGTCTGGCGGCCCGCGACGCCGGTACCATGGAGGAGCTGATCCGGCGCTGCGCCGCGCTTCACCTGACGCACATCGCCACTTCGGGCGACCCCTTCGAGTTCGGCAGCGCGCGCCCGCTGGACTTCGGCCACTGGGCGGCCCACAAGCTCGAGATACTGGCCGAGGGCGCCCTGCGCCACGGTGAAGCCGTGGCCATGGGAATCCTGCTGGATACTTACTACGCCGTCCGGCAGAGGCTGATTTCAGAGGAGGTGCTCTCGGCCGTCGAAAGAGCTTTCATCGAACTGAATCTACCCCTCTGGCACGACGCCATGGCACCGGCACCCGACGGCGCCTATCCCCTGCTGGCGGGCATCGAGGAGTTCCGTGCCCACCTGGGCGGAGAACTGCACATCACCCTTCCCAACGGTCTCGGCGATAAGATCGAGGTGTCCTCACTCGACCCGCAGATCATCACCCAGGGCATCGCCTGGTTGAAACAGCGCTATGCTTGATGAATCCAAAAGTCTGATTTTCCCGCCTGGCAGGCCTTTTCAGGATCGGCGCAGGGTTTCGCTAAATGCCCTTAGGTAATCCCCCGGCTATGCCGGGCGACTCATCAGAGTTTGACAGGGAGATGAAGAAATAAGGGTCAGGCTGAACGGCGTGCCCGTCAGTTTCCGACGCGGCCCCTCCTCAGAACAAAGTCCAGTAGCTTTTCCTTGATGATGTAGAGCGTGGGAATGGTGACCAGGGTCAAAAAGGTCCCCACCACCAGGCCGCCGATGGCCACCGTGGCCAGGGGCGAGAGCCGTTCCAGGCCGACGGCCCACTCGGCGGCGATGGGGATCATGCCCACGATGGTGGTGACGGCTGTCATCAGGATGGGGCGCGTGCGCACCCGGATGGCCATCTTGACCGCCTCCACGATCTCGTGGCCCTCCCGGCGGTAGATGCGGATGAAGTCGATCAGCAGGATGGCGTTGTTGACGATTACGCCGGTGAGCAGGATGAAGCCCATCATGGCCGGCATGCAGGCGTGCTGGCCCATGATCAGAAGGCCCCACACCGCCCCGATGAAGGCGAAGGGGATGCTGAGCATGATCACGATGGGGTCGGTGAAAGACCGGAAGATGACCACGAAGCTCAGGTACAGGAAGAGAATGGACAGTGCCAGGGCCTTGCCCAAGCGGCCGAAGGACTCCTTCATCTGCTTCATCTCGCCCTGTTCGCTGACCGTGAATCCGGCGGGAATTTTCACCTTGGACACCGCCATGTTGCGCTGCTCGTAGAGAAAGGTCACCGGCGCCGTGGCGCGGAAGCCGTGGACGTTTGTGGTGTAGGCCAGGTTGTCGCGGGTGATGATGGAGGGCACGAACACCTTCTCCACGCGCGCCAGTTCGTTTAAGGGGATGCGTTCACCCGCCGGGGTCTCCACTTTGGCGGTCATGAGTTGGTAGATGTTTTCGCGGTAGTGGCGGTCCAGGCGGAAGCGCATGCGGATGCCGTCCTGGTTGAAGATGCGCAGTACGCTGACGGGCACGCCCTTTACGGCCGTGGCTAACTGGTAGGAGATGTCCATGGGTGTCAGACCGTAGCGGGCGCATTTCTGGCGGTCGAAGAAGAGGTGATATTCCGCGCGGTCCATCTTCCAGGTGCGGCTCACCGAAGTAAAACCGTTGCGCCGGATCAGCTGCCCCGCGATCTCGCCGCCCAGGCGGTCGAGTTCACGGAAATCGTCTCCGGCGATTTCCACGTCGATGGTGGCGGCGATGCTTGAAAGCGGCGTGGCCCCGAACTCGGTGACGTCGGCGTACTTGACGTCCGGCATCCGACCGATCTTCTCCCGCAGCTCGGCCTCGATCTGCCAGATGGTTTTCTTGCGCTGGAAGCGGTCCACCAGGTTGACGGCCATGTCGATCTGCTGGGTGGTGCGGCCCTTGCCGAAGGAAATCAGACCCGCTTCGGAGCCGATGAACGACAGCTGGGAGATGAGCCCTTTCTGTTCGGCCACGATGCCTTCGATGCGCCGCAGCAGGGTCTCGCTTTTTTCGATGGAAAGATCCGACTCGGTCTGCACGCGCACGTTGACGATGCCCGTGTCCATGGGGGGCATGAGGTCGCGCCCCACCAAGTCCATCTGGCGCATGGAGAGCACCAGGCAGACCACCAGCAGCGGGATGAGCACCAGCTTGTAGCGGTTGACGAAGGTGAAAACGGCCACGAAAAAGTCACGGCCGCGGTCCACGATGGCCGACTGGAACAGACCCGCGAACCAGTTGAGCCCCTTGAGCAGCAGGACCTCGTCTTTTTCGGTGTTGCGGATGATCCAGGGGGCGATGATGGGGATGATGGTCACCGACACCAGAAACGAGGACAGCAGGGCGATCGAAAGTACGACGGTCAGGGGCTGCATGACCTTCTGCACGTACCCGCCCAGGAACATGATGGGCACCAGCACGATGATGGTGGAGAAGGTGCCCGAAAAGTCCGCCAGCAGGATCTCGCGGGTGGCGGAGGCGGCCACCTTCCTCAGATCGCCGCCCTCCTCGCGGTAGTGGCGCTCGATGTTTTCCAGCACGACGATGGCGTCGTCCACCAGCATACCCACGGCCAGGATGATGGCCGTCATGGTCACGATGTTGAACTGCATGTCGGCCAGCAGCATGATGGTGAAGGTCAGGAAATAGGTGAAGGGAATCGAGATGCCGGTGATGATGGCCGAGCGCACGTCGGCGATCATCAGGAAGATGACGAGGATGGTGAAGAGGATGGCATCGCGCAGCGAGTCTTTCAGGTTGGAGATGGACTGGTCGATGATGCGCGCCTGGGAGTCCGCCACTTCGATGGACAGTTGCGGGAAGCGCTCCTGAAGGGCCGGAAGCGCCTTTTCAACGGCTTTGATGGCTGCAACGGTGTTGGCGTCTTCGTGGCGCAGGATGTTGATCGCCGTGGCCGGGTGGCCATTGAAGTGGAACACGGCCGTGGGGTCGCTGACGGTGTTGTGCACCGTGGCCACGTCGCGCAGGTGGATGACACGCCCCCCGTAGGAGATGGGCAGCGCCTCGATTTCACCCATCCGCGAGAGCTGCCCCTTGGTCTTCATGATGACCTGGGAATCGCGGTTGAGAAGAAAGCCAGCGGGGATGTCCAGGTTGTTGCCTTCGATGGCGTGAATCAAGGCCGAGAAGGGAATTTTAAAGGCCGCCAGGCGCGCGGGGTCCATCTGGATGGACAGTTCGCGCACGTGCCCGCCGAACACCTCGACATCTGAGACTTCCGGGATGTTGAGCAGGGCATCCTTGAGGTCGTTGTTCGCCAGCTGGCGTGCCAGGGACAGGTCGAAGCCGCTTTTGTCGGACGGCCGCACCGCCAGGGTCATCACCGGTACGGTGAAGTCGCCGATCTTGAAAACCTGCGGCGGCAGAATGTCGTCAGGCAGTTGGGCCTTGACCTTGTCCAGGGCGCTCATCACGTCGGTGACGGCTTCCTGCAGGGATTTGCCGTAGTTGAACTCCACCGTGATGACCCCCACCTCGTCGCGGCTCACCGAGGACACGCGGCGCACGTTGCTGGCCGTGTGGCAGACCCGTTCGATGGGGCGCACGACGTAGGCGGCGATGTCGCCGGCCGAAGCCCCGGGTTCGGTCACCAGCACGGCCACGGTGGGGCGCTGCACGCCGGGAAACAGGTCCGTTTTGATGACGAAACTGCCGTAGATGCCCAGCACCAGCGCCAGCAGGGCGAACACGGCCACCACGTGGGGGTTGCGCAAGATCCAGCCGATGGCGCCGGCGTCTTTTTCGGTGCTCATTCGGCCCCCTTGGCCGGCGTCACGGCCGTGCCGTCCACGAGACGCATGAGCAGCGAGTCGCTGCCGCGCACCACGGCCTGGCCGGGCTGCAGGTCGCCGCTGACCGCTGCGGTGGTGTCCGATGCGGCCAGCACGGTGACGGGAACGGTGTGCACCTTGCCGTCCGTGACCGCAAACACCATGGCCCGGTCCACGCCGGTGAGCACCGCGTTGACCGGCACCACCAAGGCGCCATCGATGCGCCGGGTCTCCAGTCGCACCGCCAGCGAGGCCCCCAGGGGGAGGCCGAAGGGCGGCTGGTCCAGCACGATTTCCACCGTTCCGGCGCCGTCGTCGGCCGACGGGTAGACGCGTGTAAGTTTGCAGTCCAGCCGGTGCCCCCGGGTTTCCACTACCGCCGGCGTCCCCGGCCGCAGGGCGGCCAAGTCACCGGAGGCCACCGTGACGACCACTTTGCAGGGGGTGTCGTTCTGGATGGTCACCAGCGGCTGGGACATGTTGACCACGTCCCCTTCGTCCACGGAAACATTGGACACGCGGCCGTCGAACGGGGCGCGCACGGTGAAAAAGGGCAGCTTTTCGCGCAGGCCGGCGAGTTCGTTTTTCAGGGTGAACAGCTGGATGCGGGCTTCTCTCCAGCGGCTCTGGGACTGCTCCATGACCTGCTTGGACACGGCACCTCTGTCGTAGAGCATGCGGTCGCGCTCAAAGATGCGCTTGAGGTTTTCAACCGCCAGGGACATGTCGGAAATGGCTCGGCGCACGTTGCCCATGGACTCGGTCAGCATGGCGCGGGTGTCCGAGGGGCGATCCGGCAGGCCGTCGAGCTCCACCAGCACCTCGCCGGCCTTTACCGGCATGGATTCGCGCTTGGCGACGCGCGTCACCTGGCCGCTGGTGCGGGCCCGGATGACGGCCTGGCGGTCGGAGGCCAGGACGCCGTAGTAAAGCCGGCTGTCGGCAAACGGCGCCCTCCTGACCTGGCCCGTGATGACGGGTACGGCCGCCACCTCGGCGACGCGGATGGCGGCCAGCTGCTGTTTGCGGTACTTGACCAGTTTGACGGCGCCGACTACCACCGCAATGACCAGTATTCCCAGAACGATCCGGCGTATCATGAGCCTATATCTCTCCCTCGATGGTTTTCTTGAGATTTTTCAGCGCCACCAGCAGGTCGTAGCGGGCTTTGACCAGTTCGGCCCCGGACAGCTTGTACCGGGCGCGGGCGCGCAGCAGGTCGTCGATGTTGCCGCGGCCGTTGTCGTACTTGAGCTGTTCGATGCGCGACACTTCGGCCGCCAGGGTAAGGGCGGCACGGTTGTTTTCCACGGCCTGTTCCGCCAGCCGGACGTTGGCTACTGCCGAGCGCACCTCCCGGCGCACCCGCAATTCGACCTCGGTCACGCGCTTTCGCGCGGCCGAGGCTTGGTGCAGGGCGCGTCGCACGGCGTGCCTGCGGCGGCCGAAATCCAGCAGGGGAACGGACAGGTGGGCGCTCACCGACCAGTACTGGTCGTCGTAGCCGATGTTGAGGCCGTCGGCGCCGTCGAGCCGGGCGTCCAGGTTGACCTGGGGATAGCGGTCGGCCCGGGCGACCTTTACCTTGATTTCCTGGGACTCGGCCTGCTGGCGGGCGAACTTCAGGTCGTGGCGGTTTTCCAGGGCGGCTTTGACCAGGGTGCCGATATGCGGCAGTTCGACGGTGCGCTCTTCGAACGGCACGGGCTGCAGTTCGATGGGTGCCATGCTTTGCTGGGACACGCCCATCAGGGCCATCAGGCCGGCCGTGCCGGTCACCTCCTGGGTCTTGAGCATCTCCAGCCTAAGGTCCACGTTCTTGATTTCGTAACGCACCTTGAGCAGGTCGACGCGGGCGTACTTGCCGTTTTCCAGGCCGAAGCGGATGTTGCCTTCGAGCGTCATCAGGGCCTGGCGGTAGGT
Organism: uncultured Desulfobacteraceae bacterium; assembly: GCA_964442705.1. Lineage (GTDB taxonomy): Bacteria > Desulfobacterota > Desulfobacteria > Desulfobacterales > JALSRD01 > JALSRD01. Next base: position 22,411 of record CAYUAQ010000015.1, read on the forward strand.
GTGCCAGGCCCGGGACTGGTCCTGCACCGACAGCAGCCCGATGTAGGCTTCGGCCACCTGGTAAGTGACCGCGGCGATGGCCGCGGCCAGTTCGCTTTTCTTGGCCGCCATGGTCGATCGCGCGGCGCGTGCGTTTTCCGTCAGGGCGCCGCCGGTGTACAGGGGCAAACGGTACACCAGCGACCAGTAGCCGGAGGTGTCGTCGAAGGGCAGGCCGGCGAACCCGTTCTGCAGGAGATCCCTGGTCATGGGACGAACCAGCACCTCGTCGCTGTTGTGGATCAGGCCGCCGTTCAGGAGCACTTCGCCGAAACGGCGGGATTTCTGCACGCCCACGTTGCTCTGCTCGGATCCGGTGGTTTCCCTGAGAGCCTGAAGGCCCGGGTTCTGGTCGATGGCCCGGCGAACGGCCTCATCCAGGGTCAGCGGCCGCGCCAGGGCGGCGGCCGGCATCAGCAGCAAAAAACACAGCACCAGCGGCAGCTTTTTCATGCCAGCACCCCTCTGAGATAGACATCCAGCACGACGTCTCCTTTTTGGCGCAGATCGGCGGTTTGCCCGGACAGCAGGTAGCGGATGGTCAGGGACTGGATGATACCCGTGAACAGGATGGCGGCGGCCTCGCAGTCCACGTCCGCCCTGATCTCACCGCGGCGCAGGCTGCCCTCCAGATACGCCGCAACCCGATCCAGCAGGCTCCCGTAGAACCCGTTGAGCTCTCCCCGGATCAACTCGTCGCGGTTGTAAGTGGATTCGGACAGGAACTGGAACGTCACTCCGTGCACCTTTTCGAGATATCCCAGCATGGGGCCCAGCAGGGTCTGGAAAAAAACGTCCGGCTTTTCATCCGCGGCGGTGCGCTCGAAAATCAGGTCGAACTGCGCCCGGATCATGCGTATCAGCGAGATGACCAGCTCGCGCTTGTTGCGGAAGTGGCGGTACATGGCCGCTTCGCTGAAGCCCACCTGCTGGGCGACGTGCTTCATGGTCAGTGCGGAGATGCCTTCCCGGATCACCAGTGCCATGGCCTGTTCGAGAATTTCTTGTTTTCGGGGTGTCATGCGGCCCTCCATGTTAGTTAGTGATAACTAACATAAGGCAGTTGTCAAATCCTGTCAAGAAATTTTCCCAATCCCCCCTGGGTCACGGAAATCGCGGCAGATGCAGGGCCGGTCTGAACAGGCAAAAAATACGCAAAAAGTGCTTGACAAAGAGGTCGTTATGCTGAGTAGGATCCAGATTGCCGGCATACTGCAAAAACAGGAGATCATCCAAAATCTGATGCCCACAGGACAGGTTATCTCGGAGCTGTTGGGCTACCGGGGATCCTATCCCCGCTTTCAAGTGGCCCTACCGGCCGCGTCCCCGGACAAACGGTTCGAGGGCGGGAAATCGAAACCGTAAGGAGAAAGGAGACGGTATGTTGAAACGAATTGTCTTATCAGGGTTGGTGCTCGCAGTGGTCTTCTGTTTCGGGCCTTCTCCGGTCCAGGCGGAAAAGAAGTTTCTGCGCATGTTCTCCGGACCCGAAGGGGGGTCCTGGTACCCCCTGGGCTCCGCCATGATGGCCATCATCGAGAAGAATACGGGCATTTCCACGTCCAACGGACCGGGTGGCGGCGTGGGGAACTGCAAGGCGGTCAACGCCGGCCGTGCCGACCTGGGGTGGACTTACACCCACACGGCCTTCAATGCCTACAGTGCGCGCGGAAAATTCAAGAAGAAGAACACTAATCTGCGGCACCTGATGTCCCTTTATCCGGGTGTATTTCAGATGGCGGTGCCCAAGTCGAGCAAAATCTTCACGGTCAGCGATCTGGCGGACAAGCGCATCGTGCCCGGCAAGGTGGGCTTTTCCGGCACCGTCATCGCCGAGAGGGTGCTGGCCGCCTATGGCATCACCTTCGACAGCATCAAGAAAAACGGCGGACAGGTGAGTTATGTCGGTTATTCCGATTCCGCCGCCCTGATGAAGGACGGACACAGCGACTGCTACATGGCGGTAACGTCGTGCCCCCAGTCCACCATCATCGACCTGATGTTTCGTCCCGGGATTCGCTTTCTGCCCATCGACAAGGCGCACATGGAGAAAATTCTCAAGGAAGAACCCGGCCTGATGCCCACCGTCATTCCCAAGGGGGCCTACAAGGGGGTTGAAAAGGATATCCCCACCGTCGGCACCGTAACCTGCCTCGTGATCAACAAGGATGTGCCCGACGACCTGGTCTACAAGATCGTCAAGACGCTGTACGCCAACTGGCCCGAGCTGGCCAAGGTGAAGAAAAAGGCCATCGAGAATTCCAAACCCGAAAATGCCGCCATGGGAGCCCGCATTCCCATTCATCCCGGCGCCATGAAGTACTACAAGGAAATGGGATATGTGAAGTAGGGCTGAAGGCGCGGCCGGGCCGGTCGCGCCTCTCATGGATGGGCGGCGTCCTAGACTTGAAAAAGTCCGGAACATACGGACGCCCAACGCTATCGAAGGAGCCTGAATTTGGGTGCCACCGCCGGCAAGCTCGAGTATGGTGAAATCAAGAAGGAAAGTGTCCTGGAGTGGTTGCTGGTCAGGCCACGCGGCGTCTTTCATTATCCGCTGGAGCTGGTGATCTGCCTGCTGTCGGTGACCCTGAGCCTGTATCACCTGTTTGTGGCCTATGCCGGCTCACTGGAGGCCCACGCCTTTCGTTCGACCCACCTGGCCTTCATCATGGTGCTGTGCTTCCTGTTACGTCCCCTGGGCCGGAAGAACTGGACCGACCCGAAAAACATCTGGTTTGGTGTGGATCTGCTGTGCGCCCTTTTGACCATGGGGGTGCAGGTGTACACCCTGTGGGACCTGGATGAGTTCATCCTGCGCCGCGGGGACCTCACACCGATGGATATCTGGGTCGGCACACTGATGATCATACTCCTGCTGGAAGCCACGCGGCGAGCGGTGGGCTGGGCCATGGTGATCATCGCCGGTTTTTTCCTGCTGCAGACCGCCTTTGCCGATCATTTCTTCGGGATTTTCTACGGACCGCCCAGTTCCTGGTTCACCATGGTGGACTACCTGTTCATGCGCGAAAACGGCATCTACGCCATCCCCCTCATGGTGATGGCCACCTACATTTTCCTGTTCATTCTCTTCGGCGCCATCCTGGTGCGCTCTGGGGCGGGACGTTTTTTTATCAACGTGGCCCTGGCGCTGACAGGCGCCAAGGTGGGCGGCCCGGCCAAAGCGTCGGTGGTCAGTTCCTGCCTGATGGCGTCGGTTTCCGGTTCGGCCGTGGCCAACGTGGTCACCACGGGCAGCTTCACCATCCCCCTGATGAAACGCATCGGGTACAAACCGTATTTTGCCGGAGCGGTGGAGGCCTGTGCGTCTTCCGGCGGACAGATCATGCCGCCGGTGATGGGTGCCGCCGCCTTCGTGATCGCCGAGTTCATGAACATACCCTATCTGAAGGTGGCGCTGGCCGGACTGTTCCCGGCCGTCATCTATTTTTTCTCCATTTTCGTCATGGTGCACTTCGAGGCCCGCAAGCGCAACCTGGGCACCATCTCTACCGCCGAACTGCCGGACCTGAAAGCGGAAATCAAGCGGGGCGGCCACCTGTTCTTGTCCATCGTGGTCATCGTGGTGCTGATGGTGATCGGCTACACGCCCATGTTCGCCGCCTTCTGGGCCATCGTCTCCATCCTGGTTCTCAGCTCACTGCGCCGGGAGACCCGTATGAGCCCGGCCGATATTTTAAGCGCCCTGGAAGAGGGCGCCCGCATGGCGGTGCCGGTGTCCATCGCCTGCGCCGCCGCCGGCATCATCATCGGGTGCGTGTTTGTGTCCGGGCTGGGGTTGAAATTTACCAACATGATCGTCACGCTGGCGGGCGGCAACCTGTGGATCGCCCTGATGCTGACCATGGTGGCCTCCCTGATACTGGGCATGGGACTCACCACCACGGCGGTGTACATCACGCTGGCGGCGCTCGTGATTCCGGCCCTCATCAAGATGGGCGTAACACCCATGTCGGCCCACCTGTTCGCCTTTTACTTCGGCCTGGTGTCCGCCATCACGCCGCCGGTGGCGCTGGCCTCCTTCGCCGCCGCCGGCATCGCCGGGTCCAACCCCATGCAGACCGGCTGGCACTCGCTGCGGCTGGGGATCGCCAAGTATATCCTGCCCTTCGTCTTCGTCTTCTCTCCCGGTTTGGTCTTCGAGGGCCGGTGGGACCAGATCCTCTTTGCGGTGGTGGGCGGATTCGCCGGCATCTACGCCTTGACCATTACCACCGAGGGCTGGATCGTCGCGCGCGTGGGCTGGCCCTTGCGGCTGCTCATGGCGGTCTGCGCGCTGCTGTTTTTTGTGCCGGGGCTGGATTTTTCCCTGGCCGGGATGGCTGTCAGGCTTCCCAACTGGCTCACCCAGCTGGCGGCATGGCTCCTGTTGGGCACGGTCTACCTGTCGCATCGGTACAAGAGCGGTAAGGGGCAAAAAGCCATGGCAGGGGGAGGAGTGGCGGTATGACGGGTCGACGCAAGCTGCAGTGGCTGTTGGTCGCACTGACGGTGACGCTTTTCGTGTGGCTCAAGTGGACGCATTACGGGGTCACCCACTACAACCTTTTTTTGTTGATCCTGCTGGCCTGGTCCCTGATGCTGATTGTGCTGTTCCGCAGCCTGGCCGAGGGCGGGTCGGGTGCTGCCAGAGACGAAAAGCCCGGCGGGGGCGTTCCGTAAACCGCCGGCTGTTTTTTGGTGAGGGTATGCCCGGCCCCAGGGGAAAGGGAAGACAAGCATTGAATAGACGCATTGACGGACCGGTGGCCTGCATCGGCGCAGGACTGATCGGAACGGGGTGGGCGACCTGTTTTGCTGCCGGGGGCTATGCCGTCAGGTTGCAGGACAGCCGGCGGGATGTCCTCGAGGCGGGCCTGAAGCGCATATACGGGAACCTGAAGTTTTTGGCCGAAAACCGGCTTCTGGACCCCGGCCAAGTCGATGCAGCCTTTGAGAAGATCGAAGTGGCCGGCAGCATCGACGAGGCCGTTGCCGAGGCGGCGTATGTGCAGGAGTCTGTCTACGATGACCTGCCGCTGAAACGCGCGGTCTTTGCCGAGATGGATGCGGCCGCGCCGGATCAGACGGTACTGGCCAGCAGTTCATCCGGTCTCCTGATGACCGACATCCAGCAGTGCGTTACCAAGCCCGAGCGCTGCGTGCTGGCCCATCCCTTCCTGCCGGTCCACCTGATTCCACTGGTGGAAGTCGTCGGGGGTGCGCGTACCGCCTCCCTTACGGTGCACAGGACCGCCGGGCTCATGGAAGGGCTCGGCAAAACGGTGGTTGTGCTGAAAAAAGAAGTGCCCGGCTACATTGTCAACCGGCTGCAGGCCGCGCTGCTGCGTGAGGCCATCGATCTGGTGCACCGGGGCGTGGCCAGTGCCGAGGATGTCGACAGGGCTTTCTGCAGCGGCTGCGGCCTGCGCGATGCGTTTTTAGGACCCCTGCTGAGGGCCCACCTGGCGGGAAATCGTATCGAAAATTTCCTGGAACGCTACGCGCAATCCTACCACAACCGCTGGAAAACCATGGCCGCCTGGACGTCTGTTCCGCCATCGGCCGCCGGGGCGGTGAAAGACGGCGTGCGCGAGATGCGGATCGTCAGGAAAAAATCGATCGAGGATTTGAAGAACTGGCGAGACAAGCTGCTGGTCAGGCAACTCGGCCTCCTGGAAGCGGCTGACGAATGATCATCCGTCTTGTGTGCACTGGTTTGGAACGATACCAATAACGGAGAAAACATGGACATAGACCGTGTGTTCATACTGGGCAGCGGGCTGATGGGGGCCGGGATCGGTCAGGTTTGCGCACAGAGCGGTATTGCCGTGACGCTGTGCGACACCCGTCCCGAGGCCCTCGCCAAGGCGGTCGAAACCATCGCCTGGTCGGTGGGCAAGCTGATTGAAAAGGGGAAAATCCCGGCGTCGCTGGAAGAGGTCACGGGGCGGATCGCCACCACCGATGACTACCAGGCGGCTGCGGAGGCCCGCATGGTCATCGAGGCCATCTATGAAGATGCGGCCGCCAAGCAGGAGGCCTTTTCAAAACTCGATGCGGTGATCGCTCCCGAAACCCTCGTGGCCAGCAACACCAGCGCCATCCCCATCAGCGAACTGGCGGCGCTCCTGAAAACCCCCGAACACTTTCTGGGCCTGCACTTCTTCAGCCCGGTTCCCCTGATGGGGGCGGTGGAGGTCATCCGGGGGATGCTCACCAGCGATGAGACCGTGGCTGCCGGGTGCCGTTTCGTGCGCCGTATCGGCAAACAGCCGGTCATGGTCAACCGGGACGTGGCCGGTTTCGTCATCAACCGCATAAACTATCCGGCGGCCATCGAGGCCATGCGGCTGGTCGAGCAGGGCGTTGCCACGGTAGAGGACATCGACCGGGGACTGCGCCTGGCCGCGGGAAGAAAGATGGGCATTTTCGAAACCGGGGATATGGTCGGACTGGATATCACCTACAACGCGCTGATGTCCATGTACCGGGAAACCGGCGATGCCCGCTGGTTTCCGCCCATGATCCTGCGGCGCAAAGTCAAGGCGGGCCACCTGGGCCGCAAGACCGGCCGGGGCTGGTACACATACAACCCGGACGGCTCGCGCAAGTAGGGCAGGTATCTTCCGCAGGGGGAAAGAATGGAAAAGGTGGTTATCGTCAGTGGCGTCCGAACGCCCATAGGCCGGTACGGCGGCAGCCTGCGCGCCGTACCGGTGCAGCAGCTGGGTGCCGTGGTGCTGGATGCGGCCGTGCAGCGCATCGGCCTGGACCCGGGGCTGGTGGACGATGTCATCGTCGGGCAGTCCTACCAGAACGGTGAATGTGCCAATGCCGGGCGTGTGGCCCTGCTGGCGGCCGGCTGGCCCGAGACGGTACCGGCGGTGACGCTGGATCGGCGCTGCTGCTCCGGCCTGGATGCCGTGTTGTTTGCGGCCATGAAGATCCAGACCGGCAACGCCGATGTGGTCGTGGCCGCCGGCATGGACAGCATGAGCCAGGCCGAACTGTATCTTCCCGGGGAAATCAAGTGGGGACTGGGCGGAAAACGCGATGCCAAGTGGGGCTACATGCCCAGGGGACATGGCGCGCTGGGCATGTGGGGCATTCCCTTTTTCGATCGCATTCAGCGCGCCAGGGTGATGTCACAACCCATCGACCGATACGGGGAGCTAAACTCCATGATGACCTGGGCGGAAAAGGCCGCCGAGATAGAGGGTATCGGCCGCCTTGCGGCCGATAAATGGGCGCTTCGCAGCCACCGAAGAGCCGTGCAGGCATGGCGTGACGGAAAGTTCGCCGCTGAGATCGTGCCGGTGGTCCTGCCGGGGCCGGGCGGGGCCGGGCGCTTTGAAAGAGACGAAACGCCCAGGTCCGGCACCACCCTGGAAAAACTGTCGAAACTCAGGCCGGTGTACCCTGACGGTGTGTGCACGGCAGGCAACTCTTCCACCGAAAACGACGGGGCCGCGGCCGTCGTGCTCATGCGGGACACGCTGGCAGACGATATGGACCTCGTCCCCCTGGCCCGGTTTGTGGCCGGGGGACACGCTGCCTGCGATCCCACCCTGACCTATCCGGCGGTTGCGGCGGCGTGTGAAAAAGCCTTGCAGAGAGCGGGGCTGACGATCGACCAGATGGATCTTTTCGAAATCCAGGAGGCCTTTGCCGTGCAGCTGCTGGCCGACGCCAAGCTGATGGGCATCCGGCCCGAAGATGTCGACGGCAAAGTCAACGTCAACGGATCGGGCATATCCCTGGGGCATCCCATCGGCGCTACGGGGGTCATGCGCCTGGTGACGCTGCTGCACGAGATGAAAAGACGCGGGGCCGCTTATGGCCTGGAGACCATCTGCGGCGGCGGCGGCCAGGGCGTCGCCGCCATTTTCGAGTCGGTTTGACGGACAGCAGTGAAGCCGAAGGGCCCATGGTGCGGGATCACCTCATGAGTGTTCGCCCCGAAAATGAAAGCAGCGGTTTGCTGGAGGCCGTGGAGCGTTTCGTCCGCGAAGAGTTGCAGCCCATATCGCTGCTGGTGGAGGAGACCGGGCGCATTCCGGAAAGGATTGTCGAGCGGATGCGGGAACTCGGCCTTTTCGGCCTTTCCATCCCTGAAAAATACGGTGGCAAGGGGCTGTCCACCTGCGATGAGATTCGGATCTACGAGACGCTCACCAGGACCAACGCCTGCTTCCGCTCCAGAATCGGCACCAGCAACGGCATCGGTTCCCTGGGGATCCTGTTTGACGGGACGGAAAGTCAGAAAAAGAAATACCTGCCGCTGATCGCTTCGGGAGAGTGGACGGCGGCATTTGCCCTTACCGAGCCCGGTGCCGGGTCAGATGCCGCCGGCATCATCACCAGCGCCGAACGGGAAGGGGATTACTGGAGAATAAACGGAACCAAGCAGTTCATCACCAACGCCGACTGTGCGGATGTTTTCACCGTCATTGCCGTGACCGATGAGCGCAAGCGGGCCCGGGGCGGTTTCACGGCCTTCATCGTGGAAAGGCAGGCGCCGGGACTGCGCGTGGGCCCGCCGGACCGAAAAATGGGCTTAAACGGGTCCCACACCTGTCAGCTGGTCTTCAGCGATTGCCGGGTTCCCCGGGACCGTGTCATCGGGGGGATGCCCATGGTGGGGCAGGGCTTTAAAACCGCCATGCGGGTACTGGACAAGGGGCGCTTGACCATGGGCGCGTGTGCCCTGGGGGCATCCCAGGCGCTGCTGGACATGTGCATCGAACACGTCCGGCGTCTGGAACGGTCCCAACGTCCCTCCGCAAGCCAGCAGGCTGTCCGTTTCCAGTTGGCCGATATGGCCACGGAGTTGTACGCGGCCCAATGTATGCTGTATCATATTGCGGCGTCGAGGGATGAGAAGAAAGCAGTAACCCAGGAAGCATCCATGGCCAAACTGTTCTGCACCGAAATGGCCAGCCGCATAGCGGATACCGCCATGGATATTTTCGGGGACGCGGGCTATCTCAAAAGGACACGGGTCGAGATGTTTTTACGGGATGTCCGTCTCTATCGCCTGTTCGAAGGCACCAGTGAAATACAGCGGCTCATCATTTCGCGGAATCTATTGAGACCGTGACGAAAGGCCTATGGCGCGGGCTCGCCGGGACACACTGACAATATACCGCAGATTGACAAAAGTGCCTCAAGAAACTATCATTACAAGAGTTGTTTAAGCCACTGCAGGAATACAGCCCCGCGGCCCCGGGAGGATCCGGGGATTTTTTTAGGGAGCGGAAGCAGGAATATGAACAGGCACATGCAACAGGAAATCCGCCGGCGGCGGACCTTCGGCATCATCAGCCACCCGGATGCCGGCAAGACCACCTTGACCGAAAAGCTGCTGCTGTTCGGCGGCGCCATCCGGCGGGCCGGTGCGGTCAAGGCCAAACGCGCCGCGCGCCACGCCACCAGCGACTGGATGACCATCGAGCGCGAGCGCGGAATCTCGGTGACCACCTCGGTGATGAAGTTCAACTACCGCGATTACGAAATCAACCTGCTGGACACGCCCGGCCACCAGGATTTCTCGGAAGACACCTACCGCGTGCTGACCGCCGTGGACAGCACCCTGATGGTGATCGACAGCGCCAAGGGGGTCGAGGCCCAGACCGAGAAGCTCATGGAGGTCTGCCGTATGCGCAACACCCCCATCATCACCTTCATCAACAAGCTGGATCGCGAGGGCATGGCCCCGCTGGACATCCTGGGCGACATCGAGGACAAGCTGCAGATCGAGTGCATTCCGCTTTGCTGGCCCATCGGCATGGGCAAGCGCTTCAGGGGGGTCTACAACCTCTACCGGCGCCAGCTGCACCTGTTCAAGCCGGGCGGTGACACTCCCCGCCATGACGGCGTCGTGATCCGCGACCTGGCCGACCCGCTGCTGGATGAGCTGCTGGGCGAACAGGCCGAAGAACTGCGCCAGGACGTCGCGCTGATCGAAGGCGCGGTCGGACCCCTGGAGACGGAACAGTTCCTGACCGGCGGGCAGACGCCGGTCTTTTTCGGCAGTGCCGTCAACAACTTCGGCGTCCAGGAGATGCTGGACGCCTTCGTGGAGATGGCGCCCCCGCCCGGGCCGCGCCGGGCCGTATCACGGGAGGTGTCGCCTTACGAAGCGGCGTTTTCCGGCTTTGCCTTTAAAATACAGGCCAACATGAACCCCGCCCACCGCGACCGCATCGCCTTCGTACGCATCTGCTCGGGCCGCTTCCGGCGCGGTATGAAGGTGGTGCACCATCGCCTGGGCAAGGAGATCACCCTGGCCAATGCCACCATCTTCATGGCCCGCGACCGGGACAACGTGGACGAGGCCTTCCCCGGGGACATCATCGGCCTGCACAATCACGGCACCATCAAGATCGGCGACACCTTCAGCGAGAAAGAACCCCTGCAGTTCACCGGCATCCCCAACTTCGCCCCCGAGCACTTCCAGCGCGTGCGCCTGAAAAACGCCTTCAAGGCCAAGCGCCTGCACAAGGGCCTGATGCAGCTGGCCGAAGAGGGGGCCGTCCAGGTTTTCCGGCCAATCGGCGGCAGCGACTACATCCTGGGGGCGGTGGGTGTGCTGCAGTTCGAGGTCACCACGGCGCGGCTTGCGGCCGAGTACGGCGTGGAGGCCGTCTACGAGCCGGTGGACTATCGCGTGGCGCGCTGGATCGCCTGCGACGACCGCCGGGAACTGGCCGCCTTCGAGAAGGCCAATGCCGCCAACCTGGCCCGGGATTCCCAGGGCTGCCTGTCGTATCTGACCACCAGTGACTTCCAACTGGAGTACTGCATGAAGGAGTGGCCCGGGGTGACCTTTCACAAGACCCGGGATATCGCCTGAGGCTTTCTATCCCTTGCCCAGCAACGCGCGGTCGAACGCCAGGGCGCGCAGCGGAAACTGCCCCTCGGCGAAGCGGCGCGCCGTCCGGACGATGTCCGGCGGTTCCCTGCTCAGGGTTAAAGTGCATATCACTGCTCCTTCATGCGTTTTTCCTCGTCGCGGATCTCCCGGCGCAGCAGCTTGCCCACTTTGGACTTGGGCAGCATGTCCCGGAACTCGATGTACTGGGGCACCTTGTAGGCCGCCATGGACTGCCGGCACCACTTGATCAGCTCGGAGCCGGTGATGCCCTTGATGTCCTCCTTCAGGACCACGTAGGCCTTGATGCGCTGGCCAACCGTTTCGTCGGGCACGCCGATGACGCAGGCCGCCACCACGGCGGCGTGTTCCTGCAGCACGGCCTCGATCTCCGAGGCGGACACGCGGTAGCCCTTGTGCTTGATGGTGTCCACGGTGCGGTCCACGAAATAGAGGTAGCCCTCGGCGTCCATGGACATCACATCGGCCGTGCGGTACCACAGGCGGCCGTCCAGTTCGATGAAAGCGGCCGCGGTTTCTTCCGGATTGTTGAGATAGGCGGTCACCATGGGGTCGGACGACACCAGCAGCTCGCCGGCCTGGCCGGGCGCCACGGGGCGCAGGGAGACCGGGTCCACGATGCGGACGTGCTTGCCGGCCACGATGCGGCCCACACTCTTGGGAGGACTGTGCCGATCCGTGGGGCACATGGCCACCCCGCCGCAGGTCTCGGTGGCGCCGTACCCCTGGTAGATGGTTTTGCCGAAGGTCTCCTGCCAGCGCCGTCCCACCTCTACCGGCAGGACGTCACCGGCGCTGAACCAGTAGTCCACCGAGCTCAGGTCGTACTGGTCCAGCCGGTCGTGCTCCAGGATCATGCGGTATAGCGTGGGTACGCCGATCATGGTGCGGGCCCGGAAGCGCTGGATGGCATCGAAGGTGGCGTCCAGGTTGACCCGCGGCTGGAGCATCAAGGTGCCGCCCGCCAGCAGGGTCGCCAGGCTGCAGGTCTGTCCCAGGATGTGAAACAGGGGCGCGTTGGCCATGATCACGTTTTCGGCGGCCGCAAAGAGTGGCTCGCTGACGCGGATCTGGGGTTCGGCCGACGCCAGGAACAGCCCGTGGGTGATAGGCACGGCCTTGGGGTTCCGGGTGGTGCCGCCGGTGTACAGGATTTCGGCCATCTCTTCACCGCAGTCCGGCAGGTCGGGCAGGTCGTTGCCGACGGTCAGCAGTTTCCTGAAGCGGTGAATGTTCGGCCCCGGGGCGATGCGGCCCTTGGGGATCACGTCGAAGAGCCGGCCGAAGAGCCGTTTCCAGAGGGGCAGCAACTCCACCATGCGCGAGACGACCACCGTCTTCAGGCCCGTGTCCGGCAGCACCTTGCGTACGTAGCCGAAGTTGGTGTCGGCGCACACGATGGCCTCGGCGCCGCTGTCGTTGGCGATGTACGCCAGGTCCCGGGGCGTGTAGATGGGCGTGATGGGCACGCACACGCCCCCGGCGCGCAGGATGCCCAGCCAGGCCACCACCCAGTGGACGCTGTTGGGCACGTAGAGCACCACGCGGCGGCCGGGTTCGAAGCCGTTGGCCAGCAATCCGGCCGCCAGGCGCCGCGACAGGTCCAGCAGGCGAGCGTAGCTGTAGCGGGTCCCCAGGTAGACCACGGCCGTGTGGCGCGGGTACCTGCGGGCGGCGGCCGCGAAGGCGGCGAATATATGTCGGTGTTCTCTCATCGCGGCTCAGACCCCGAAGTAGGCGGCTTTTATTTCGGGGTTGGCCATGAGCGCCTCCCCGCTTCCGGAAAGCGAGAGCATGCCGTTTTCCACCACGTAGGCGCGGTCGACCATGGGCAGCACCGGCCGGGCGAACTGTTCGCTGAGCAGCACCGTGATGCCGGTCTCGCGGTTGAGGCTGACGATGGCGTCCACCACCGTCTTCTGCATCATGGGGCTCAGCCCCAGCAGGGGTTCGTCCAGCAGCAGCAGCCGGGGCCGCACCACCAGGGCCATGCCGATGGCCAGCATCTGCTGCTCGCCGCCACTCAGGAAACCCGCCTTGCGCTTTCTCAAGGCCCCCAGCTGGGGAAACAGTGCGAAGACGAACGCGGTGCTCTGCCGGATTTCCGACTTTCCCCGCAGGTAGCCGGCGATCTTGAGGTTTTCCAGGACCGTGCTCTCGCCGAAGACGGGGTGGCGCTCCCGGGAGAGCACGATGCCCCTTTTGACGCGCTCGCTGGGCGGCGTCTCCGTGATCTCGCGGCCCTCGTAGCGGACGTGGCCGTAGATGCTGATGCGCTGACCGCCCCGGCGCTTTTCCTTGAGACGCATGTCGATGATCAGGCCCGAGACCGTGTTCATGAAGGTGGTCTTGCCGGCGCTGTTGGAGCCGATGAGGCCCACGATTTCCCCCTCGTCCACCGCCAGGCTCAGCCCGTTCAGTGCCAGGGCGTTTTCGAAAAAGACCATCAGGTTGTCGACTTCCAGCAGGGCCACGGCCTAGTCCTCGCTTCCCAGGTAGGCGTTCCTGACGCCCTCGTTTTCCATCACGGCCTCGGCCGGCCCCTCGGCGATCTTGCGGCCGAAGTTCATCACCAACACCCGGTCGGCCACCCGGAAGAGCTCCTTTAAGCGGTGTTCGATCATGATGATGGTCATGCCGCCCAGGCGCAGTTTTTCGATGATGGGCACGATGCCGGCCACCTCGGCCAGGCTGAGGCCGGAAAACAGCTCGTCCAGGATCAGCAGCTCGGGCTGCAGGGCCATGGCCTTGGCCAGTTCCAGCCGTTTGAGGTAGCCTTGGGGCAGCGCCCCGGCCGGCTTGTAGGCCACGTGCGCGTCGCGCTCGAAGCCCACCTCCTCGAGCAGGTCCAGGGCCACGGCGTCGCGATCACCGTAGCGGGCCCCGGACAGCTGCTTCATGCGCGGCGAGTACAGGGGGATGATCATGTTCTTGTAGGCCGGCAGCTGGTAGAAGGGCTTGACCATCTGAAACGTCCGGGCGATGCCCAGGCGGACGATCCTGTAGGGCGGCAGGTGGCTGATCCTGCGCCCCTTGAACAGCACTTTTCCGGAAGTGGGGCGGATGAAGCGGGTGATCAGGTTCACCAGGGTGGTCTTGCCGGAACCGTTGGGGCCGATGACGCCCAGCAATTCGCCGGCCGCCAGCTCGAAGCTCACGGCCCGCAGGGCCTTCACGCCGCCGAAGGACTTGCTCAGGTTCTCCACGCGCAGCAGCGGTGCGGGGCTCATTTCTCCACCTCCACCCAGCGCTCGAACTGGTGGTACTTGCGCTGCAGGAAGTGGAAGATCCCCTCTGGCAGGGCCACGATGAAAACCACCAGGAAGAGCCCGTACAGAACGATGCGCAGCCCGCCGAACCCCCGCAGGGCCTCGGACATGGGCACCAGCAGGAAGGCGCCCAGGGTGGCGCCGGCGAAGGTGCCCGGACCTCCCACCACGGCGGCCGCGATGGGCAGGATGGAGTAGTCCAGGGCGAACACCGGCATGCCCACGAACATGTAGACGTGGGTCATGAAAGCCCCGGCAAAGGCGCCCACGCAGCCAGCCATGAACAGCGCCTGGGCCTTGAACCAGTAGATGTTGATGCCGGCGTTGATCACCGAGCGGTCGTTGTCGCAGATGCCTTTGAGCACCAGGCCGTAGTCCGAGTCCAGCAGCCGTCGGAAGCCGAAGAGCACCGCCAGCAGCACGGCCATGGCCACGTAGGCCTCCACCCAGCGGGAGGGCAGGGGCGTCATGCCGCTGAGGCCCTCGGTGCCGCCGAAGATCTTGGTGGCCTCGATGATGCGCACCATCATCAGCGGGACGATCAGCGTCACCATGGAGAAGTAAATACCCCGCAGGCGCAGCACGGGCAGCAGTACTATGGTGCATATCGTGCCACCGGCCAGGGCCGCCGCCGGCAGGGTGATCCAGGGCGGCAGGTGCCAGTAGTGGTTCATCAGTCCGGCGCCGTAGGCCCCCACCCCGAAGAAGAGGGCCTGTCCCAGGGAGATCATGCCCGTCTGGGCCAGGATGTCCCAGCTCATGGCCAGCAGGGCGAAAACCGCCACCGACAGGAGTACTTTCTGCCAGTAGACGCTCAGCGCCGCGGGCAGCAGCAGGCAGACCACGACGGGCAGCAGGCGCGGACCGGCCAGGTACAGCATTTCGCGCCAGGAGCACAGCGCAAAGATGTCCGACGAACGCACCCTGATACCGCGGTCGATTCTCTCTCTGCGTCGCTCCAAGGGGCGTCAGATCCTTTCTTCCAGTTCCTTCTGTTTGCCGAACAGCCCGGAGGGTTTGACGGTCAGCACGATGACGATGGCCGCCAGGCTGACGATCATGGTCCAGTGCGACCCCACGTAGGTGTCGGTGAAGCGCTCGGCAAAGCCGATCATCACGCTGGCGGCGATCACGCCGCCGGTGCTGCCCAGCCCGCCGATGATGCACACCGCCAGGGCCTTGATGAGCACGTCGTAGCCCTCGCCCGGCGATATGCTGCCCAGCGGGATGATGAAGACCGCCGCCAGGGCGGCCAGCCCGGCCCCGAAGGCCACGCTCAGGGTAGCCACGCGGTCGGCGTCGATGCCGAAGGTCAGGGCCGTGCGCTCGTCCTGGGCGATGCCCCGGAAGGCCAGTCCCATGGCGGTGTGGTGGGTGAACAGGTACAGCGCCAGGATCAGCACGACGCTGAAGGCCAGGATCAGGATGCGCTGCATGTCCACGTAGGTGCTGGCGATGACGAAACTGCGGTCCACGAACACCGGCAGGGTGTACTCGAAACCGACCCAGCCCAGGTAGCGGAACAGCTCCAGGATGGCCAGGCCGATGCCGAAGGTGGCGATCACCTCGGAGAGGGCCTGGCCGCGGACCCGCAGCAGCACGAAGCGGTAGATGGCGGCGCCCACCAGCATGTTGAAGGCCACGGCCAGCACCACGGCGGCCATGTAGGGCACGTGCAGCAGACGCAGCAGCAGCCAGATGCCATAGGCCGACAGCACGTAAAAGGCGCCGTAGGCGAAATTGGCGATCCCGCTGATGCCGAAGGTCAGGCTGAAGCCGATGGCCATCAGCGCCAGGATGGCTCCGTTGATGAGCGCGTAGATAGTGGTCCCGATGAGCATGCCGCGCGGGTCTCCCTGTGAGGCGGTTGGCGTGTCCGGCCGCTACTTAGCCGGCTTGAGTCCCGCCGGCAGTTGGATCTGACCGTCGGCGATGGCCGGCGGGAACACGATGGTGCGGCTGCCGTCGGCGTTCCACTGCAGCACCGCCGCCACGGCGGTCTCCTCGGGGTCCATGCCGTAAACCACCTGGTGGCCCTCGTCGAAGCGGATGCGGCCCATGATGCCCCGGCGGTCGGTTTTTTTCAGTTCGGCCACGATGGCGTCGGCATCCAGGCTACCGGCGCGCTCAATGGCCTCGGCCAGGATGTAGACCGACTCGTAGGAGGGCGCCGGGCCGTGGCCGGCCTCGATGGGCTTGCCCCACTTCTTGCGGTAGGCGGCGTCAAAGGCCTTGGAAAGCGGCATCTTGTCCGAAGACACGGCGCTGCCCATCTCGAAGTTGCAGTTGATGGCGCCGGCGATCTTGTGGTCGAAGGTCTTCCAGGCGCCGGGGCCGGCCAGCGGTGAGATGAAGCCGGCCATGAGCGCGGGCACCTTCATGGCGTTCCACTGCTTGACCAGGGTGCCGCTCTGGGGCATGTCGAAGATCGGCAGGATCACCTGGGCGCCCTTGGCGCGGACCTTCATCAGGGCCGAGGAGAAGTCCGAGGTGCCGGTGGGGTAGGCCTCGTGGCCCACGATCTGCCAGCCGGCCTTGTCGAAGTACACCTTGGTCATGATCTCGGCGGTCTTGCGCGCCCAGGCCACGTCCTGGTTCATGATGAAGACCTCGTTGAAGCCGAACTGCTTGTTGATGAAGGCCATGGTGCCGGCCAGGTACTTGACCAGGAAGCGGGCGTCCAGGCAGGTGCGGAAGATGTACTTGTACTTGTCCGGCGCCTTCTTGATCTTGGCCTCGGAGGCCGGCGACATGGCGATGGTCCCCAGAAAGGGCATCTTGTACTTGGCGATGATGTCCATGCCCGCCATGAGGGCCTCGGAGCGGAAGGGACCCACCAGCAGGGCGGCGGGCTTTTTTTCCAGGATGATCTTTTCCAGGCCCAGCAGGGCTTCGGGCACCGGCACGCCCGGGGCGGCGTCACGGATGTCCAGGGACGCGATTTTAAAGGGCCGCTTCACCCCGCCCACCGACACGCCGCCTTTGGCGTTGATTTCGTCGGCGGCCATCTGCACGGATTTGAGGCACTCCCTGCCCTCCAGGAAACCGGTGGAGGTGGGCACGCCGATCACGATGGGATCGGCGGCGTGGGCGCCCTGGTCGCACAAGCCCCACACGCCGGTCATGGCCAAGAACAACAGTGGCAGCCACATTTTTTTGATCATCTTTTTTCTCCTTTTGCTGGGTGCGCCGGCGGGGGATGCGCCGTGCGGTTGATGTGGGCCCGTGAACGGGCAGGGGATGCTATTCGTTGACCATCACGGCCTGGCCGGTGGCCTGGATGACGTTCTGCCACAGTTTGCCGCCGGGGTCGACCTGCTTGCGCCGGCCGGCCGGCAGAGACATGGGGACGTGCACGAACTGCTCGTTCCAGTAGCCCACCAGCAGCTTGGTCTTGCCGGTCATGCCGGCGTGCACGGCGTCGCGGCCCAGGAAGGAGCAGAAGACGTGGTCTTTGGCGCAGGCCGGCAGGCTGCGGATGATGTAGCTCGGGTCGATGTACTTGAGACTGATCTCGAAGTTTTTTTCCTTGAAGTAGGCCAGGATTTTCTCCTTGAGCAGCAGGCCGATGTCGCCCAGCTTGACATTGCCGGACGGGTCGTACTGGGGGTGGGAGGTGTCGAAGAATTTCTGCCCGGCCCCCTCGGCCACCACGATGACGGCGTGTTTACGGTCCGTCAGGCGGTTCTCCAGGGTTTTCAGAAGCCCCCGCGGGCCGTCCAGATCGAAGTCGATTTCCGGGATCAGCACGAAGTTGACATTCTGCTGGGCCAGAGCGGCAGTGGCCGCGATGAAGCCCGAGTGGCGCCCCATGAGTTTTATTAGACCGATGCCGTTGGGATAGCCCTGGGCCTCGTTGTGGGCGCTGATGATGGCCTCGGTGGCCACCGCCACGGCGCTGTCGAAGCCGAAGGAGCGCGACACCATGTGGATGTCGTTGTCGATGGTTTTGGGAATGCCCACCACGCCGATGTGCAGGCCCCGGGAGAGGATCTCGTCGGCGATGAGGCTGGCGGCCTGCAGGGTGCCGTCGCCGCCGATCATGAACAGCAGCCCGATGTCCATGCGCTCCAGGGCGTCGACGATCTCGGGTATGGACTGGGGGCCCCGCGAGGAGCTCAGGATGGAGCCGCCCATTTCCAGGATGTCGGTGACCACCTCCGGGTTCAGTTCCAGGACCTCGTGCCCGTACCTGGGGATAAACCCCTGCAGCCCGTAACGGATGCCGTAGATGTTGCGCACGCCGTAGCCGTAGTAGAGCTCCAGCACCACGGCCCGAATGATGTCGTTGAGCCCCGGACACAGCCCGCCGCAGGTCACCAGGGCGCACTTGAGCTTGCTGGGGTCGAAGTAGATCTTGCGCCGGGGTCCGGCCAGTTCGAAGGAGGGGATCGGCTGCCCCTCTTCGGCCAGAGCCTGCAGCCGCAGGGGGTCGACCTCGATGGCCACCCGCTGGTCTTCTTCCACGAAGGTGCGTGCGTGGGTGGCACGATCGGCCAGGGTCAGGGGGGAGGGAATGGCCGCAGGGCCCAGGGTGACGATGCGGGTATCCAGGGATTCGGAAATCATGCCTGTTTCTCCTGTCTGGTGGACAGCGGGTTAAAGCCGGCCGCATGCCGCCGCCGGCGGGGTGTTACCTTCCAGGGGCCGCCATTGCAGCTCACGAGCCGTTGAATTTGAACTCGCCCTTTCCCAGGATGTCGTGCAGGTGCAGGATGCCGAGGATGGCATCGGTGGTGGAAACCACCGGCAGCACCGTGATCTGGAACTGTTCCATGATATTCAAGGCATCATACGTGGGGGTTTCCGGCCCGATGCGGCGGGGGTCGGTGGTCATGACATCGGCGGCGCAAAGTCCGCGGGGCGACCGGCCGCGGGCCAGCAGCCGCCGCAGGTCGCCGTCGGTGATGATGCCGGTTAGCCGCGAGCGCCGGTCGGCCACCAGGGTGACGCCCAGCTGCCCACGGTCCATTTCCACGATGGCCTCGGCCAGGGGCGTGTTTTCATCCACCACCGGGACATGCTCCCCGGTCAGCATGAGATCGGTGACACCGCTGGCCAGGCGTTGGCCCAGGTTGCCGCCGGGGTGGATTTTCTTGAAGTCGCTGGGGTTGAAGTGGCGCTTGCTGATGAGCACCACCGCCAGCGCGTCGCCCATGGCCAGCAGGGCGGTGGTGCTGGCCGTGGGCGCCAGGCCCATGGGGCAGGCTTCTTTTTCCACCCCCACGTCGATGACCATGTCGCTCTGCCGGGCCAGGGTGGATTCGAGGTTGCCGGTAAAGGCCACCACCTTGCACCCGATGCCCCGCACCGAGGGAATCATCAGGTTCAACTCGTCGGTTTCGCCGCTGTTGGAAAGCGCCAGCAGAATGTCGTCCTCGCTGACCAGCCCCAGGTCACCGTGCATGGCTTCCACCGGGTGCAGAAAAATGGCCCGCGTGCCGGTACTGTTGAGCGTGGCCACGATCTTGCGCCCGATGATGCCGGATTTGCCGATGCCGCTGACGATAACACGCCCCCGTGACCGGTAGATGAGATCCACCAGGCGACGAAAGTCATCGTTGATCCGGCCGATCAGACCAGTGATGCCCTGGGCCTCGATGTTGAGCACCCGCACGGCCTGGGCGGTAATGGAATCCGCTGGTTCTCCGGTTCTGGTGTCCATGGGTGTCTTTTAATTGAACTTTGGAATTTGGGCAAGCCCTATGTGCTGGCACCGTCGGCCCGGGGGTTAATTTTTCCTTTTTAGGATGAAAATCCTGTTGACACTCAGGTATATTTTTTTTATATTCCCAGATTAAGAAAATTGCCTGGCATACAAAGAGCCTGGGAAATCCCCCGGGCTCTTTTGTTCATTATGATCAGAAGGGGGTGATACCAATGATTTGTACAACGATTCGCGAAGGGCAGGAGTGCCCTTTCATGACGGCTAATGGGTGTTCTTACAACGGCGGCAGCTGCCATCAGGTGGTTGAGAACTGCAACGGCTGCGGGCGCAGCGTCGAGCTGACCGGGGGCTGGTACTGTGCCTCGTGCCCCGAACCCTCCCTGAAGTGGAAAAACGGTTCCTGCAACCTGGCAACCCATGTCAGCGTGGCAACGGCCTCCAACGGCTCCAAGATCAATCCGCTCAAGGCTTCCAAGCGAGGGCATCGATAATGCGGCGATTTGCCGATTTCCAGACCCCGTGCTCCACGGCACGGGGTCTTTTTTTTTACGGCACGCGAAACCATCCGCTCTTGACACAGGCATGCTGCAGGCGGTAAAAGTCGGTTTCAATGTGCTTTTTTTGCCTGCCCGGCAGTTCCGTTTGCCGGCCCATTTAACATCGTCAGGAAACCGCCATGAATCCGCTTGCCAGCGAACTCAACGAAGTCATCTCGTCGGCCAATTCCGAAGTGGGGCAAATGCTCTCCGAAGCAGGCCGCAAGCTGTTCTTTCCCAGGGGTATTCTCAGCCAGGGTGCCGAGGCCAAAGAAAAGGCCCACTACATCAATGCCACCATCGGCATTGCCAAAGAAAAGGGCCGCACCATGGTGTTCGATTCGGTGATGGCCTCCATCTGTGACCTGCCGGCTTCACAGGCCCTGACCTACGCACCTTCTTTCGGCATCCCCGAACTACGCCGCCAGTGGCAAAGGTCGCTGGTGGAAAAGAACCCCGGGCTGGCGGGAAAAACGTTCAGCCTGCCGGTGGTGACCAGCGGCATCACCCACGGCGTCAGCCTGTTCGGCACGCTGTGGCTCAACCCCGGCGAAACCGTGCTGCTGCCCGACATGATGTGGGGCAACTACAACCTGATCCTGAATGTCATCCGGGGCATTGCCGTGGATCACTACCCGCTGTTTCATGAAAACCGCCGGCTGGACCTGGCGGGTCTGCAGCGCAGCCTGACCGCGGCGGCCGCTCGCAACGGCAAGGTCAACCTGATTCTGAATTTCCCCAACAACCCCAGCGGCTATGCCCCCACCACCGAAGAAGCACGGGAAATCGGCCGCATCCTGCTGCAGCTGGCCGAGGGCGGCACCCGCATCGTGGTGGCCCTGGACGACTCCTATTTCGGTCTTTTTTACGAGGCCGAAACCATGAAGGAGTCGCTTTTTTCCATTCTGTGCGGGCTGCACCCGCGCATCCTGGCCGTCAAGCTGGACGGCGCCACCAAGGAGAATTTCGTCTGGGGCCTGCGGGTGGGCTTCATCACGTACGGCACGCGGGTGGACAGCGGCGCAGAAACCTTCTATGAAGCGCTGGAGAAAAAGACCGCCGGCGCCGTACGCGGCTCCATCTCCAACGCGTCGCACCTGAGCCAGTCCGTCGTACTCAAGTCCATGCAGAGCAGCGCCTATGCCGATGAGAAGAGGGAGAAATTCGACATCCTGGCCGCCCGTGCCCGCCGGGTGCGGGCGGTGCTGGCCGACGAGCGCTACGCCGATGCCTGGGATGCCTATCCGTTCAACGCCGGCTATTTCATGTGCATCCGCTTGAAACGCGTGGACGCCGAGAAACTGCGGCGGCACCTGCTGGACCATTACGGCATCGGGCTGATTTCCATCGGCGAACGCAACTTGCGCATCGCCTTCTCATGCGTGGAAGAAGAGCTCATCAAACCGCTTTTCGACGCCATCCTGGCAGGTGTCAGAGAGCTGGAGACCTAACGGACACCATTGAAGAAGCCCCGGAAAAAAAAGAAACCCACCCGAAAAGCCGGCCGCGAGAAAGAGATGCTTTTCGATGTCGCCCATGCCGGCCGCTGGGCGCTTTACTTCATCGCCATCGGCCTCATCGCCGGGGCCGGTTCCATCCTGTTTCACTACCTCTGCCAGCTGGGTATGCACTACTTCATGGATCTCATGGCAGGCTACCGACCGCCGCCGCCGGCCGGTGAACACCATCTGATCCCGCGCAGCAACACTCCGCTGAACCGCACCATGCTGTTGCTGCTGCCGGCCCTGGGCGGCATTGTTTCGGGTTGGCTGGTGTACACCTTCGCCCCGGAGGCCGAGGGGCACGGCACCGACGCCGCCATCGACGCCTATCACAACAAGGGTGGCTTCATCCGCGGCCGGGTGCCCATCATCAAGACAATCGCCTCGGCCATTACCCTGACCACCGGCGGTTCCGGCGGCCGCGAGGGCCCCATCGCCCAGATCGGTGCCGGTTTCGGCTCTTTTCTGGCCACCCGCCTGAAGCTGTCGGACCGCGACCGGCGCATCATGATGGCGGCCGGTATCGGCGCCGGGGTCGGCTCCATCTTCAGGGCCCCCATGGCCGGTGCCCTGTTCGCCGCCGAGGTGCTCTACCGGGATCCCGAGTTCGAATCCGAGGTCATCATCCCGGCCGGGATTTCGTCGGTGGTGGCCTACTGCCTCTTCTGCCTGGTCTTCGGCTGGGGCAGCCTGTTCGCATCGCCGGATTTTGTTTTTCGAAATCCCCTGGAGCTGGGTCCTTACGTGGTCATGGCGCTGGTGCTGGTGGCCACCGGCGGGCTGTACGTCAAGTCATTCTACGGCATCACCGCCCTCTTCAGAAAGCTGAAAATACCCAATCACATCAAACCGGCCATCGGCGGCCTGTTCACGGGCATCATCGGCTTTTTCCTCCCCCAGGCGCTGGCGTTCGGCTACGGCTATATCCAGCAGACCCTCACCATGCAGAGCCATGTGACCATCGGTTTCCTGCTGGCGCTGGCGTTGGGCAAGATCTTCACCACGTCCTTTTCCATCGGCTCGGGCGGGTCCGGGGGTGTTTTCGGCCCGTCCATCGTCATCGGCGGCGCCATGGGCGGCGTGGTGGGCAAGATTTTCCATCAGCTGATGCCCACCGTGGTAACCGAGCCGGGGGCCTTCGTGGTGGTGGCCATGGCCGGGTTTTTCACGGCCGTTTCCAACACGCCCATCTCCACCATCATCTTCGTCAGCGAGATGACCAACTCCTACCACCTGCTGCTGCCCGCCCTGCTGGTATGCTCCATCACCTTCCTGGCTTCCAAGCGCTGGACCATCTATGAAAAGCAGGTGCCCAACAAGGTGGCCTCCGCCGCCCACGCCGGCGAGTTTTTCGTGGACATCCTGCAGGCCATTCACGTGAGGGACCTGATGTCGCATGTCCGCAAAGTCCAGTTGATTGCCGAAAACATGCCCTTTCAGGAGTTCAAGAAGTTCTTCTCGGAGACCAAGCAGCATTATTTCCCGGTGGTAGACGAAGAGGGCCGCCTGACGGGCATTTTTTCCAGCACGGATATCCGCAGCGTTCTTTTCGACAGGGAAGTCGAACCGCTGGTGGTGATGAAGGATATCGCCGTCACCGACATCATCGTCACCACGCCGGCCGACGACCTGAACACCGTCATGCAGAAATTCACCCAGAAGAACATCGATTCGCTGCCAGTGGTCAAGGAAGACGATTACGGGGAACTGCTGGGCATGCTCAACCGCCGGGAAGTCATCGCCTATTACAACCAGCGTCTCGAGGAGATCAAGAAGGGCGTTGCCGAAGCCGCCGTGCGTTAATCGGCCCCGGCCTCCCTGAACACCCATTTTTCGAGGATATCCAGCACGGTTTCGCGCTTGATGGGTTTGGTGGTGTAGTCGTCCATGCCCGCTTCGATGCAGCGTTCGCGGTCCCCCCTCACGGCATGGGCCGTCATGGCCACGATGGGGATGTGCCGGGGAGAGCCGTTGATGATGGCGCGCTGGAACTCCCGAATGGCCCAGGTGGCTTCGATGCCGTCCATGTCGGGCATCTGAATGTCCATGAAGATGAGGTCGTAGTCGTCCGGGGCCGCCGTGTACCTTTCCACGGCCTCCCGCCCGGTGCCGGCCACGTCCACCTGACAGCCCGCCTTGGAGAGCATCAGTTCGGCCAGCTTCTGGTTGACGGGGTTGTCTTCGGCCAGCAGGATGCGCACGGACGGCTGCATGTCTTCGCGCATCCCCCCCGGAGGGATGATTTCACGTGCCTTTGGCCGCGCAGCGCTTGCTTTCCAGGCACGGGCCGCTGTCTCCGGTCTGGATTTGATCTGCGCTTTCTTGACCCAGGCCGTGAAATGAAAAACACTTCCCGGCCCCCCCGCAGTGTGAATTTCCGGACCCCTATGCGTTCGCTCCCCGGCCGGACTTTCCACCCAGACCTCGCCGTCCATCAGAGCGGCGATCTGGCGGCAGATGGACAGGCCCAGGCCGGTGCCGCCGTACTTGCGCGTGGTGGAGCCGTCCACCTGCTGAAAAGGCGAAAAGATGTCTTCCAGCTTGTCCGGCGGGATGCCGATGCCGCTGTCCCGGACAGCCACGTGAATTTTCAGGGCTTGCGGGGTTTCTTCTGCCACCCTCAATGACAGTTCGATTTCACCGGCCGCGGTGAACTTGGAGGCGTTGCCCAGCAAGTTGGTCAGTACCTGGCGGAAGCGCAGTGGATCGCTGACCACGCGGGAGGGCACATCGTCCGCGATGCGGCACAGGATCTCCACCGGCAGGTGTTCGATCTTGGGGCGGATCAGTTCGCACACGTCGCAGGCCAGCAGTTCCAGGTCGAACGCGATCTCCTCGAACTCCAGTTCTCCGGCCTCTATCTTGGAGAAGTCCAGGATGTCGTTGATCAGCGCCAGCAGGGCTTCGCCGCTGCGCTTGATGGTCATGGTGTAATCGCGCTGGGTTTCGTCCAGATCGGTGTCCATGAGCATGTCGGTGAAGCCGATGACACCGTTCAAAGGGGTGCGGATCTCATGGCTCATGTTGGCCAGGAACTGGCTTTTGGCCATGCTGCCCAGTTCCGCTTCCTGGGCCATTTCGTTGGCCCGCGCGATGGCCTCTTCCAGCTGCCGGTTGACCTCCATGAGCTCGCGGTTGGCGGCCTCGGTTTCGGCTTTGGCCGCCCGCAGCGCCTGCCGGGCACGGACGCGTTCGGTGACGTCGTGCATGTCGGTTTCATGTTGCCGTCGCTCCAGTTCCCTTTCGAGCAATTCGATACGACGTTCCAGTTCGCTGTAAGTGGGGGTGGTCGCCATGGTTGCCGGTCCGCGATTTTGGTTTTCTGCAACGGCCCCTCATCAGGGGGTCGCGTACCCCGAAGAGAGCATTTCCCGCACCGCCCGCCAGACCTCTTCGACCCCGATCATATCCATGCAGGTCTGCCCGGGACGGACGCAGCGCTCCTGCCGGCAGGCGCGGCAGGGCACCTCCTTGAAGATCACCCTTCCGGCCGGGCTCAGCGGCCGCCACATGTGGGGCCAGGTGGGGCCGAAAAGCGCCAGGCTGGGCGTGCCCACGGCCGCGGCCATGTGCGCCGGCGCCGAGTCGTTGCCGATGAACAGGTCGCAGCGGCGGATGAGGGCCGCCGTTTCCAGCAGGCTCAGCCCGGTTGACCGAAACGCCGGCGAGGCCTGCATGTGGGCGGCCACCCGGTCCACCAGGGTGCCGTCGCCGGGCCCGCCGATGAGCAGCACCGCCGTTTCCGGCCTTTGGGAAAGTCGCGCGGCGATGCGGCCGAAACGGCGCGGCTGCCACTGTCGCAGCGGCCCCCCGGCGCCTGGGTGGATGACCACGCGGGTCTGTTTCTCCCCGATTCCGTGCCGTTCCAGCAGCCGGTCCACGCGCGTCTGCACGGCCGCCGGAACGACCATTTTCAGGGTGCGGTCGAATTCCGTGATGCCCAGCAGTTTGAGCGCCTGCAGCTGGTAGTCCACGATGTGGAAATCGACGGGCTCGGCGTCCACGATGCGGTTCATCAGCAGGCGCGACAGCAGGCTGGCATCCCGGTAGGTGATCCGCAGGGGGGCGCCGATGAGAAAACACAGAAAGGCCGCCCGGTCCCCGTGGGTGAAATCCAGGATGGCGTCGTAGCGCCGGGGCCGCAGCCTGCGGAAAAAATCGATGTGGTAGCCCACGGCCGTCCACAGGCCCCTTTTGGCCCGGCGGCGGTCATAAGACCACAGCCGGTGGATGTGGGGGTCGTGGGCCAGCACTTCCTCGGTCCCCCGGTTGACCAGCACGTCGATGCGCACACCGGGCGCTGCCCGGGCCAGGCTGGCCACCACCGGCGCGATGCTCAGGGTGTCGCCGATGTAGCGCAGCTTGACGATGAGAACGCGCTTGCCGCTCAAACTGTTCATCGGCACACTCTTGTCAATACTTTACCCGCAGGAGGAACAGGCCGTGGGGCGGGGCGGTGATACCGGCCAGGCTGCGGTCCCGGGCGTTGAGAATGGATTCGAAATCGTCGGGGGATTTTTTTCCGTAGCCCACATCCACCAGGCTGCCCACGATGTTGCGCACCATGAAACGCAGGAAGCCGTCGGCCTCGATTTCGAACACCAGCAGGCCCGAGGCGGCCTTGCGCCACTTGGCTTCCACCACGGTGCGGATGGTGTGGGAGCGCGGGCTGCCCGTGCCCTCGAAGGCTTTGAAGTCGTGTTTTCCGAGGATGCGGTTGGCGGCCGATTCCATGGCGGCCACGTCCAGGGGTTTTTTCAGGTACCAGGCGTACTGGCGGCCCACGGCCGCCGGCGTCGGCCGGTTGAGAATGCAGTAGCGGTACCTTTTGCCCAGGGCGTCGTAGCGGGCGTGGAAGCTGTCATCCACCTCGCGGCAGCTGCGAATGACGATGTCTTCGGGCATCAGGCTGTTCAGTCCCTTTTCAAAGGCGTGGGCCGTCATGCGGGTCTCGCAGCGGAAATTGGCGATCTGACCCAGGGCGTGGACCCCCGCATCGGTGCGGCCGGAGCCGATGAGGGTCACCTTCTGCGAGGTCAGTTTTTCCAGGGCCTTTTCGATTTCCCCCTGGATGGAGCGGCGGTCTTTCTGCCGCTGCCAGCCGTGGTAAGCACTTCCGTCGTACTCGACGGTGATTCTGAAATTGCGCTCGTTCATCTCCATGGGTGCATCCATTGCATTTGACTCCTAGATCAGCAGAGCAATCGATAAAGAGGCAAAAGAAAGCAGCGTGGACAGCATGATGGCCGCCGATGCCAGATCGGTATCACTGTGGAGCTGCGACGACAAGATATATATGGCCGTGGAGGTGGGCAGGGCGAAAAAAATCATGGCGGTCTTGAAGGGCAGCCCGGTGACCTGGAAGAACCGCAGGAAAAAATAGCCGCCGGCCGGCAGCACCACCAGCTTGAACACCGTTCCGGCGGCTGCCAGGGGCAGGTTTCTGCGCAGCCCCGCCATGGTGAGCGACCCGCCCACCGACAGCAGCGCCAGGGGCAGGGTGACGTGGGTCATCAGCCGCAGGGTGTTGTCCACAAAGAGCGGGAACCGGCCGGCCGTGCGGGCGTACAGCATGCCCGCCAGACAGGCGATGATCAGGGGGTTGGTGACCAGCGCCCGCAGGGTGACGGCCACCCGCTGTCGCCCCTCTATGGGTTGCCCCGAAAACCAGATCAGCACGCTCACGGCCAGGACGTTGATCAGCGGGATCAGCAGGCCTACCAGGATGCTGAAGTAGAGCAGGCCCTCTTCGCCCAGGGCGTTCATGGCGACGGCCATGCCGATGTAGGTGTTGAAACGGTAGCAGCTCTGGGAGAAGGAGCCGGCCCCGTAGGCCGGCACGGGGCCCAGCCGGAGAAAAACGGTGCTCAGCACGAAGGTGGTCAGCAGGGCGCACAGGGCCGCCTGGATGTAGGCGAAATCGACCTCGGCCGCCGCCGATGCACCCCCGATTTTCCAGAAGAGCAAGGCCGGAAAGAAAATGAAATAGACCAGCCGGTCGGCGGTTTTCAGGAAACCGTCATTGGTGAGTTCGAAGCGCTTGAGGACGGCGCCCAGCACGAGCAGGAAGGAGACCGGAAAGAGGCTCTGCAGAACAATCACGACACCGGCTCCCTGCCTGATGGTTCCACTCTGGCGGTCGGCATCGGTGCGCCTGGCGCAAAGCGCTGCGGGAAGTTGTCGACGGAGCTGGGCATGGGAAAACAGGCTTTATTTTTAAGGGATGTTGAGGTAGTGATATGTCTGTCAGAGACGGTCACAGGGCACGGCGGCCAGCAGGGCCTCGAGTTCATCGTCGATGGCGTCGCTGAACTGGTCCAGCCGGTAGCAGGCGCCGCAGGCCCGGCAGCGCAGTTTTACCTGTCGTCAGGTGCGAAAAGGGAAAAGCTTCCCGCCGCAGGTATCGCATGTCAGGGACGCGTTGTTCACGTGATGATTCCGGAAACGATATCTTTTGATGCAACATCGCCAAATGAAAGACTCTTTATCACAGACGACCGATAGGTGTCGAGACTTTCCAGCGGGTTTGTGCTGCTGCACACCACGGCGGCTTCCTGGGGCGAGAGGAGCCGAGTAAATTTATCATGACAGGGTTCGGTGACCAACCACTTGAAGGGAAGGATTCCGATGGATGAAATCAGCTGCAGGGGATTTGCGGCCGCCGGCATCGCCTGCGGCATCAAGAAAAACGGAAACCCGGATCTGGGACTGATTTTCTGCGAAAGACCGGCCGCGGTGGCCGGCGTGTTCACCCGCAACCGGGTGAAGGCCGCCCCCGTGCTCCTGGACCAGGAGCGCATGGCCGCCGGCCGCTGCCGGGCGGTGGTGGTCAACGCCGGCAACGCCAACTGCTGCACCGGCGCCGAGGGCATGCAAAACGCCCGCCGCATGGCCGCCTGCGTGGCCCGGGAACTGGACATCGACGAGGGCGAGGTGCTGGTGGCCTCCACCGGCGTCATCGGACAGCAACTGCCCGTGGCGCGCATCGAGGCCGCCGCCCCCGAATTGGCCTGTGCCCTGGACCCCTGTGGTTTCGAGCGCCTGGCCGAGGCCATCATGACCACCGACACGGTGCCCAAGCTGGTACGGCGCAGGGGCGAGATTGGCGGGAAACCCTTCAGCGTTGTGGGTACGGCCAAAGGCTCCGGCATGATCTGCCCGGACATGGCCACCATGCTGTGCTTCCTCTGCACGGATGTGGAGATCGCGTCTTCGGATCTGCAGCGGTGCCTGGCGCAGGCGGTGGCGCCCACGCTCAACGCCATCACGGTGGACGGCGACACCAGCACCAACGACACCACTGTGATTCTGGCCAGCGGCCTGTCCGGGGCCGTGGCGCGCACCCCCGAGGACCTGGTTGTTTTTCAGGCACTGCTGGAGGATCTCCTGAAAGCGCTGGCGCGCCTGCTGGTGAAAGATGCCGAGGGCGCCACCAAGCTCATCGAGGTGGCGGTGACCGGCGCGGGCGATGTCGGAGATGCCCGCAAAGTAGCCTACACCATCGCCAACTCGCCGCTGGTCAAGACGGCCTGCTTCGGCGAAGACGCCAACTGGGGGCGCATCATCGCCGCGGCCGGCCGCTCGGGCGTAGACGTGGACCCGGATGCCATGAGCATCCTCTTCGACGAGGTGGTGCTCTACGACCGGGGCGCCTGGGCCGGCAGCGAGGCCGAGGCGGCTGCCAGCGAGGTACTCCAGAAACCGGCGTTTCGCATGAAGGTGGATCTGGGCCGGGGCACGGCGGCGGCCAGCGTGCTGACCTGTGATTTCTCCCTGGACTACGTGCGCATCAATGCCGACTACCGGTCGTGACATGCAGCCCGTGCGCCTGCAGAAATTCCTGGCCGCCGCCGGCGTGTGCTCGCGCCGGCGGGCCGAAGACCTGATCCGGCAGGGGCGCGTGGCGGTCAACGCCGAAATCGTCACCCAGCTGGGAACCAGGGTGCGCCCGGGCACGGACCGCGTGACCGTGGACGGCCGGCCCGTCAGGGCGGCACCGCCCAGGATGTACATCGTGCTGAACAAACCCGTGGGGGTCGTGAGCAGCTGCAGCCACCCGGGCCAGCGCACGGTGCTGGACCTGGTGCGGGTCAAGGAGCGCATCTACCCCGTGGGGCGCCTGGACAAGGACAGCCGCGGCCTGCTGCTGCTGACCAGCGACGGCGCCCTGCACCACCGTCTGCTGCACCCGTCCTTCGACCACGAGAAGGAATACGAGGTGGAGGTGGACGCTTTCATTCCCGACGGCGCCCTGCGGCGCTTGGCCCGCGGGGTGGTGCTCAGCGGCCGCAAGACCCGGCCGGCCAAGATCCAGCGCATCTCGGGCCGCCGTTTCCGCATCGTGCTCAAGGAGGGGCGCAACCGCCAGGTGCGCCGCATGGTGGGCAAGGTGGGGCGCCGGGTCGTCGACCTGAAGCGGGTGCGCATGGCCGGCATCCGCCTGGGCAGCCTGCCCGAGGGCGCCTGGCGGCACCTGACGGATCGCGAAAAAAAGATGCTGCTGGAGGACATCGACACCGATCATGCGCTATGAAGGCCCCATCTACCGGCCGCCCAGCGAGGCCGACTCG
>CAYUAQ010000016.1:0-15457 GCA_964442705.1 uncultured Desulfobacteraceae bacterium
GTTCATACATTCTCCCGGTTTTTCAGAGTTTTTCTGATTCCCTTGTTTTTTATTCGTCACTTTATCGAATATTATTAGGGAAATTCCTTCACACCGCACCGGGGATTATCTGTTTCAGCAGAAACCGGAATAGTTCACATCCGAAGGCCTCCTTCTTTTTCATATATCGAGCGTGCTGACCTCCAAAGCGTTGTTCTGGATAAACTCCCGTCTCGGTTCCACCTCTTCCCCCATCAGAATGGTAAATATCTCATCGGTGACCACCGCGTCCTCTACCTTCACCTGCAGCAGGGTTCTTTTTTCCGGATTCATGGTGGTTTCCCAAAGCTGATCCGGGTTCATTTCACCGAGACCCTTGTAGCGTTGTATCTCGATGCCTTTCTTGCCCTCTTCCATCAGGTGATTGAGCAGATCCCGTTTGTTTTCCAATACCACCGGCTGCTGTTCTTTTTTGCGGTTATAGACACTGAAACACGCTCCGCGGTATTTTTTCATTTTCCTGTCAATATCCAAAAGTCTCTGAAACTCTTCGGAAAAAACAAAACTTCTGCCTATTCTTATTTTTTTTACGGCTATTTCCACAGCATCCGGGGAAAGACCCTCTTCGCCCACGGGCAGCACTTCCAGTTCAAAAATACGGCGATCTTCCCGCCACAACGGTTCACTCACCTGAAATCGATGTTCCGAGAGGACCCGGCGCAAGCTTTCCATTTTTTCCCGGTTGCGGAGATAACTCAGGCTGTCAATCCGCTCCGTTACAAGCAATTCGACCAGATCAGCTGGAATGCCCCTTCTTTCGAACTGGGACAGAATGCTAAAATATTCGGCCAGATGATTTATGACTATAAACATCTGGTGTTCGGGCAGAACACCGTTATCATCTATTTTAACGGTCTTTTTTTCACACACACGTTTTATGACGTACTCGTTGAGTTGGGTGTCGTCTTTGAGGTAAAGGGCATTTTTCCCTTTTCCCACACGGTACAGGGGCGGCTGAGCGATGTACAGATAACCGTGGTCGACGATTTCCGGCATCTGCCGGTAGAAAAAGGTCAGCAGCAGCGTCCGGATATGGGAACCGTCCACATCAGCATCGGTCATGATGATGACCTTGTGATAACGGATATTTTCCACATTGTACTCTTCCTTGCCGACACCGGTACCCAGGGCCGTGATGATGTTTTTGATCTCTTCGCTTTTCAGAATCTTGTCAAAACGGGCCTTTTCCACATTTAAAATCTTACCTTTCAAGGGCAATATGGCCTGAAATTTTCTATCACGTCCCTGCTTGGCCGATCCGCCGGCCGAATCTCCCTCGACCAGAAACAACTCGCGCTGGGACGGGTCGGTCAACTGACATTCCGCCAGTTTCCCGGGAAGGGTCGAATCCATCAGCGCACCCTTGTTGCGGGCCAGATCCCGGGCCCGCCGGGCGGCATCCCTGGCACGCGAAGCCTCCACGGCCTTGCCGATTATTTTTCTGGCAACAGACGGGTTTTCTTCGAAAAAAGTGCTCAGCTTTTCGTTCATGAGAGACTCCACCAGGCCTTTGACTTCGCTGTTTCCCAGTTTCGTCTTGGTCTGTCCCTCGAACTGTGGAGACTTGATTCTCACGCTGATAATAGCGGTAAGTCCCTCACGTACATCGTCTCCCCCTATCTTGACCTGCATATTTTTGGGAAGATTGCCGTTGCCGGCATAGGCGTTGATGCTGCGGGTCAGGGCCGCCTTGAAACCGCTGAGATGAAAGCCGCCCTCCACGGTATTGATGTTGTTGGCGAATGAAAATATTTTTTCCTTGTAGGTGTCATTGTACTGAATGGCGACTTCTATTGCCACATCGTTGCGCACCCCCTCAACGAAAATGGGTTTGTGCAAAACGTTGTGATGGCGGTTGAGGTATTCCACAAAGGAGACAATGCCCCCCTTGTAAAAGAATTCATCCTTGCGGTCGGAGCGTTCATCTTCGATTTTGATGCGCACCGCCCGATTCAGAAAAGCCAGCTCCCGCAGCCGCCGCACCAGAATGTTGTAATTGTACTGCACCGTGTTGAAGATCTGCTCGTCCGGTACAAAATGAACTTTGGTTCCCCGTTTGCGGGTTTTTCCGACGACCTCCAGTTCACTGGTTTTCTTGCCTCTCGCATAGGTCTGGCGGTACACGCGGCCATCGACGTATATTTCCACCTCCAGAAAAGAGGACAAGGCGTTGACCACTGACACGCCTACACCGTGAAGACCGCCGGATACCTTGTAGGAATGGTCGTCGAACTTGCCGCCGGCATGCAGTTTGGTCATGACCACTTCAACGGCAGGCACCTTTTCTTTCTTGTGGATGCCCACCGGGATCCCCCGTCCATTGTCCTCTACGCTGATACTGCCGTCGGTATGAATGGTCACCTGTATGAGATCGCAGTACCCCGCCATGGCCTCATCGATGCTGTTGTCCACCACTTCGTAAACCAGGTGGTGAAGGCCCTCCACATCCACATTGCCGATGTACATGGACGGTCTTTTGCGTACCGCCTCGAGGCCCTCTAAAATCTTGATATTGTCTTCGTTGTAAGTCTGGTTTGGCATCGCTTATTACCTCTATACTGATTTAATTGCCTGATCTGCAGGGATCAGACGCCCGTTCCCTGCCGTTTGAGCCTTTTCACCCGAGAACCCTCAACGTTCATATGCGCATGGGCATAACCACGCTGAGAAAAGTCTTGTCTTCCTCGCCTTGGATAAAACAGGGGTGTTCGGCATCCTGGATTCTTAAAGTCACGTTCTCTTCATCGATAACATTCAGCGCATCCATGAAAAAGCGGGGGTTGAAGGCGACTTCGATGGCATCTCCCGAAAAATCGATCTGCATCTCTTCCTTGGATTCCCCGATGTCCGGATTGGTTGAATTAATGGTGAGCATTCCGTCACTGAAACGGAAAATAACGCTGCGGTAATTCTCGGAAGAAACGATGGACATTCTTCTGAGCATGTTCAAAAAAAGCTGCCTGTCCATCCGGATTTCATGGCCGCCCTGCATATCCAGGATGATGGTATAATCTGGATATTCACCTTCCAGCAGCCTGACGATGATGGTTTCCGCTTTCTTTTTGAAAACAATGTGGTTATCCCTGAGCCCTACCTCGACGATACCCTCATCTTCGAGAAATTTACCGACTTCGATCAATTCTCTCTTGGGAACCAGCACGCTGTCACCCAAGGGCACTTCAACGGGTTTTTCAAAACTATAGTCCACGGTGGACAGACGGCTGCCGTCCGTTGATACCATGCGTATGCCGCCGTTTCCGTTGGCGATTTTCTCCAGCAGAACCCCCGTGATATGGGCACGTTTCTCATCGGAGGCCGGACCGATGACCACCGATCGTTCGATCATCTTTTTAAGGGCCGGAGATTGCATTTCGAAGTAGGTTATCTTTCCGATGTGAGGGCTTTCAGGAAAATCTTCCGGGTTCATGCCGACGATGTGGAAGAGAATCTTTTCGTGGCCGATTTCAATCCAGTAATTTTCGATTTCGTGGAGCCTTATATCCTGGCTGGGAAACTCCCTCACGATTTCGTATAGTTTTTTGGAATTGACCGCGATGGCGCCTTCTTTTTGAACCTTGGCCGGAAAAAACCCCTCGTAGCCGGTTTCCAGATTGGTAACGGCGATGAAAAAACCGTTCTCGGTCGTTTTGAGAAAAACACAGGATGTAATGGCCAGATTACTTTTGCGCCCGGTCAATCCCTGGACTTTGCCAAGGATGTCCAGAAACAGGTCTCTGTTAATGATAATATCCATTGGTGTCCTTTCTTTTTTTTATTACTATTAAAAAAAGATTAAGGTGAAAGGCTGTCAATAAGTCTAATA
The DNA here is from genome assembly GCA_964442705.1 of uncultured Desulfobacteraceae bacterium. Classification (GTDB taxonomy): domain Bacteria; phylum Desulfobacterota; class Desulfobacteria; order Desulfobacterales; family JALSRD01; genus JALSRD01. The sequence goes on from CAYUAQ010000016.1 coordinate 3,863, forward strand.
ACCATGTAATATACTGAAATTTATTAGAATTTAAGTAAAAATAATTGTCAGGAAAAAAGGTTTCCAACGCTGGTAAAGACGGCGTTGAAAACAATCGTCCTGATATTGTCAATAACCGTGGCTTTATCGTTAAACAATTGTCACCCCGTGATCATTGCCGGGAAATTTAAACTTGATGGCTTTGGTATTCAGGGATAAATCCATTGATGAATTTCCACCAGCGTTTTTTTCTCCCACCGGGGCGAGAGGCGTTCTTTGACAAAGCGACAAAAAAAAATTTCGACCAGGCCGACTATTTTCTCGGTCATGAAAATTTTATCCAGGGCGGCGGCTTCCCGGTCTGGTTTGGTTTCCACAATTTTCGGTTCGGGAAATTTAAGGTTGCTTATATTCAGGCTTTCACCTTTAAGGGTAAAGGTCCACTGTTGGGAACCCTGCCTGTAGCGGAGATTGATTTCACTGACCAGCGCTCCCTTGCGCAGGGCCAGCACCCCTTCTTCCAGGCCAGCATCGTCCCCCTTGATGGTGATGGTTTCCAAGCCTTCGTTTTGCCTGTTTTCAAGAACCAGCCGGTTGCCTATCCGCAGGGAAAAGGGATCCGCCGGCTTCGATTTTTCGGCCTCCAGCAAAGAGATTACTTTTCCATTCTCGATGAGATACCATAACCACGTTAGAAACTCGTTTCCCAGAAAACGGTAGCGGCTGTAAGCCAAAACAATGTCAAGCATGACTTATTTCCTGAATGACGTGGGTGTGAGGGCTGCGAGGGTGTCTTTTTCGATATCCGAAAGACCCGCCAGAAGATACGCCCCGGTATAGGGGAAAATTCGTGTCAGGGACAGATGAAAAGATTTGAGGAAAAGGGATTCTAGTTCCTCGTTGGCCGCTTTGAGGTTGGAGAAAAACCAGAGCCGCGAATCTTCATAGTTCCAGACGACATCGTAAATATTGGGGGTGGCCGGGATACGCTTGTTCAATGTTTGAACAATAGATTCTTTCAATAGTTTTTTTTCGTTTTTTGACAGAAACGCCCGCCCGTCCTCGGTCAGCCGTTTTTCCATAGCCAGCGTATAGTGTTTGTTTATGATTTTTGGCGGCAGACTTTTTTTATCGATGCGCATGGAAAAAATCAGGTAGGTTCCGAGCATGAACGAAGACCCGCTGAAATCGGGCTGGTAAGGTGTTTCCCATGAAGTCCAGCCCACGCTTTTATCCGTGTCTTCTTCATCGATGTCCGAGATACAAAAGGCCTGCAGCCCCTTTAAAACCGAATCGGATACGGATCTTTCAAATTTTCCATTTACCTTGTAGCTCGTCAGCGATACGGTGGAGGAGAGCAATCCCATGTCAGCAGTTTCCTTTATCTTTGCAGCGTATCTGATATATTATACCCGGTTTGATGAATGGAAACAAGAGAATAATTCATCAAAAGTACAGATAATTACAGGATTTTAATGAGATTTATCGCAGACCTGCACGTTCATTCCAGATTTTCCCGGGCGACCTCCAAAACCCTCGACCTGGAGAGCCTTTATATGTCCGCCCGTTTGAAAGGCATCGACCTGGTGGCTACCGGCGATTTTACCCATCCCGGCTGGTTTGCCGAACTGAGGGAAAAACTGGTGCCCGCCGAAGCGGGCCTGTTCAAACTCCGTGATGATATCGAAAAAAGCTGTGAAGCGCAGCTGCCGGTGACGATCGCCGGTCGCGTGAGGTTTATGCTGGTATGCGAAATCAGCAATATTTACAAAAAAAACGAACGGGTCAGGAAGAACCACAATCTCGTGTTCGTACCCGATTTCAAGACCTGCGAGCGTTTCAACGGCCGTCTGGCGGAGATCGGCAATATATCGTCGGACGGACGTCCTATTCTGGGGCTGGATGCCCGCGATTTGCTGGAAATTGTGCTGGAGACATCCGAAGACGCTTTTTTAATTCCGGCGCACATCTGGACACCCTGGTTTTCGCTGCTGGGGTCCAAGTCGGGTTTCGATTCCATCGGCGAGTGTTTCGGAGACCTCAGCGGGCATATTTTCGCCGTGGAAACCGGGCTTTCTTCGGATCCTGCCATGAACTGGATGGTGTCGGACCTGGAGGGACTGACGCTGGTGTCCAATTCTGACGCGCATTCCGCCGCCAAACTCGGTCGCGAAGCCAACTGGTTCGATACGCAGCTGGACTATTTTTCCGTCAGAAAAGCCTTGGCATCTCCGGATTCAGGCGGCTTCCTGGGAACCTTCGAATTTTTTGCCGAAGAGGGTAAATACCATTTCGACGGTCACCGCAAGTGTGGCGTCTGTTGCAGCCCCGTGGAAACAGCCGCCATAGACGGTAATTGTCCGGTGTGCGGCAAACCCCTGACCCGCGGGGTACTCAACCGGGTAATGGCCCTTGCCGACCGCCGGTCGGGTTATCGCCCGTCCGGCGCCCGTCCGTATTTTAGTCTGATACCGCTGTGCGACATCCTGTCCGAGATTTTCCGGGTGGGGCCGAACACCAAAACCGTGCAGAAGTGGTACCTTCAAGCGCTTTCAAAACTGGGGAGTGAATTTGAAATTCTTCACCTGAAAAGCATCGAAAAAATACAAAGCGCCGGCATCCCCCTGTTGGCTGTTGCGGTGGAGCGAATGCGCTCGGGTAGTATCGACATTTCCCCAGGGTTCGACGGCGAGTTTGGCCGCATTCGTATTTTTCAGGGCCATGAGAGGGAAAAGCTGATGGGCCAGCATTCCCTGTTTGCTGGAAGCGGCTGGACCGAAAGGCCCCGCAGCAGGAAAACGGAAAAAGTGGCTTCCCGGCCAGTGCATCGCCCGGCGGTTGCAAAGAGCACTCCGGTTCAAAGCGTGTCTAAGCCGATTTCCAGCGGGACTGCCGATCCCCTGGAGGGTCTGAACGCGGCCCAGCGCGAGGCGGTCATGATACAAGACGGTTTTCTTCTGATCGTCGCCGGGCCCGGCACCGGCAAAACACGCACCCTGACACACAAGATCGCTTTTTTTATCGAAAACAGAAGAATATCGTCCCAAGAAATACTGGCCCTCACGTTTACCAACCGGGCAGCCGAAGAGATGCGCCAGCGACTGCGAAATCTCATGAAAAAAAACAGGGACATGCCCCTGGTGGCCACCTTTCACGCCTTCTGCCTGCAGATGCTGGAAGCCGAAAACAGAAACCTCATCGATGAACAGGAGCAGTTTCTGTGGGTAAAGGAAGCCACGGAAGCACTGCGCAGGAAAAGAGGAAATCTACCTTTCAAAGCGCCTGAACTGCAGCGGCTGATATCTTCGGCCAAACAGCAGATCCTGTCCCCGGAGGCCCTGGCAGCTGAAAATCCGAATGATCTCAAAACGAAGCTGGTGGCCCAAGCCTACCGGGTCTACCAGAATATGCTCGAAAATCAGGGCGTGCTCGATTTTGAGGATATGATTTACAACGTCGTGCGGCTTCTGGAGAATGACCGCACCTGCCGGCGAAAATGCCGCCGGCGTTTCCGCTATATTTTTATCGATGAATACCAGGACATAAACCACGCCCAGTATCGACTGGTAAAGCTTCTGGCCCGGGGCACATCTCACCTGTGCGCCATCGGCGACCCGGACCAGTCCATTTACGGGTTCCGGGGGTCGAAAGTAGCGTATTTCACCCGTTTTGTGAGGGATTATCCCGGGGCCGCGGTGGTTGCCCTGAGGCGCAACTACCGCTCCACCCAGACGATTCTGGACGCCGCCGGTCAGGTGATGGGGGCGCACAGTATACAGATGCAGGCCGTTAACACACCGTCAGCGGACTTTCCGACGGCACGTGGCCGGTTTAAATTGGAGTCCGGTATTCAGGGCCATGCATGGATCGATGTCATCGAAACGGCCAGCGATGGGGCAGAAGCCGTGGCGGTGGGCAAGATGATAGAGGAGATGGTGGGCGGCATGTCCCTGCACGCCATCGACAGCGGAAAGATACGCCGCAGGCACCGCACGCGGCAGTACGGTTTTTCCGATTTTGCCGTTCTCTACCGCACCGCTGAACAGGGAAAGACCCTGTCGCGGGTTTTCACCGCGGCCGGAATACCCCACCAGGTGGTCAGTCGCAGCAGCACCCTGTTCCGGCCGGGGGTCGCTGAACTGATATCCCTGTTGAAGGTGGTGGAAAGAAGGGCCAGCCTGTTCGACTTGGAAAAAATCGCCTGTCGGCACCCCGCAGGGCGGTCCATTTCCCGAAAATACTGGTCTGATTTCAGAACCTGGTGCTATGAGCAGAAACTTCCTCTGCAGCAATGCCTGCACCGGGCACGCCGCTTTCCGCTGCCGAATTTTGACACCCGCCGGCAGCGCTGCCTGGACGAGTTCATACGCGATCTGGAGGGCCTTGTAGAGCGTGTGTCCGCCATGTCTCTCAGGGATAAACTCGTGTATCTGCTGCAGGACAAAACCTGTCCCTGGCTGAAGGCGATGGGTGAGGAGAGCCGGGAAAACAGGGAAACGTTCCGGCGACTGCTGGAACAGGTCGAATTAAAGCGACACACGTTTCTGGCCGATATGGCACTAGAGAGCGACGCCGACCTTTTTATCAGCGGTGTCGAAAGGGTGGCCCTGATGACGATGCATGCCGCCAAGGGACTCGAATTTCCAGTGGTTTTCATAACCGGCTGTGAAAACGGGCTGATTCCCTATCACCGCAAGGACACCGTCAGCGATGGCGCCGAGGAACGTCGCCTGTTCTACGTGGCCATGACCCGTGCCATGGAGAGGCTGTTTCTGACGCGGGCTGAAAAGCGCCGGATACATGGAAAATGGGAAAAGCGCACCCCCTCACCGTTCATAGGCGACATCGAAAAGGACCTGCTTCGGAGGCACGACTCCGGCCGCGGGCCAAAACCCCGTCCCCGGGAAGTACAACTGAAGCTCTTCTGAGCACCCAGCAGGTTTTAAAAAAGAGATTGAAAACCGGTAACAGTTTGATATAGAAGAGTCAATGCATCTCGCGGAGCAAATCAAGAAAAGCACTGGCAGGATTGTAGGCTGTCTTCTCGTGGCGGCGCCGCTGTTCCTTTATGCCCTCCCGTCCGTGGCCGAGGTGTATTTTTACCGGGACAAAGACGGCGTGATGCATTTTACCAATGCACCGTCTTCCCAGAAGTACAAACCCTATTTCAAAGAAGCGTACAAGTACCGAGTGCCGGCCTTTAGCGCCGATACCGACCCCGCCCAGTACCGCCGCTTCATCGATGAAGCCGCCCGCCGGCACGGTATTTCCACCGCCCTGCTGAAAGCCATCATCAAGGTGGAGTCGGATTACAATCCCAGGGCGATTTCCCGCAAAGGCGCCAAGGGATTGATGCAGATCATGCCCGAAAATTTCGCTGTCTGCAACATCGACAACCCCTTCGATCCCCGGCAGAACATCATGGGCGGCACCCGCTTTCTGAAAAGCCTCATCGAGCGTTTCGGCGGTGATCTCACCAAGGCCGTGGCGGCTTACAATGCCGGCGCCGGCGCCGTGGAACGTAGCAACGGCATCCCGCCCATCGAAGAGACGCGCAACTACGTCAGCAAGGTCCTGAGGCTCTATCGGCGATACAACCGTTAAAAAAGGCACTTACGACGAACGCTTTTTTTCGGGGCTGATTTGATCCCTTCAAACTTCCAGCAGACGGTACTGCCGGCTGCCCAGACCTATTTTTTCGGCGTGGCGGATCTGGATGGCGGCATCCAGCTTGGGAAAGGACTGTCGTGCCAGGTCCTCGCCGTGGGCCCGGGCACTGACATCCAGGGTGGCCTGGTCGACGGCCACGATGTCGTCGCCGGCCAGGATGCCGACATCGGCGAAAGCCTTTTCCTGACGTTTGTTCAGGCAGTCGCACTCTTTGGTCATGTCCACCAGTGCGTTGATAAAAATCACCTTGTCACCGAAATAAGCCAGAACGCCGGCCGCGTGCTCGGCCATACTCTTCTGCAGTATAGGGGACTCGATGGCGTAGTCGAACTTGACCGCCCCGTAGCGGCACACGGCGATGCACTCCCCGCAGCCGATGCACTCTTCCTGGCGGATATAGGAAACCCCCTCGCGCTCGTCGATGGCGTCGGCCGGACACCACTGGCGGCACTTGCCGCAGTTTTCGCACTTTTCCGGTTTGACCTCCGGGGTGATGGAACTGTGCTGGCGCATCTTGCCGGCCCGGGAGGCCAGCCCCATACCCACGTTTTTAATGGCGGCTCCCAGGCCGCTGCCCATGTGTCCGGTGGGGTGGCTGATGACCACCAGGGCGTCGGCCAGCAGGATCTGTCCGGCGACTTTTACCTCGGTGTGCAGTTCGCCGTTGATGGCCACCTCGACCTCATCTGTTCCGGACAGGCCGTCCACGGCCACAAAGGGCGCCCCCGTCTTTTCGATGCCGAAGCCGTGGGCGTGGGCGTGCAGGGTGTGCTTGACGGCATTTTCCCGTTCGCCCCGGTAGAGCGTGGACGTGTCGGTGAGGAAGGGTTGGCCGCCGGCAGCACGCGTCAAAGCGACCGCACGGGCCGCCAGTTCGGGCTGTACGTGGGTGATATTGTGCTTTTCTCCCACGTGCACCTTGACAGCCACCATATCCAGTCGGTGCAGCCTGTCCACAAACCCGCAGGCATGCATAACTTTTTCGAGGGCCGCGGCCTGTTCCAGCGGCGAAGCCCCATCGGCAACACGGGCCAGGTATACGACCGGTGACATGGCTTCTCCTTTTCATCGTTTGAGGTTGTCCAACGCAGCAGATCGTTCGGCTGAATGACACGGACCCTCCCCGGCAGGGCGCGGGGGTGAATCCGTGGGATCCGCTGCGCTCCAGAAATATCCCCCCGTCGGGTTCTGAAAAAGAGACGGGAAACTTTTCAGATGATCAACAGTTGATGAAGTGCCGCCGCAGCTGGGCGGCGGAAACCACGTAGGCAAAACCGAAGGCCAGATTCTTGAGCGACGCCAGGTGCAGCTCTTCGCTGACCGTAGCCGTGGCGTCGGCTACAAAAAAGACGCGGTAGTCGCGAACGAAGGCGTCGCGCGCCGTGGTTTCGCAGCAGCAGTTGGTGAGCACCCCGGTGACGATGAGGTCTTGGACGCCGGCGGATCTTAGCCGGTCATCCAGGTCTGTGCCGGTAAAGGCATTATAGCGGTTCTTGTCGATGATCATGCCCTCATCTTCCGGCGCCAGTTCCGTGATGAGCTCCCAGCTGCGGGAACCGTAACGGATCAGGTCGGACCACCACTCGCCCAGCATGCCGCCGTCAACGGCAGGATGGCGGTGCCCGTGACGGGTGTAGAGTATCGGCACGCCCCTCTGGCGGCAGGTTTCTGTGAGAGACGCAATTTTGGCGAGGATGCCCGCCGCCGTGAACCGGAAATGTTCCTGCATATCGATGACGAGCAGGGCACAGCGGTCGACCCCCGGCATGGCCCTGCGGATGTTCCAGTCCGCGATTTCGGCCAGACAATCGCAGCTCATCTGCGGCTCAGCCGCCGCCCCGAAACGGCGGCCTCCAGTTTATCCGGTTTGAGCACCAGGAAGTAGAGCTCACCCGGGCTGCGCATATGGCCGGCCGCGATTTCCGCATAGGCGCCGCTGCCCCAGAACAGGTCGGCCCGCCCGGGCCCCCGGATGGCGCCGCCGGTGTCCTGGCAGATGGTGAAGCGCCGACAGATGGTCCAGGTGTCGATGCGGCCGCTGCCGTCTACGAGGGGTTTGCGGGTTTCGATGTAGGACAGCGCGGCCAGGGGAAAGATACGCCGATCTACAGCCAATGACCTTCCCGGAGTCAGGAGCACGTCCAGGTATCCCTTAGGACCCTGGGTTTCGAATTTGAAAAATACGTAGCTGGGGTTGTAGTTCAGCACGCCATCCACCTCAGCGGGATGGGTCTCTAGGTAGGTACGGATGCGCTGCATGGACATCTCCGAACGGTCGATTTTGCCCTGGTCGATGAGCAGCTTGCCGATGCTGCGATAGGGGCGGCCGTTGGCCGACTGGTAGTGCACGTGAACGGACCGGCCGTCTTTCAGGTAAACCTTTCCGGATCCCTGGATCTGGAGGAAAAAGAGATCGATGCGGTCGTTCACCCACAGCAGCACGGTGCCGGGGGAGGGCGTAAAGCCTTCGCGGCGCTCGATCTGGCGGCGGTCATAATAAGGCACGAACTGCTGTCCCACGATGCGTCCAGTCAGCTTCTTGCCCCGATATTTTTCGGAAAAGCGCGACAGGTCGATGGTGATCAGATCCGGCGGGCGGGTGTAAACCGGGTAGCGGTACTCGGCATCCGGAGTCAGGCTGCCCCGCAGGGCCGGCTCGAAATACCCGGTAAAGAGCATGCGGCCGGTCTGAGGACCGCCCACGGAACGATAAACGACGTAGTTGTCCCGTATGAAGCGGTTCAGCTGCCGACGGGAGGGTTTTCTGTTCAGAAACGCCGCAAAGCGGTCCAGAGACCGCATCATGTGGCCGGTGGAATAGGTGTCCGGCCCGAACACGAAGAGCCGGTCCGGCGGCAGGTTGGCCAGGTAGCGCAGGGTCTGTTCCACGGCGAAACGCATCCCCACGAAATCCAGGTCGTCGTGAAATTCCGGCACCTGGTTCGGATTCAGGCGAATCAAGGGGATGTCATTGAAAGCCGTTCCCACGGTCTGACTGTGGCTGCAGGCCGCTCCCAGCAGGGCTGCCGCCAATATCAGAAAGATTTTGATCTTGCGGCGGAGACAAGCCATTTTTATTTGATCCCTTTCCTGTCCACGTTGCGAACCTTTTCTTCCACCGGCGCCAATTCCGGCAACCGTCGGCCCTTTCCGGAGGAGATACCCAGCTTCTCGAAGCGGCGTGCCGAAACCAGCACCCGGCGTTCGAAGGATCCCACGATGCCGTTGTAGTTTTCGGTGCACCTCTCGATGCTGCGGCCCAGTGCCTGCAGCTGGTCTGCCAGTCCCAGCAGGCGGCCGTGGAGCTCCCTTCCCAACTCAGCTATGGCGCGGGCGTTGCGCGCCGCGGTTTCCTGTCGCCAAGCCAGCGAAACGGTCTTCAGCAGAGAGATCAGGGTCGTGGGTGTGGCCAGCACGATCCCCCGTCGGGCCGCCGTTTCGATGAGCCGGTCGTCTTCGGCCAGGGCGGCGCTGAAAAAATTTTCACCGGGAATGAACAGCACGGTAAACTCGGGAGATGGATCGACTCCCGACCAATAATGCTTCTGCGAAAGCTGCATGACATGGGCGGTCAGCTGTTCGCAGTGGCGCCGGAGGTATTTCCGGCGATCGCTTTCATTATCGGCAGCCAGGGATTTTAGATAAGCATCCAGGGGCGCTTTGGCGTCCACGGTGATCAGACGCCCGCCGGGCAGGTGCACCACCATATCCGGCCGGCGCGTGATCTTGTCCATGGCGGACTGCTGCTGTTCGAAAAAATCGCAACGGCTGACCATCCCGGCCAGTTCAGCCACGCGCTTGAGGGTCATCTCTCCCCAGCGGCCCCGTACATGGGGCACCTGCAGGGCGGTGGCCAGGCGGGCGGTTTCCCGCTGCAGCTCCTGCTGGCTGCTGGCCAGTTCGGCCACCTGGCGGGTGAGGCCGCCATAAGCGTTTTCCCGGCTGCGCTCTATGTCCTGAAGTTGCCGGTCGTAGCGGTCCAGCATGTCTTTGAGCGGCTTCAGCATTTCGGCGATGCCGCCCCGTCGGGCCTCCAGATCCTGCCGGGCGGAATCCAGGTAGCCGGACAGCGTGCTGCGGGCCAGATCCAGAAAGGCGCGGTTGTTGTCCCGCAGGGCCTCGTTGGCCAGTGCCCGGTAATTTTTCAGCATGTCGCCCTTGACCTCGTCCAGCAGGGCCTGCTTTTCGGCCTCGGCCGCCCTTTTTTCCTGAAGTTCGGCCTGCAGCCGGTACAGCCGTGACCGTAGATCGCCGATGCGCTCGGAGAGGCCTGCCCGGGCGGCAAACCAACCGATCAGCAATCCACACAGCGCGCCGCCGGTAAAGAGGAGCGCGTAATACCATATTTCGGGTTGAACCATTGTCGTATACCGCCGAAAGCGTGCGGTACCTTCGTTACGACGACGGCCGTACGAAGGTACCGCTCTTGCCGCCCGCTTTTTTCAATAGGCAGATATCCGTGATTTCCATGGCCCGGTCGTAGGACTTGCACATGTCGTAGATGGTCAGGGCCGCCACGCAAACAGCCGTCAGGGCCTCCATCTCCACGCCGGTCTGATGGATGATGCGCACCCGGGACTGGATGCGGATGGCGTGCCGGTCATCGTCCGGGAAAAAATCCACCTGCACGTGGCTCAGGTTCAGCGGGTGGCACATGGGAATCAGGGCGGACGTCTGCTTGGCGCCCATGATACCGGCGATGCGGGCTGTTTCCAGCACATTGCCCTTCTTGATATCCTGGCGCATGATTTTCTCGAAGGTCGTGCGCTGCATGCGCACCACCCCTTGGGCCACGGCGGTTCGCTCGGTGGGCGCTTTTTTCGTCACGTCCACCATGCGCACCCGGCCGGCTTCATCGATATGCGTAAAAGATGGCACAAGACCTCCCCTAGTCGGCAAAAAACTCGGTTTTGCGGGTGACGGCCGTTTTGATGGTGTTCAGGGTCTTTTCCAGGGCGGCAAGGACATTTTCCCGGATATCGCCGGCCACCACCAACAGCATGACGTCATCGCCCACGGCCAGGTCGATGTCTTCGGCGATCTCCACCAGGACCTCGACGATGCCGGGCTGCTTTTTCCCGTCGGCGACGGCGGTGGCCAGTTTTCCATGGTCCACGGCCACCCGCAGGCCGGTGACGGCACGGCCGTTGCGGGACGTGGCCCGCACGACGCCGTTGTGACACAAGATCATGCCCACCTCGCCGTAGCGGGGGTGTTGTTTTATCTGTGCGATGAGTGTGTCGGCATTCAAGGCTGTTTATTCCTCCGTGTCCGAAGCCACCAGCATGCCTTCGGCAGCCGCCAGGTCTTCGGGGGTGTTGATGTTGAAGAAAGACACCAGTTCGGGGTCCACGCCGCGCAGCCGCCTTTCGGGAATCGTGCGGATACGCTCCGGCCGGAAAACCCGCTGAATTTTCAGAAGATTTGCCTGCAGGCTGCGCTCCACGGCCGGCAGACAGCGCCGGGCGTAGGCTGCACACAGCGGTTCGCGGCCCTTGGCGGTCTCGGGCATGATGGCATCGAAGCGCTCATCGATGGACGCCAGCATGCAGGAGATCATTTCCGCCCTCAGGAAAGGCGTGTCGCAGGCCACCACGAATATATAGGGGTTGGAGGCATAAAAGAGGCCTGCGTGAATGCCGGTGAGCGACGAGCGCACTGCAAACAAATCGGTGACGATGCTGAGGTCCCACGCCAGATAGGCGGACGGATTGTTGGTCACCAGAATCAGCTCGTCGAACAGCGGCCGGCAGACCTTGTAGATGCGTTCGAAGAGCAGTTGGCCGCCCACGGGCAGGAAGGCCTTTTCACGGCCGCCGAAGCGGCTGTTGCGGCCGCCGGCCAATATGACACCGGTGCAGGCAATCGTCATGTGCAGGCAATCGTTCTCGGTTCTCGGTTCTCGGTTCTCGGTTCTCGGTTCTCGGTTCTCGGTTCTCGGTTCTC
>CAYUAQ010000016.1:15557-30592 GCA_964442705.1 uncultured Desulfobacteraceae bacterium
CTCGGTTCTCGGTTCTCGGTTCTCGGTTCTCGGTTCTCGGTTCTCGGTTCTCGGTCAGCTGAGGGTATTCAAAATACCCCTTGAAATCAAGATATTTCAGGTCAATCGGCTTGATATTGGGATCAGTATGTGTAAGGGATAAGGGGAATTCGCGACTATTCACCCAATAAAGATGAACGGGAGAAATAATGGGCACCCGGGAACACAAGGCCGATGCTCCCAAAAGCGTTCGTATCGCCGTCATCAGCGTTTCCACCACCCGCTCGCTGGCCGAGGACAAAAGCGGACACTGGATCGGCAAACAGGCCCTCAGGGAGGGCCATCGCGTGGTCAGCCACGTGGTCGTGCCCGACGATGTGGTGGCCATTGGCGAGGCGGTCAGCGAGGCGCGTCAACGCCATGGCGCCCAGGTGGTGCTGGTGACGGGCGGCACCGGCATCAGCCGACTGGATGTCACCATCGAGGCGCTGCGGCCCCTGTTTGACAAGGAGCTGTCTTCCTTCGGCATACTGTTCACACAGCTGAGTTTCGATGAGATCGACTCGGCCGCCCTGCTTTCGCGGGCCACGGCCGGCATCGTCGCTGACAGCGTGGTGTTCTGTATGCCGGGAAGCCTGAAAGCCTGCCAGCTGGCCTGCCGGGAGCTGATCTTTCCGGAGCTGGGCCACCTGATCCGGCACCTGACCAAAGGGTGACGCTTCCTGCAAGCCCCCTTGACCGCGCGGCTCCCGCGGGCGGTCATTGCAAAGCCTTGGCGGAGTTCTTATGTTGGGGGCAGGGCGGGCAGCCGCTCGAGAAAACACCGGGGGCGCTGCAGACGTCGGCAACAGGACGGACAAGTACAGATCCAGACGGATTGTTGGCTCTTTCGCATCAACGCAAAGATTGGAGGCACCATGGAGGGCAACGGCAACGCTTCGCTGCGCCATCATCTGGCAGCAGTCAGGGAGGGGAATCGCTGTTTCGAGAACGCTTACCAGGGCGTGGCCCGCATGATTCTGGGAAGCGACATCAGCAAGGTGGTCGTCAACGGCAAGACAACCTACGATTTCAGCCTGTTTCGCACCGGACCACGGCACGTCATCGGCATGTATGACGAAATCAACAGTTTTGTCTCCTTTGTCAAAGACGCCGCCGAGGGCGGATCCTCCAAGGAGATGGCCTATGTGCTGGTGGGCGAACCGGGCAACGGCAAAACCTTTTTCGTCGAATACCTGTGCACCAAGTACCGGCAGTTTCTTAGCCAACCCAAAAACCGCAAGTACACCTTCCGCTTCCGCCACCTGGACGGCCTGGAGGGATACGGCCGTATCCGGGTGATCGAATCCCAGACTTACGAAGATCCCGTCATCCTGGCCATGAACCTCTTCGAAACCGAAGAGGAAAACCGCACCTACCTGGCCGGCAAGCTGCGTTTTTCTGACGAGCAGGTCGAACGGCTCTACGAAAATTACCGCCCCCTGGGGGCCTGCAGCGGTTATATCTGGAACGATATCCGCAGCCACACCGGCGGCGACATCGAAAAGATGCTGGAATTCATCGAGGTCGTTCCGGTGCCGCTCACCGAGAGCCTGGGGACCATCACCGGGAAATATCCGGCCAAGGACAAGATCACTTCGTCGGCGGTGGACCTGCTGGGCGAGGAATCCATTCAGCGCCTGCTGCACATCACCGACACCAACAACCCCTACCGCTTCGACCTGCGACGCGGCGCCCTGGCCCGGGTGGCCGGCGGCGGCATCCATTTCAGCGACGAGATCTTCAAAAACAAAAAAGACCTGGTACAGGTCTACCTGGGAGTCATCCAGAACCGCACCATCGAAATCGACGGTTACAAGTGGCCCATCGACACCCTCATCATCGCCACCAGCAACAACTCGGAGTTCAACCGTTTCGTGTCCGAACGCGAAGAGGCGCCCATCGTGGACCGCTGCCGGCTCTGTTACGTGTCCCACAACACCAACTACAAGCTGCAGCAGGATCTGACCACCTATGCCATCGGCAGCGAAGCCAAGACCACCCTGGACCGGCATGACCTGCACCAGGATCCCAACCTGAACTATGCGGCCTCTGTGGCGGTGGTGCTCACCCGCCTGCCGCGCTCGGAAAAACTGACTCCGGTGGAAACCATGAAGCTGGCCGCCGGCGAGGTGGCCGGCGAAAAGAGCATCAAGACCCTGGCCGAGGTCATCGACATGCTCAACCAGGAGCCGGACATCACCAAGCGTTTCGGGCAGAAGGGTCTGGGGCAGCGCAACCTGGGCCGGGCCATTCAGCTCCTGCTGGAAAACTCGGAGACCAATGAAGGCGGCTGCATGTTCGCTTACGACGTGTTCAGGACCATGGAGCGGGTCGTTCTGGACTACGTGCCCGACGCCAACGACAGGGCCAAGTACCTGGAGGACATCCGCACGGCCAAGGGGCTGTACCGGGAACGCATCATGACCGAGATGTTCAATGCATACATGGACGAACCGTTGGCCATCAAGCGGGATGTCATGAACTACGTCAACATGATCATCGGCATCGATGCCGAAAACCTGGGACCGGACAAGATGTGGAAGTACAAGGACCCCCAGAGCGGCGAACTCAAAGCCCTTAAGATCGATGAACGCTACATCAACAGCGTGGAAGAGCGGCTGGGGTTGAAAACCACCGAACAGCGGGAGACTTTCCGCACTTCCATTCGCAAGATCTACGGCCAGAAAATCTCCGTGGATCCCAACTACGATTTCATGGACAACCTGGAACTGGTCAAGGCGGTCACCGACGTGCGCTTGAAGTCCGATATCGCCGGGGCCGGCAGCCTCATCGGCGCCCTGGCCAACCGCACCAACGAGGAAAACCAGAAACTTTACGACCGTATGGTCAACACCATGCTTGAAAAGCTGCACTACTGCAGGACCTGTGCCCAGAAGACCATCGAGTACTTCTGCACCCAGGAAGATGAAACCTGATGAAAAACGAAACCGCCTCCATTCAGCCAGGGGCTGTGAAAGGAGGAAATCATGGATCCCAGACTTCTGGCGTTGTATCAGGAGCTCAAGGCGGCCGGCCTGAGCGCCGCGCAGGAAGAAAAGATGCTGCGCGAACTGCACGACGAGGGCGATCACACCATCGTCGGTGAAACCGCGGCGGATGACGACGGCCACACCGCCACGCCGGGCCGCAGTGTCTACGCCTGGTATGACCTGGCCGTGCTTCAGGGCATTACGGCCCTGCAGAGCACTTATACCGCCCGTATCCGCTCCATCGACGAACTGCTGGAGCGCGACCGCATCCGCGAAAAGGACGGCTTCCCTCGCAAGATCCGCATCGGGCGGCTGATCAAACCCGGACGGGGCGGAAAGGAAAAGGTGGTCGTGGTGCCCACCACGGTGGAGGAAAAGTTCCTGCACGATCCCAATTTCCGGGAAGAGACCGGCGACGGAGAGGGACAGGAGGGCGGGTCGGGCCAGGGCGAGGAGGGTGAGGTCATCGGCGAACGGCCGGTGCGCGAGAGCACCGGCGCCGGCGGCGCCGGACAGGGCCAGGGCGAGGAGGGCCCCCACGAAATGGAGTCCAACGCCTACGACCTGGGAAAGATCCTCACCGAAAAGTTTGAACTGCCCAACCTCAAGGACAAGGGCAAGAAGCGCTCCCTGACACACTACACCTACGATCTGACCGACAGGCACCGCGGGTTTGGCCAGGTTCTCGACAAGAAGGCCACCCTGAGGCGTATCCTGGAGACCAATATCGCGCTGGGCAAGCTACCGGATGCCGGCGACATCGACACCACCGGTTTCCTGGTGGCGCCCGGTGACCGTGTCTACCGTATTCTGTCCCGGGAAAAAGACTACGAGTCCCAGGCCATGGTCTTCTTTCTGCGGGACTACTCCGGTTCCATGGCCGGCAAGGCCACTGAACTGGTGGTCTCCCAGCACGTGCTGATCTACAGCTGGCTGCTGTACCAGTACGAAAAGCAGGTGGAGACCCGCTTCATCCTGCATGACACCGAAGCCCGGGAAGTGCCGGATTTCTACACCTATTACAATTCACGGGTGGCCGGCGGCACCCAGGTGTTCTCCGCCTTCAAACTGGTCAACGAAATCGTGGAACAGGAGAGCCTGGCCCGCGATTACAACATCTACGTGTTTCACGGCACCGACGGCGATGACTGGGACACCGAGGGTAAAAAGGCCGTCCCCGAGTTGGAAAAAATGCTGTCATACGCAAACCGCGTGGGCATCACCATTGCCTCACGGGGGGGCAGCCAGCAGAGCGAGGTTGAAAAATACCTGAAAAAATCGGGGCTGTTGGAGAAGCATCCAGACCTGCTGCGCATGGACGTCATCGCCGAAGATGCCGAAGAGGCGCGCCTCATAGAGGGAATCAAACGCCTCATCTCGGAGAAGGTTTACGCCCAGGCCTGAAAGGGGCAGCCATGGAGCTCATCAATCAGCATACCAAGGGTATCATGCAGGGGTGCAAGGAGCGCGCCCGCGACGCCGGCCTGCGTTTCGAAAACGAGACCCTGGAGTACATCGTCACCAACCGGGACCTGCTGGAACTGTCCCCCAAGATGATGATTCCCACCCTCTACGACTACTGGGTGCACGACGTGGAAGTGCTCAAGGAAAAGGGCAAATACGAACTCTACCCCTCCAACCCCTATGAGACCGTGATCAACACCCGGCCGGCGGTGTCCTTCTATAATGACAACAACCCCGACTGGCTCAACGTGATGATCTTCTACCACGTGTTGGGCCACATCGATTTCTTTCAGAACAACCTGTACTACCGCCACACATGGGACTACGACTTCGGCGGCCAGGCCCTGTCCGACAAGCGCATGCTCGCCGCGTTGCGTTCCGAAAAGGGGCGCTGGGTGGATTACGTCATCGAGTTCGCCCGCGGCATCGACAACCTGGTTTGCTACCATCACGAGCTATACCGTCATGTGGACACGCCGCTGAACCACTTCTCGAAGCGGGTTGATTACTACTTCGATGTTTTCCTTCAGCAGCATCGCAAGGCCTCCATCAATGAGTATGTCAAGGAGGTGGAGCGCTACAACCGTTGCCTGCAGGAATACGGCCCCCAGGGCGAACAGGCCTTCTTCGCGGATATTATACGGGATTATCCCGAATTCGAAGCCCTGTTTCACAAGAGCCGGGAGGAAAAAACCCGTCCCGACCGGGATTTGCTGCAGTACCTGATGGAGCACTCTCCCAAGCTCAACCGAGAAGAGAACAAATGGATGAAGGGTGTCATGCAGGTGGTGCGCAATACCTCGCTGTTCTTCCAACCCCAGATCCGCACCAAGATCATGAACGAGGGCTGGGCCTCCTATTGGCACGAAACGCTCTTTCTGCAGGACGAGCGCATCCGTGGGCACGAGGTGGATTTCGCCCGCGTCAACGCCGGTGTTACGGCGATGCCGCGGGTGGGTTTGAACCCTTATGCACTGGGTATGCGCCTGTTTTACGCCATCGAGAAAATGGCAGACCAGGGGCGCTACTCCGTCGAGTTTCAGCGCCTTCTGGATGTCGACCAGCGCCGCCGTTTTGATCGCGCCACGGGCCGTGGCCGGGACTTCATCTTCGCCGTGCGCGAAAACATGTGCGATTTCCTGTTCATCAACACGTTTCTGGACCAGGATTTCATCACCGCCAACGACCTCTTCGTGGCCGGCCGGCGGTTGAACAAGGAGCGCATGGTATGGGAGTACTATGTCAAGAGCCGCAAGGCCGAGGACTATCGCCAGATGGTGATGGATTCGCTTTACCATCCACCGGTCGTACAGGTGGATGAATCCAAGGGCAAGGAGGGCGAACTCTACCTGGTCCACCGCTTCGAGGAAAAGCCCCTGGTGCGGGAATTCATTTCCAACACCATGCTGGGTATCGAGTTTCTGTGGGGGGCGCCGGTTCACCTGGAAACCAGTGAAGTGGTCAGTGTGGCGGCGCCCACGGCCCAGAGTCCGGGCGGCGGGACCGCCTCCACCGATCGGCGGGACACCGGCATCGCCGGGGTGACCTGGCAGCGGGTACTCTACACCATGAAGGACCGCAAGCTGACCAAGAAAAATCTGTAG
Organism: uncultured Desulfobacteraceae bacterium; assembly: GCA_964442705.1. Taxonomy (GTDB): domain Bacteria; phylum Desulfobacterota; class Desulfobacteria; order Desulfobacterales; family JALSRD01; genus JALSRD01. The sequence continues at coordinate 21,637 of CAYUAQ010000016.1, forward strand.
GCTGCCGCATACGGGGGATCATCCCATGAAAAACATCTCCAAGGCCCTTGAAAACCTGACGGTCAATATCAGCCGCCGCCACCAGCGCACGGCCATCGGCTTCGACGCTTTCCTGGAGCGGATCGTGCAGCAGCCCCAGCAGTTGATGCGCAACATCTTCCAGTTGTTTCACGACATGATCTATTACTATGTGGGGGATGGTGTCGACGAATACCCCGACGATCCGGAGTCCATTCACTTCGTATGCTACGACTGCGACCGGCTCTTCGTGGAAGGTGCGGACCGTCCTTTTTTTGCTGACCGCATTTTCGCCAACCGCCTGATAAACCTGTCACGAACCATGGAGAGCAGCGCCCAGCAGAACAAGATCTACATTTTCGAGGGCCCTCCCGGGTGCGGCAAGTCAACCTTTCTGAACAATCTGCTGATGAAGTTCGAGCAGTACGCCAACTCGGCCGAGGGGCTGCGCTACGAAACGGTCTGGCGGCTGGACCGCAGCGTGTTGGGCGGCGCCGCCGGGCTGGGCGAGGTGATGCCACTGGCAGAGCGCCTGGCGCGGGCGCTGGATCCCGAGGGGGCCCAAAGCGGCCTGACCACTGACCGGCCGGATATCTGCCGCCTGAGCGACCGCATTCTGGAAATACCCTGCCCCAGCCACGACCACCCTATCCTGATGATTCCCAAGGACTACCGCCGGGCCTTTCTGGACGACCTTTTCGAGAACAGCGAGTTCAAGTGGCACCTGTCCGATGACAAGGAGTACGAGTGGGTTTTCCGTGACGATGCCTGCACCATCTGCCGCTCACTTTACGACGCCCTGCTGAGCCGGCTGAAGGAGCCGGCCGAACTTTTCAAAATGCTTTATGCCCGGCCATACAGCTTCAACCGTCGCCTGGGAGAGGGCATCAGCGTCTTCAACCCCGGTGACCGCCCCATGAAACAGGCGGTCATGAGCAACCCGATGCTGCAGCGCAGCATCAATTCGGTGCTCAACGACAGCAACCTGGTGAAGTACATCTTTTCCGAATACGCCAAGACAAACGACGGCGTCTACGCCCTCATGGACATCAAGAGCCACAATACCGAGCGCTTAATCGAACTTCACAACATCATCAGCGAAGGGGTGCACAAGGTAGAAGACATCGAGGAAAACGTCAAGTCCCTGCTCCTGGCCGTCATGAACCCGGAAGACAAGCGCAACATCGAAGTTTTCCAGTCCTTTTCCGACCGCATCGAGTACGTCACCATTCCCTATGTCATGGACGTGAAGACCGAGGTGGAGATATACCGCAACATCTTCGGCCTGCACATCGAGGAGAGCTTTCTGCCGCGGGTGCTGCGCAATTTCGCCCGCGTGATCATCTCCACCCGCCTGAATCCCAAGAGCCGCGCCCTGAGCGAGTGGATTTCCGAACCCCAGCGCTACCGCCTCTACTGCGACAAGGATCTGCTGTTGCTTAAGATGGAAATTTACACCGGCGTGATCCCTACCTGGCTGACCGAAGAGGACCGCAAGCGACTGACCGCCAAACGCCGCCGCCGGATTCTGGCCGAATCCGAAGCCGAAGGCAAAAAGGGCATTTCCGGCCGCGACTCCATCAAGCTTTTCAACAAGTTCTATTCGACCTACAGCCGGGAAGACAAACTGATCGACATGAGCGACCTCTTCCAGTTTTTCGAGCGTTACGTGGCCGATCACAAGAGAGTCATCCCGGAGAGTTTTCTGGAGTCCCTGCAGCGCATGTACGATTACACCGTCCTGCAGGAGGTCAAGGAGTCGCTCTACTTCTACAACGAGGAGCAGATATCGCGCGATGTGCGCAACTACATGTTCTCTGTCAACTTCGAAATCGGTTCGGTGGAAACCAGCCGTTTTACAGGGGACAAACTGGAAATCACCGAAGAATTTCTCACCAGCCTCGAGAACCGCCTGCTGGGAGCTACGGCCGGAGACAAAAGGCGCCAGGAATTCCGGCGGGACGTGCAGCGCGAGTACACATCCCAGACCCTGCCCCAGGAAATCATTCTGGAGGGCCGCGACGTGGCGGAGACCCGGTTGTACCAGTCGCTCTACGAGCGCTACGTATACAACCTCAAGGAAAAAGTGCTGGATCCCTTCCTGGACAACGAAAATTTCCGTCGTGCCATCAAGGACTACGGCAAGGAAGCCTTTAAGACTTACGACAAACGCATCCGCGGCGACGTCGATTTTCTGATCGACAACCTGATGAAGAAGTACCACTACTCGCAGCAGGGCGCCAAGGAAGTTTGCATCTACGTCATCGACAAAAAGTTGGCCAAGAAGTTTGCCGCTGCGAATTGACCCCGTGGCGCCCACCGCCTTCAGTTTCTTAATGGTTGTGAAAAGGGGCGATTTTCAATATACTCTCCGAAGATAGGATGGGAGAGCGCATCAACGCCTGAAAATGGCGAACGAATTTTTGCGCGAACCTTAAATCATCAAACCAGAAAGGGGGAAGTGGACAATGCTACGAAAAAGTTTAGCGATTCTTTGGGCAACGGTTTTTACACTGGGCCTGGTCTCTTTGGCCTATGCGGGCACGCTGGATGATATCCTCAAGCGGGGGGAACTGCGGGTGGCGGTGCAGACACAGGGACCTCCCTTCAGCTTTGTCGACAAGCACGGCCAGCGGACGGGCAGTTCGGTTGAGTTTTGCCGCCTCATGGCCAAGGAAATGGGGGTGAAAATCAAGTTTCTGGACTATGACTGGGATGGGCTGATTCCGGCGCTGCTTTCAAAAAAGGCCGATATTCTGGCTGCCGACATGACCGCCAAGCTGAAACGCGCACTGAAAGTCTCTTTTACAAAGCCGTTTTATACCACAGGTCAGGTCATGTATGTCAAAGCCGGATCCCCCATCAAGTCGGTAGCCGACGCCAACAAGCCGGACATTACCGTCGCAACGCTGCTGGGTTCCACGTATACCGACACCGCCAAAAAACTTATGCCCAAAGCCAAGATAAAGGAATACAAGGGCGGCGGCAACATCGCCATGAACGCCGTTGTGGCCGGCCATGCGGACGTCGGCATCGCCGATTTGAGTTCGGTTCATGCGATGGCCTCCAACTACCCACCGGGTACCATAACGGTTTTGCCCACCATGCTTTCCTATGAGCCGCTATGCTTTGCCGTTCGTCCCCAGGACCGGCACCTGCTGGAGTGGGTAAACCTCTTCTTCGATTGGATTCGCGCCGACGGGCGCTATGAACAAAACATGAATTACTGGGTAAAGACCACGGACTGGAAGAAGGATCACTAGAAGCGACCTGTCGGAAAGCCGGGGTCCCTTGCCGGGGACTCCGGCAAACGTATGTTCTCAATGAGTTCCGGCGACCCCGCGCCACAGGCCTTTCGGCTTCACGGCGGTGGACATACGGGGCGCCATCCCGCCGTCCGACGGAATTTCAAGAACTTGTGGCAAGCGCCTCAGACAGCTTGAAATTCTTGACGCCGGACGGCGGGATGGCTTTCTCCCCGGGTGACCAGTGTCGCTTCACCGAAATGCCGATGGCGCTCCTTTGGCAATCCATTACCGGAGGTTTTTGGAAATACCGGCAATCTCGTCATCATGCTGAAGACATTCAACTTCCGCGTCATCTTCGAAACAATGCCGATGTTTCTGCAGGGCCTGGGGAACACGGCCTGGATTTGCCTGATTGCTTTGATCGGCGCCTTGCTGCTGGGTATCATTTCCTGTGTAATGCGTCTGTCGAGCAAACGCCTCATATCCTTTCCGGCCATTGCCTATATCGAAATAATCCGGTCGACGCCGCTGTTGGCCCAGTTGTATTTTTTTTATTTCGGATTGCCTGGACTGGGGGTTTCCCTCTCTGAAACACAGACGGGCATTATGGCCCTGTCCCTGAACAGCGGAGCGTATACCGCGGAAATCATACGGGCCGGCATCGTGTCCATTCCCAGGGGACAACTGGAGGCGGCCACCGCCTCCGGACTGAGCTTGTTTCAGCGGCTGCGCTACATCATCCTGCCCCAGGCCATCGGCGTCACCATTCCCGCGTTGCTGGGGCAAATGATCGTTTTGGTAAAAGACAGCGCCCTGTTGGCCCTCATCTCTGTTTTCGAGTTGACGAGGGCCGGACAGCTGATGGCTTCCGAACGGTTCATGCCTGCCGAGGGGTTTTTTACGACCGCGGCTTTTTACCTGGTGATCTATTTCGTTTTGAAGTTTCTTTCCCAGAAATGGCAGGAGCGACTCATTTTTCAGCAGGATGGGTGACGATAAATCATGTGGGGTTTTTATCTAAACAGTCTGATAGCGTCGGTGCCTTTTTTTCTCAAGGGCTTGTGGATGACGATACAGGTTTCCGTGCTGAGCCTGCTCATGTCGACGGTGTGCGGTTTTATGCTGGGAATCATCCGCTCCGCGCGGATACGCAGCATCAACATTGCCCTGGCCGCCTATGTGGATATCATCAGGGGCACCCCCTTTCTAGTGCAGATATTCATCGTTTTTTTCATTTTACCGGAATGGGGTATTCAGCTCGACGCTTTCACCTCTGCCGTATTGAGCCTCACTATTTACGGCGCCGCCTACATTTGTGAAATCGTCTACGGCGGTATTCAGACAATCCCGAGGGGCCAGACCGAGGCGGCCGTTTCCAGCGGGCTCACCTGGCGCCAACGCATGCAGTACGTTATCATACCCCAGGCCCTGCGGCCGATCCTGCCGCCCCTGGTTGGCCAATATGTTTTGATGATCAAGGACACGGCTGTGGTTTCGGTGATCGGACTGACCGACGTGACGCGCGTCGGCTGGTTAACGGTCCAACGAATTCCAGAAGGCATCCTGGTTTTCGGTTTGGTGGGAGCCCTTTATTTCCTGATCTGCTATCCACTGGTCTGGTTTTCCAATCAACTCGAAACCAGGCTGACAACCGAAAAAAGCACGCTTTGACAGATGCGTAAAAAGTCCGTTTCGAGCGAACGCCGCGTTAGGACGGTCCCCAACCGATGATGGGATGCAGCGACCATGATAACTTTCCGAAAAGTAAACAAGTGGTTCGGCCCTTTGCATGTCCTGCAGGATATTGATCTGGACGTAAAAAAAAGTGAAGTGGCGGTCATCTGCGGGCCCAGCGGGTCGGGCAAAAGCACCCTGATCCGCTGTATAAACCGTTTGGAACCGATACAATCCGGCGAAATTTATGTGGACGGGATACCCGTGCACGACAAGAAGATCAACCTCATCGAACTGCGGGCCGAAATCGGCTTTGTCTTTCAGCAATTTAATCTTTATCCGCATATGACCGTCCTGGAAAACGTCACCCTGGCCCCAATCAAGGTCAGAAAAATGAGCCCCCCGCAGGCCAAAAGAGTTGGGATCGAGCTTTTAGAGAAGGTGGGAATCCACGAAAAGGCGCATGCCCACCCCTCCCAACTTTCCGGCGGTCAGCAACAGCGGGTTGCCATCGCCCGGGGATTGGCGATGCAGCCTAAAATCATGCTCTTTGATGAGCCCACCTCGGCCCTGGATCCCGAAATGATCAACGAGGTGTTGGAGGTCATGATCCAGTTGGCTAAAGACGGCATGACCATGATCGTGGTGACCCATGAAATGGGATTTGCCCGGGAGGTGTGCCAAAAGGTGATTTTCATGGACGAAGGGCGCATTGTGGAAACGGCGCCACCGGACGACTTTTTCGACAATTGCAAGCAGGAGCGCACACGCCTGTTCTTGAGCAAAATATTGACCCATTGAAAAACAGCGGTGCGATCTTACACCGCTTTTCCGATCTCCCCTATGAGTGCACCCCAAAACCTTCAAAGAAATCCCGAGCTGAAGATCGAGGATGTTTCCGGGCCCTGGATCGAAGTGGATCTGGATGCCATCAGCCACAATGTCCAACAGATCGGCCGCTTCAGCCGCACCCCGCTGATGCCGGTTATCAAGGCCAACGCCTATGGTCACGGGGCGGTCCAAGTGGCGCTTCATTTGGAGCGATCGGCCATCGTCCGGGGGTTGTGCGTGGGTGCGGTAAGGGAGGCCGTCGAATTGCGGGCCGCCGGCCTGAAAGGCCCCCTGCTCAACCTGGGACATTACACAAAAACCGAAGCCGAGCATATCGTGGCCATGAACATATCCCAATCCGTGTTCACGGATGCGGTTTCCTGGTTGGGCCGGGCCGCCCTGCGGCAAGGCCGCGTGGCGGGTGTGCACATTAAGATTGACACCGGATTGGGTCGTGTCGGCATTCCCCACCCGAGGGCGGCGGCGTTCATAGAAAAAGTGGCCAACATGGCCGGTGTGCGCCTGGAGGGTGTTTTTACGTCATTCAGCGAAGACCCCGAATTTGACGAAATCCAGATGAAACGCTTTCGCTCCCTTCTGGGCCATGCGGAAGCCCGGGGAATTTCACTGGGGATCAAACACGCGGCTTCAAGCGCCGCCATATTGGCCTATCCGGAGTCGAGCCTGGACATGGTCCGCCCAGGCATCACGATTTTCGGACACTATCCCTCTGCGGCCGAGCGCAAACGCAAGAGAATCGACTTGAAGCCAGCCTTAACCCTGAAGGCCAGGGTCGTCTATGTCAAGAAGCTGGCGGGGGGGGATTCGATAGCCTACCACCAAGCCTACAGGGCCCATGGAGACGAAACCGTCATCACGGGCGGCATTGGGTATGTGGATGGATACCCTACCAACTTGGCCGGAAAGTCCGAGTGCCTCATCCGGGGAGTCAGGCATCCCCTGGTCGCCGCGGTGACGGCCAACCACATCTATGTGCGCAGCCGCCGAGATGACATTGAAGCGGGCGAAGAAATGGTCCTTTATGGCCAACAGGGAAACGAAAGCATCCTGCTGGAAGACATTGCCCGGTTGAGTGGCTGCTCCGAGTACGAACTGTTGACAAGGCTTCATCCCCTTTTGCCCCGGTTCTATTCCGGGAAAACCACCCCAGGGTCGTTGCCGGTTTAAGGGGATTCTTTTTTAAAGGGACTTCTGCCGATGGCCGGCCAGACGCGCAGCATGCCGAACAGGGCCCGGATGCTCACCCACAGGCCGGTGACGGCCCATACGGCGACCAGCGCCCGGGTGCCGTTGCCGCCGATAAGCAGTAGGCCGGCGCAGCCCGCGCCGGTGGCCAGGATCATGACGTTCCGGAGGAAACGGAAGTCGCCGGTGCCCCAGTGAATGCCGTCGGTGGAGAAGGAAAGGGCCGTGACGGGCTGCATGGCGGCCGCCACCAGCCAGGCCGTCTGGAAAAAGACGCGGGCCTCGGGCGGCACCAGCAGCACGGCGGCCGGTTGTTTTGCCAGCACCATGGCCACCGCCAGGAATGCGCCGGCCCCCAGACTCCAGGTCACGATCACCCGGGCCGCCCGCCGCGCCTGGTAAACGTTGTGCGACCCTATGAAGTACCCCACCAGGCTCTGGCCGCTGACGGCGAAGGCGTCCAGCACCAGACTGGCCAGCACCCACACCTGCCGGATGGCCTGATGCGCCGCCCCCGCATCGGCGCCGATGCGCGTGGCCGCGCGGGTGGCCATGAGCAGGAAGAAGGTCAGCAGACCGGTGCGCACGAAAAGATCACCGCCGATTCTGAGCAGGCTGGCCAAGTCGGCGGCGCGCAGGCCGTCGGGTTTCCCCAGGCGCCGGTAGACGATCGTGCAGGACCACAGTGCCCCCACCCACTGGCTGGTGGAGCTGGCGGCTGCGGCACCGGCGATGCCCAGGGCCGGTACCGGGCCCCAGCCGTAGATGAGCACCGCGTCCAGAAGGATGTTCAGCGCGTTCACCCCCACGGCCACCAGCAGCGGGGTGCGCATGTCCTGCAGGCCGCGCAGGGCGCCGAAGGCCGCGATGGTGGTCAGCACCGCCGGTGCCCCCAGCAGCCGGATGCGCATGTAGACCACGGCCTGTTCGTGGACGCTGCCGACAGCACCCATGGCCGAGGCCGCCCAAGGCAGGGCCTGCATGCCCAGCGCGATCAGCAGAACCCCGGCTGCCAGCCCCACCAGGCCGGCCAGGGCGCACTTGCGCGCAGCCAACCCGTATTCCCGGCGGCCCGCGGCCTGGGCCACTTCGGTCTGTGTGCCGATGCCCAGGAAATTGAAAATCCAGAAAACGCTGGACAGGGAGATGGTGCCCACCCCCAGGGCCGCCAGCGCTTCGGCCCCCAGGCGGGCCACGAAGGCCGTGTCCACCAGGCCGGTCAGCGGTTCGGCCACGAGGGAAAAAAGAACCGGAATGGACAGAAAAACCAGGGTGCGGTGGGGCCGCTGCACAAAGGCGTCTTCGCCGGCGGATGGCTTCCCCGGAGCAGCGCCGTCGAGGCGATCACTCGCTGTCGAAGCAGAATTGTTTTTCATGTTTCCGGTGCGCCAGCAGGCGCGTCACGAAGACGATTTGAGCCCCTCGGGCACCTTGTTGGCGGGACACTCGAAATAGATGCAGCGATCGCACTCCATGCGCCGCAGGCCGGCCACGGCCACGGCCGCCGAGAGGATGTAGATGACCAGCAGACCGGGCTGTTCCAGTAGCCAGTAGATCGGAAACAGCCCCATTACGGCCGGAGCGATGAAGGCGGCGGCCTTGTCCCTGAAATCCAGCGCCCCCGGCCGCCGGGTGAAGAACTTGGGCAGTCCCCAGAAAAAAACGCATTTCAGGGTTCTGTCACCGCGGGTGTAGTGGGGGCAGCGGGTGCAGAAAAATTTCAGGATCACGACCGCCATGGCCAGGCAGACGATCAGGTAGATCAGCAGCCAGCCCAGCGAGTCTTTGGAGATGGCCAGCAGGGCGGTCACCAGGGGTACGGCGAAAAGGGTGGTGTAAAACAGAAAATCACCGAATCGGTAGCGTGTTCTGAGCTGCTCCCCGGAATGGGTCATGTCGATCTCCTCATTTTTTGCAGGTATTTTGTGAGTGCCTTCACTATAGCACCCTAGCCCCGTCGGAGGCAAACGCCCAGGGGG
>CAYUAQ010000016.1:30692-52297 GCA_964442705.1 uncultured Desulfobacteraceae bacterium
GGGGTCAGGCTGCAGACGAGGCTTCCCCTCAAAGAGGGAGGTTACTTGCGGTTGCCCTGGGGCGCCGGATAGCTCCCCGCATGGACACCGGGGCGAAGCCTCGCCGGTGGCGGGATTGGCGGTGGGTGGCCGGAACGGTTTGAGAACAAACTTGGGTACCTTTTAACATCCTGTAATTGTTTATCTCTTGACTTGCGGACGACCTCTTGGGATATTCATCTCGGCCGGTGGCCAGGTCGTTCCCGGCAGGTTCTGCGCGGAAAGCGGGCACCGGGTCCGCTTTTGGACGCACCATCGTCACCCGCAGATTTCGGGGGAGCCCATCATGGAAACACAGCTCAAAGTCTTGTTCGTCCACGCAGGGAGCGCTTTTTACCGCCTGGACCGCTTCAAGGTCGGGAATTTTTTCGGCCCCGTCGACCTGGGCCTGCACTTGGCCGGCAAATACAACAGCCTCAACATCGGCACGGGACTGCTGGCGGGATCCATCTTTCCTGGGTCTAGTCGGCTGATTTTCAACGGCTTTTCTCCGGCCTGGGGCGGGTTCTACATATCCTCCATGGGCGGTGCCGGCCTGGTCTTCGACAACCTGGGCATCAACCTGCTGTCCATTGTAGGCAAGGCGCCGGTGCCCTCCATTCTCTATCTCAACCGTGACCACGCCGAAGAGATCGACGTTGAGATCCGGCCGGTGGATCTCAACCGGGTCTGGCACGAGGGCCGCCGCGGTCTGTACGCCCTGATGGATCACGCCTACGAGATTTTCGGAGGCCGTTACACCACCGACCCCCGCATCCTGGCCGTGGGCCCCGCCGCCCGGTCGACGGACATCGGCGCCATCGCGTCGGTGCCCATCAACAAGGGCCGCCTAAGCCACGTGGACACCTGGGCCGGGCGCGGCGGATTCGGATCCAAACTGCTTCAGGAGCACGGCATCGCCGCCGTCGTCTACGGCGGCTCCTTCATCGATGAGGACTTCAGGGACCGCAAGGTGGCCGACGCCTGGTTCGTGGACAAGTACCAGAAGAAGCTGGCCGCCAAGGACATCGAATCGACCACCAAGTACCGCTTCGATCCCAAGCTGAAAACCGGCGGGACTTTCGGCGTCAACTACTCGACCCTGGCCGGGCGTATCCTCTTTTTCAACTACCGCAGCATCTACCTGCAGGAGCAGGAGCGCCTGGATGTGCACCAGAAGTTCATCCTCGATCACTACCTCCGGCAGTTCAACGAAGAGACCATCGTGCCCAAAAATCAGAAGCACTGCGGGGAACCTTGCGCCGCCGTGTGCAAGAAAATGCGCGCCGAGTACAAAAAGGATTACGAGCCTTACCAGGCCCTGGGACCGCTGTGCGGCGTTTTCGACCAGCGCGCCGCCGAAAAGCTGAACCACCACTCCGACATGTACGGCCTGGACGCCATTTCGGCCGGCGGGGTGGTGGCGTGGCTGATGGAATGCCTGGCGCAGGGCCACCTGTCCCCCGACGAGCTGGGCGTCAAGGGGGTCCCGGTCTTCCGTCTGGACGCGTTCGACGTGGAGGCGACCTCTCTGCACAATGCCGATATCGGCATTCAATTGCTGGACGGCGTCATCGAAAAGCGCGGCCTGCTGGACCTGTCCCAGGGGGCCCGCAAATTGGCCCGGCGCCTGTCCAGGAGCAGGGGCGGCGAGGTGCGGGATGCTTTTCTCTACACTGCCTATGCCCGCAAGGGCTGGATGGTGCCCAACCAGTACTGGACCCCGGGCGTGCTGTCCCCCATGTGCATCATGGGGAAGTACTATATGCACTACGGCAAGGATTTCCTGCCGCCCAGGGATCTCGGCCGCTTCGGCGCCCGGCGGTTGCGGGGGGAGCTGGTCATGGACAATCTCGGTTGCTGCCGCTTCCACCGCGGCTGGGCCGAGGAGATGCTGCCGGACATCATGGGGTCCCTTTTCGGCCTCAAGAAGGAGTACTTGCAGAACAACCACATCACGGCCAGCCGCATCAGCAGCCGCAACTCCTCCATCTACTGGGAGTCACGGCGCAACATCGACTACATCGAGACCTTTCTGAAGCGCCAGCGTGATGTGGAGGGCAACGGCGACCCCGAGCTGCTGAAGTGGATCGAGCGCTTTGCCGGCGACAGGCAGGAGGCCGCCCTCGGCTACTGGTACGAGATGCACAAGGGCATCCAGGAGTCCCTGCGGGAGTTCTGATGCCATGGTGTCAGGGGCCGCCGGTTGCGAGGGTGATCTGCCGCCGCATACCATGGAAACCGGTGCTAATCCGCCGTGAATTCCGTGCCGGCTTTTCCCGCGATGGCATCCGCGATGCCGTCCACGGAGGTAATCAGCGCCCGCCTGCCGGGAGCGCCGACAAACCGCCGCGCGGCCTCGATCTTGGGCAGCATGGACCCGGGCGGGAAGTGGCCCTGCTTTTCGTATTCCCGCGATTCGGCCACGCGCATGCCTGCCACCAACCGCTGCCGGGGGGTGCCGAAATCCAGCATGACCCCCGGCACGTCGGTGGCGATCAGGAAGATGTCGACGCCCACTTCCTCGGCCAGACGCACACTGGCCAGGTCCTTGTCGATGACCGCGTCGACCCCGTTGAAGGCCCGCCCGCGCCGGATCACCGGAATGCCCCCGCCGCCGCAGCAGATGACGATGAAGTCCATGTCGATGAGCCGCTTGATCTCGCGTTTTTCCACCACGGTCACCGGCTCGGGGGAGGCCACCACGCGACGGTAGCCCTTGGCGGTTTTCACGGTGGGATAGGGCAGCCGGCGGGCCTGCTCTTCGCTGTAACCCGGCCCGATGGGCTTGGTGGGGTTTTTAAAGGCCGGGTCGTGCTGGTCGACCACCACGTAGGTGATCAGGCTGACCAGGGGCTGGAAATCCACCCCCAGGGCCATGAGCTCCTCGTCCAGGGTGGACTCGATCATGTAGCCGATCTGGCCTTCTGTCTGGGCCACCAGGATCTCCAGGGGCAGGCGTGGCAGGTCCCGGCAGGCCTCCTGCTGGAGCAGCAGGTTGCCCACCTGGGGGCCGTTCCCGTGGGTAACGATCACCCGGTAGTCCTGCGAGAGCCGGGCGATCTGGCGCACCGGCACCCGCAGGTTGTCGAACTGCTGCTCGATGGTGCCCTCCTGGCCCTTGCGGATGAGGGCGTTGCCGCCCAGGGCGACCAGCAGGGTCTTTCTGTCGCTCTTCGGCGCATCCATCGATTTACCCCTCCTGGGACCCGAGCCTCTGCTGCAGCAATTCCTCCAGCGTTGGGCGGCTGTTGTCTTTGTACTCGTAGCGGATGCGGACCGTGGGCTTGTTGATGGTCAGCAGGTGCAGCAGGTCCACCGGCGTGGCCAGCACCACCAGGTCGCAGGGACAGTCGTTGATGGTGGTCTCCAGGTCCTTGATCTGCTGCGGGCTGTACCCCATGGCCGGCAGCAGCGTGCCGATGTTGGGGTATTTTTCGAAGGTTTCCTTCAGTGTGCCGGCCAGGTACGGGCGCGGGTCGGCCAGGCTGGCCGCCCCGAAACGCCTGGCGGCGATCACGCCGGCGCCGTATTCCATCTCGCCGTGGGTCAGGGTGGGGCCGTCCTCGACCACCAGCACGCGTTGGCCCTTGATGCGCTCGGGGTCTTCGGCCAGCAGTTCCGAGTCGGCCAGCACGATGGTGGCGTCGGGGTTGTGGGCCTCAATGGTGCGCCGCACCTTTTCCACGTTTTCCACCGGCGCGCTGTCCACCTTGTTGATGATGGCGATGTCGGCCAGCAGCATGTTGGTCTCGCCCGGGTGATAGGTGGTCTCGTGTCCCGCCCGGTGGGGGTCGAAGACCACGATGTTGACGTCGGGCTTGAAAAATGGCGTGTCGTTGTTGCCGCCGTCCCACACGATCACGTCGGCTTCCTTTTCGGCCGCGCGCAGGATCTTTTCGTAGTCAATCCCTGCGTAGATAACGGCACCCATGCGCACGTAGGGCTCGTACTCTTCGCGCTCCTCGATGGTGCAGTCGTACTTGTCCATGTCCTCGTAAGTGGCGAAGCGCTGCACCACCTGCTTGGTGAGGTCGCCGTAAGGCATGGGGTGGCGCACCGAGACGACTTGCTTGCCTATCTTCTGGAGGATGCGCACCACCTCGCGGCTGGTCTGGGACTTGCCGCAGCCGGTGCGCACGGCGCACACCGAAACCACCTTGCGGGTGGATTCCAGCATGGTGTAGCCGGCCCCGATGATGACGAAGTCGGCACCCGCGGCGGTGGCGATGGAGGCCTTGTGCATGACTTCCAGGTGGGGCACGTCACTGTAGGAAAAGGCCACCAGGTCCACCTGGTTTTCCACGATCAGGTCCCGCAGGTTTTCGTCCGAGACGATGGGAATGCCGTCGGGATACAGTTTGCCGGCCAGTTCGGCCGGGTACTGGCGGCCGTCGATGTCGGGTATCTGGGTGGCCGTGAAGCAGATCACCCGATAGCGTTCGTTGTCGCGGAAGTAGACGTTGAAGTTGTGAAAGTCGCGCCCGGCGGCGCCCATGATGATGACTTTTTCGATCATGTCGAAGCTCCTTGTTTTTTATAGCTGTCAGGTGTCAGCTGTCAGCTGTCAGGTGGCGGCAGCGGTGGTTCCCGCCGCACTCATCGGCGGCACACCGCTTTTACTTCTGGCCGATGACCGCCTCGATCTGCTCCAGGGCCCAGTCGATCACATCGCTGGTGATCACCAGGGGAGGTGCGAAGCGGATGATGTTGTCGTGGGTCTCCTTGCACAACAGGCCCTTGTCCTTCAGAGCCTCGCAGTACTGGCGGGCACCGCCGGCTTCGGGGAGAAACTCCACCGCGATGAGCAGCCCCTTGCCGCGCACTTCCCTGATGAGCGGGTTCTTGATCTGTTTCAGGCCCTCCAGGAAGTAAGTGCCCATGCGCGCGGCGTTTTCGATGAGGCCCTCTTCGGTCAGCACTTTCAGGGCGGCGCGTGCCACGGCGCAGGCCAGGGGGTTGCCGCCGAAGGTGCTGCCATGTTCGCCGGGCTGCAGAACGCCCATGACTTCGGTGTTGGACAGCACCGCCGACACGGGGTAATAGCCTCCGGAGAGGGCTTTGCCGATGAGCGTCAGGTCGGCTTCGATGCCGTAGTGCTCCTCGGCCAGCAGTTTTCCGGTGCGGCCCAGGCCGGTCTGGATTTCATCCAGAATCAGCACCACGTTGTTCTTTTCACAGAGGGCCTTGACGTCCTTTAAAAAATTGTCCGGCGGAATGATCACGCCGGCCTCCCCCTGGATGGGCTCCACCAGAAAACCGACGGTGTTGGGCGTGATGGCGGCCTCGAAGGCAGCGGCATCGCCGAAGGGCACGATCTTGAACCCGGGCGTATAGGGGCCGAAGCCCTCCCGGGAGTTGGGGTCGGTGCTGAAACCCACGATGGTGATGGTGCGGCCGTGGAAGTTGTTGGCGCACACGATGATCTCGGCCTGGTCCTTGGGAACCCCCTTGACCTTGTAGCCCCATTTGCGCACGGTCTTAATCACCGTCTCCACGGCCTCTGCGCCGCTGTTCATGGGCAGCACCTTGTGGGATCGGGTCAGCTCGCACAGTTCCCGGTAGAAGGGTCCCAGTTGGTCGTTGCGGAAAGCCCGGGAGGTCAGTGTCAGCTTTTTCAGTTGCGCCACCATGGCCTCGGCGATGCGGGGGTGGCAGTGCCCCTGGTTGACCGCCGAATAGGCCGACAGGCAGTCCAGGTAGCGCTTGCCGTCCACGTCCCATACCCATACCCCCTCGCCGCGGGACAGCACCACGTCCAGCGGCTTGTAGTTGTGCGCACCGTAGGTGTCTTCCAATTGAATATACGCCTTCTGATCCATCACGCGCCTCCTGTGGGGTGTTCTAAATTATTTAATCATTATATGAATAAATGATTTTACATTTAATGCGACATATAGTATGCATTGTCAAGCGAAAAATGGCTGCTGTTCACAAAATGGTGTATGTCAGGATATGGTGATCTCGCAAAGGCCTGCGGAAGTGCGAAATCATCGGAATATAAGTATGTTAAATGGATCGATCGTGATGCTGGAATCCAATATTCGACGCAAGCTCTACGAGTACGTGGTGGACGAAATCGGCTTGAGGATCATCAACGGCAGGTATCGCCCCGGAGACACCCTGCCCAATGAAGACGCCCTGTGCCGGGAATTCGACGTCAGCCGCGGGGTGGTGCGCGAGGCCATGAAGGTGCTGGTGCAGAAGGGGCTGGTGGTGCTGCGGCCGCGCACCGGTACGCGGGTGCGGCCCCCCAGAGAGTGGAACCTGTTCGATCCGGACGTGCTCCTGTGGAAATACCGCTCCGGTGAAAAAGAGGCGTTTATCGACAACATCATGGAGATGCGCCGCATCATCGAGTCCGAAGCCGCCATGCTGGCCGCCTCCCGCGCCAGTGAACGGGAGGTCAACCGCATCAGGCTCATCTACGAAAAGATGGAGGCCATGATCTTGGCCCAGAACGATGCCCTGTGGGAAGACTGCGTGCTGCTGGACATGAAGTTTCACATGGCCATCCTGGAGTCCTGCGGCAACGAGCTGATCGCCCAGATCGGACACACCATGCGCCACTGCCTGCTGACCGCCCGCCAGAACGACCGCCACGATTTCGAAGCGCACCGGGAAGCGCTGCCGGCGCACCGGGCCATCCTGGATGCCATCATGGACCGAAAGCCCCGGGAGGCTTACGAGGCCACGCGGGCCCTCATCGACCGGGTCTGGCAGGAAATGCAAAAACCGCGGAACTGACGGTTCGGGTTTAACCGGGCATTCTTACGACCCGGTTTCGATGATTTTCCGGGTCTGCCGGGCGATTTCCAGTTCCTCGTCGGTGGGTACCACCAGCAGCTGGGTATGGCTGCCGGTCTGTGCGATGGAAAAAACGCCCTCGCCCCCCTGCCGGTTTTTTGGGGCATCCAGCCGGATGCCTAGGCCCTCGAGCCCCTCGCAGGACAGTTGCCGCACCAGCGCGGCGTGTTCGCCGATGCCGCCGGTGAACACGAGGCAGTCTGCTCCACCCAGCAGTGCCAGATAGGCGCCGATGTATTTTTTCAGGCGGCGACAGAACATCTCCAGTGCCAGCCGGGCGTGGTCGTCGCCCTCTTCGGCCCGCTGGATGATGGTGCGCATGTCGTTGTCGCCGCAGATGCCGAGCAGTCCGCTGCGCCGGTTCAGCAGGGCGTCCAGTTCGTCGATGCCCAGGGAGGTTTCCCTGGCCAGGTAAAAGATGACGGCCGGGTCGATGTCGCCGCAGCGGGTGCCCATGACGAGGCCCTCCAGGGGGGTGAGGCCCATGGAAGTGTCCACGCTGACACCCCTGCGGATGGCGGCGGCGCTGGCGCCGTTGCCCAGGTGCAGGGTGATCATGTTCAGCGACTCCAGGGGTTGGCCCAGGTGCCGGGCGGCGGTCCGGGCCACGTACTGGTGGGAGGTGCCGTGGAAGCCGTAGCGCCGGACGTGGTGTTTCTCGTAGAGATCGTAGGGCAGCGCATAGAGGTAGGCGCGCGGGGCCATGCGCTGGTGAAAGGCGGTGTCGAAGACCGCCACCTGGGGAACGCCGGCGGCGTGCGCCATGGCCTCCCGGATGCCGATCAGGTTGGCCGGGTTGTGCAGCGGTGCCAGGGGGATCAGCTGTTCGATGGCGGCCACCACCCGCTCATCGATGCGCACCGGTGCGCTGAAATGCTCGCCGCCGTGCACCACGCGGTGGCCGATGCCGTCCAGGGCGGCGATGTCCGCCAGGGCGCCGCTCTGCCGCAGCAGCTTTCCCATGACCTTGAGCCCGGCGCGGTGGTTCTCGATAACCAGTGAATCGCTGACGACCTGCTCATCCGCGCTTCCGGGGAGCCGTTTCAGACGCGCCTGTCCCTCCTCTTCACCGATCTGCTCGATCAGCCCGGATGCCAGCACCTCGGGTCCCCGCATGTCGAAGAGCTGAAACTTGATCGAAGAGCTTCCGGAGTTTAGCACCAGTATTTTCATGGCCGCCCCCTGTGTGAATCGAAAAAAGGTGTTTTTCAGTGTACCGCCCGGCTCCATCCAGTTTTCTACCAATTTTGTCGACAAACCTCAAACGTGGTTTTTACCGGTCGTCGGTTGTCGACGATCCATTGACCGGAGCATCCCCGCCGGTTCTCCAATTACGCGCCGCCGAACCCTGCCCACCCCTCGAACCCGGGTGCACACAACCCATGAAAGGCCCAGCATTAACCATGCCAATCGTTACTTGCGATTGCCCTGGGAACCCCGCGCCCGCGGCTTGCATTTGCCCCCGGCATCTGTTAGGGAACGGAATCATTCCGCAGTACCCGTTGTCTGTTGTGTTTTCACGGATCTCTCCACCATCGGAGAACGAGAACCAGAATTTTTCCACCCAGGAGGAGTAGACCATGAGTTTGGAAGGTCAGGTTATCATCATCACCGGTGCCAGCAGCGGCATCGGCAAGGCTGCCGCCGGGGTTCTATCGCGGGCAGGCATGAAATGCGTGCTGACGGGCCGTTCGGTCGAAAAGTTGGAGGCCTTGGCCGCCTCGCTGGGTGGGTCCGCGGTCTGCGCCGGCGACATCACCGACCCGCAGCTGCCCGAGAGATTGATCGCGGCAGCCCAGGAGCGCTTCGGCCGCCTGGATGCCCTTTTCAACAATGCCGGCATCATGAACATCGGTTCGGTGGAAGACGCCGACATCGATGCCCTGTGTCATATGGTCCGCGTCAATTACGAGGCCCTGGTGCGCATGAGTTACCATGTCCTGCGCTTTTTCAAGAAACAGGGCCATGGCTTCCTGATCAACACCTCCAGCCTGGCGGGCCTGAAAACCTTTCCCCGATTCGGCGTATACAATGGCACCAAGTTTGCCGTGGAAGCCCTGACCGACGCCCTGCGCATGGAACTGGCGGGCAGCGGCGTGCGGGTGGCGGCCGTGGAACCCGGCCGGACCGGAACGCACCTGTTCGATCACTGGCCCGAGGACCAGAAGTTCGACCCGGCCGACGGCATGCTGAGTCCGGAGGACATCGCCCGGGCGGTGCGCTTCATGCTGGAGCAGCCCGAGGAGGTGGTCATTCCCCGGATGCTGGTGATGCCTTCGCGCCAGCCCACCTAAGGGTCTGATTCATAAATACGATGACATTCATCCGTCAATGCATCCCGTCCGGCGGTGTGGCGAGAACCACGACATGTTCCCGGTATGCCCAAAGTTTTCGCGCCTTGCCAGATGGGTGCCTCGACGGCTTCGGTGCGTCGCCGTATTTCCAAATCTGACCACGTCAGTCTGCGTTCACGGGGGCATCTTTATCATAATTTCCATTCACATTTGTCAAGTAAGGAGGAGCGGTGATGAAATTCGGAAAAAAGTTGCAGTTGGGACTGGCGTTTTTAGCCGTGGCGGTGTTTTTGTCGGGTCTGCTGGCGCAGCCGGCCTTGTGCATCGAGAAGATCAAAGTCGCAGCCGTTTTTGAAACCCCCATCGAAGAACCCTGGGTCAACCAGATTCACGTGGCCCTGCTCAAGGCCCAGAAAGAGCTGGGCGTCGAGTACACCTGGTCGGAGAGCGTCAAATCGGCCGACTTTGCCCGGGTCATGCGGGAATACGCCGAAAAAGGCTATCAGCTGATCATGGGCGACGCCTTCGGGGCTGAGCGTATCGCCCGCCGGGTGGCCCGCGATTATCCCAAAACCGCCTTTGTATTCGGTTCGGGCATCGGTCCGGCCGAGCCCAATTTCGGCGTCTTCGACAACTGGATTCACGAACCGGCCTATCTCTCCGGCATGATCGCCGGCAAGATGACCAAGTCCAACATCGTAGGCGTGGTGGCCGCCATGCCCATTCCCGAGGTAAACCGCCTGTCCAACGCCTTCTGCCGCGGCGCCAAGGATGCCAACAAGAAGGTCAAGTGCAAGTTCTCTTTCATCGGTTCCTTTTTTGATCCGCCCAAGGCCAAGGAGGCCGCCCTGGCCCAGATCGAGGCCGGCGTGGACGTGGTCTACGCCGAGCGTTTCGGGGTGATCGAAGCGGCCGCCGAGAAGGGTGTCCTGGCGATCTCCAACATGTCCGACCAGTCGAAACTGGCGCCGGACACCGTCATCACCGGCCCGGTGTGGGACATGTGGCCGACGGTCAAGTACGTCATCGGCCTGGTCAAGGTGGGCATGTTCAGCGCCCAGGATTTCGGCGGGTTTTCATACATGTCCAAGGGCGGATCGTACCTGGCGCCTTACCACAAGTGGGAACAGAAGCTGCCGCCCGAAGTTAAGCAGACGGTGGAGAAACGCAAGCAGGAGATTCTCGACGGCACTTTCCGTGTAGAGATCGACGAGTCGATCCCCAAATCGGAATAACGGCCAGCCATGCACCCTCCTGCACCCCTGTTGGAAATGCGCGGCATCTGCAAGGTTTTCGGCGCCGTCAGGGCCAACGAAAACGTCGACCTGACGCTATTTCCCGGCGACATCCTGGGCCTGCTGGGCGAGAACGGCGCCGGCAAGACCACCCTGATGAATGTGCTGTTCGGCGTCTACAGCCCCGACGGCGGCCGCATTCTCATAGAGGGGCGTCAGGTGCGCATCCGCAGTTCGGCCGACGCCCTGCGCCACGGTGTGGGTATGGTGCACCAGCATTTTCACCTGGTGCCCTGCCACTCGGTGCTGGACAACTTGATGGTCGGCCGCCGTGGCCGCGGCGCAAGGCTGGACCGCCGGCGTGCCCTGGCGGGCATGGCGGAAGTCGAAAAGCGTTTCGGCCTGGCCCTGGACCCCCGCACCTTGGTCAGCGATCTCACCATCGGCGAACAGCAGCGCCTGGAGATCATCAAGGCCCTGGTGCGCGGCGCCCGGGTGCTGATCCTGGACGAACCCACCTCCACGCTCACCCCCCAGGAAACCGAGGGGCTCTTTGCGGCCTTACGGGCCATGGCGGCCGAGAACATGGGGGTGATCTTTATCTCCCACAAGCTAAACGAGGTGCGCGCCATCACCAACAAGCTCATGATCCTGCGCCGGGGACGGGTGACGGCCACCCTGGACAACGATGAGAGTGTCAGCCGGCGGCGCCTGGCCGAACTGATGTGCGGCCGTGAGATCACCCCGCCGGCCAAGCCGCCGTCCTCCCCGGGAGAGGTCCTGCTGGAACTGGAGGATATCCACACCGGCGGCACCTCCCGCGGACGTTTGAAGGGGATCTCGCTGCAGGCCCGTGCCGGCGAGATCCTGGGCATCGCCGGGGTGTCGGGAAACGGGCAGCTGGAACTGGCCGAGCTCGTTTCCGGCATGCTGCCGCCGGCATCCGGCCGCCTCAGGATAAACGGCACTGTGGTCGCGCGCCCATCACCGCGCCGCGTGCAGCAGCTGGGGGTGGGCCGCATCCCCGAAGACCGCATGGGCACCGGCCTGATCACCACGCTGCCGCTGAAGGCGAGCATGGTGCTGCCGCGTATCCATGAAAAGCGCTTCAGCCGCGGCGGCATCCTGCGCCAGGGCGCCATCCGCGGCTTCGTGCGCGAGCAGATGCGTCTGTTCGACATCCGTGCAGCCGGTCCCGAGGTGCGCACCGGCACCCTGTCCGGTGGCAACCTGCAGAAGGCCCTGCTGGCACGGGAGCTGGCCTGGGATCCCCTGGTGCTGCTGGCCGCTCAGCCCACCCGGGGACTGGATGTGGCCGCCGCCCAGTTCGTGCACCGGCAATTCCTGGAACTGCGCCGCCGCGGCCGGGCCCTGATCGTCATCAGCGAAGACCTGGAGGAACTCTTCGCCCTCTCCGACCGTATCGCGGTCATGTTCGAAGGTCGCATCAACGGCATGGTGCCCATCGAAGAGGCCACGGTGCAGAAGATCGGCATGCTCATGGCCGGCGTAGAAGAGGCCGCATGATCGCCCTGCGCCTGGAACCCCGCGAACACACCCCGGTGTGGCTCAACGTCCTGCTGCCGCTGCTGGCCGTGCTGGCCACCCTGGTGATCTGCAGTGGCCTGATCAAGCTGGCCGGCGCCTCGGTGATGGCGGCCTACGCCAAGCTCTTTTTAAGTGCCCTGAGCACGCGCTTCAACCTGGTGGAGACGGCCGTCAAGGCCACGCCCCTGGTGTTCACCGGCCTGGCCGTGACCGTGGCCTTCCGGGCCAAGTTCTGGAACATCGGCGCCGAGGGGCAGCTGCTGGCCGGGGCCATGGCGGCGGCCTTCATCGGCGCCCGCCAGGGCCTGCCCGCCTGGAGCCTGGTGCCGGTCATGATCGCCGGCGGGGCGGTGGCCGGCGCCCTGTGGGCCGTGATCCCGGCGGCTTTGAAGACGCGCTGGAAGGTGGACGACGTGGTCACCACGCTGCTGTTGAACTTCGTCATCTTCTACGGCATGATGGCCCTGCTGGACGGCCCCTGGAAGGATCCTTTGAGCGGTTACCCGGATTCGCCGGACATCCGCATGGCCGCCGAGTTTCCCATCCTTTTGAAGGCCACCCGATTGCACCTGGGGGTACTGGTGGCCGCCCTGGCCACCCCCCTGGTGTGGCTGCTGATGAGCAAGACCACCGTGGGCTTCGCCATCAACGCCGTGGGTGAAAATCCCCGGGCGGCCGGCTATGCCGGCATGAGCATCTCCGGGGTGATCCTGCTCTCGGCGGTTATCTCGGGCGCCCTGGCCGGGCTGGCCGGCGCCAGCGAGGTGGGTGGGCTGCACTTCCAGGTGATGGCCGGCATTTCGCCGGGGTACGGCTACACCGGCATCGTCATCGCCATGCTGGCGCGCTTAAACCCCCTTGGGGTCATTCCGGCCGCCTTTTTCTTCGCCGTCATCATCACGGGCGCCGAGGCCATGAGCCGATCCACGGGCGTGCCCGTGTTCCTGGCCGACGTCATCCAGGGCACGGCCCTGGTGACCATGCTCGTCGCCCTGCTCTTCAACCAGTACCGCATCCGGCTGCGAAGGGTTTCCCATGAATGAGATCCTGGCCCAGGTGTTCCAGGTGGGCTTCTTCGCGGCCCTGATCCGCATCGCCACGCCGCTGGTCTTCGGCACCATCGGGGAGCTGTTCGCCGAGCGTGCCGGGGTGCTCAACCTGGGCATCGAGGGCACCATGATGCTGTCGGCCATGACCGGGTTTTCGGCGGCCTATTTTTCCGGCAACCTGTGGCTGGGCATACTGGCGGCGGTGATCACCGGGATCCTGGCCGGCCTGCTCATGGCGTTGCTGACCGTCAGCCTGGGGCTCAGCCAGCACGTGTCGGGCATCGGCACCACATTGCTGTGCTCGGGGCTGTCTTTTTTCTTCTATCGCCTCATCTTCGGCCAGCCCTCGTCGATCCCCAACATCAAGTCTTTCGCGGTGGTCCCCCTTCCCGGCCTGGCCGCCATCCCGGTCATCGGTCCCATCCTCTTCGACCAGTTCGCCCTGGTGTACCTGGCCATGGCGCTGGTTCCGCTGTCGGCCTGGGTGCTGTACCAGACGCCCTGGGGGCTGAACCTGCGCACGGTGGGGGAAAATCCCCATGCGGCCTACTCCGCCGGCGTCAGCGTCACGGCCATGCGCTACCAGGCCCTCATGATCGCCGGCGCCCTCATGGGGCTGGCCGGGGCCTTTCTGTCCATGGCGCAGTTCAACGCCTACACCTTCGGTGTCATCTCGGGCCGCGGCTGGGTGTGCATCGCCCTGATCGTGTTCGGCCAGTGGAGCCCCTGGAAGAGCGCCGCCGGGGCCCTGCTGTTCGCCTTCATCGACGCCCTGCAGCTGCGCCTGCAGGCCAGCAGCATCATCAACGTGCCGTACCAGGTCTTCCTGATGATGCCCTTCGTGTTCACCATCGTCGGCATGGCGCTGGTGTCGCGCAACGCCCGCGCACCGGCCGCCCTGCTCAAACCCTTCCGCAAGGAGGAGCGCTGATGCTGGATCTCGTCATCCGCGGCGCCAGTCTGCCCGACGGCCGCCGCGGCATGGACATCGCCGTCAAAGACGGACGCATCGTCGAAACGTCGGTGGCCATTGGGGGAGAGGCCGCCCGGGAGATCGCGGCCGAGGGTTGCCTGGTCACCCCGCCCTTCGTGGACAGCCACTTTCACCTGGACGCGGCCCTGACGTACGGACAGCCGCGGGTCAACCGGTCCGGCACCCTGCTGGAGGGCATCGCCCTGTGGGGCGAGCTAAAGCCCCACCTGACGGTTGAGGCCATCAAAAAACGCGCCCGGCAGCTGTGCCACTGGGCCATCGCGCGCGGCACCCTGGCCATCCGCAGCCACGTGGACATCAGCGACCCCCGCCTGCTGGCCGTGCAGGCCCTGCTGGAGATCCGCGAGGAGTTCAAGCCCTTTCTGGACCTTCAACTGGTGGCCTTTCCCCAAGACGGCTACCTGCGCACCCCGGGAAGTGCCGACAACCTCGCGCGCGCCCTGGACCTGGGCGTCGACGTAGTGGGGGGCATCCCGCACTTCGAGCGCACCATGGAACAGGGGGCTGCCTCGGTCAAGGCCTTGTGCGAGCTGGCGGCCGCGCGCGGCCTGCCGGTGGACATGCACTGCGACGAAAGCGACGACCCCCTGTCGCGGCATGTCGAGACCCTGGCCTTTCACACCCACCGCCTGGGACTGGCGGGCCATGTGACCGGCTCGCACCTGACCTCCATGCACGCCATGGACAACTACTACGTCAGCAAGCTGCTGCCGCTGATGAGGGAGGCCGGAATGAACGCCGTGGCCAACCCGCTGATCAACATCACCTTGCAGGGCCGCCACGACACCTATCCCAAGCGCCGCGGTATGACGCGTGTAAAAGAGTTGCTGGCCGCCGGTATCAACGTGTCCTTTGGCCACGACTGTGTCATGGATCCCTGGTACAGTTTTGGTTCCCACGACATGCTGGAGGTGGCCCACATGGGGCTGCACGTGGCCCAGATGACGGGGGTGGAAGAGATGCGGCAGATGTTTGCCGCCGTCACCACCAACGGGGCCCGCACCCTGGGGCTGGCAAACTACGGCCTGGAAGCGGGCTGCCACGCCGACTTCGTGATTCTCCAGGCCGGGGACCTACACGAGGCCCTGCGGCTGAAGCCCGCCCGCCTGTACGTCATCCGCCGCGGAAGGGTCATCAGCCGCACCCCGCCTTCCGTGGCGCGCCTGGACCTGGACGGGTCGGAGGTGACGGTGGATTTCCGGCGGCCCGCGCCATAACCGCTTCGGCTTCGCGCCCTGTGTCCAGCCGAGGCGCCATCCACCTGCCGGGCTGAATTTCAGGTGGTTAAGTACGCGCCTGGCAAGGCGCGGAAACGCAGGAATAGCCAGCATATTTCGAGTTTCCACAACACAGCCAGGCGGGATCGATCAACGTCTGAAATGGGAAGTTGTTTTTAAGTGAGGCCTTCGTTGCTGTGTCGGATCATATGATCCATTAAATCGGTGGCGGTGCGGGCGAAAGCGGGGTCGTTGATGTGGTCCGGGACCTCGTGCACCGCGATGTCCGGCTCCAGACGACGGTAAAAAGCTTCCAGGAAGGTGCGGCTGATGTCGGGGGCGTACAGGGGCCCATCGGGACGGTCGGCCACGGACCAGCCACCCAGGGGCACCAGCACCTGCACCCGGCGCGGGTCGCGGTTGAGCCGGTCGGCCAGCCGGCCGGCCAGCTGGCGGGACTCGTCGGCGCTGAGGCGCACGGCGGAGCGGAAATCGTAGAAGAAGACCGGCCGGCCGCGGTAGACGGCGGGCACGTCGGCGCGGGTGAATTCCAGCACAGCGCAGTCCATGCCGCCGGGCACCACCAGCCGCGGCGGATTGTTGCCCGGTACGGGTGCGAAGCGCTGCGGACCGATGCCCCCGCAGTAGCCCCCCACCAGGTCGTCGGCCAGCTCGTGGGTGGCCAGATCCAGGATGCCGTCGAAGCGCCCCTCGGCGGCCAGCTCCTCCAGGGCCATGCCGCCGGTGCCGTTGGCGTGAAAGGCGATCACCTCGTAGCCGCGGGTCTCCAGGTCGGCCCGGATGGCCTCGGCGGCCGGCGTGATGAAGCCGAAAAAGGACAGGGCTACGCGACGCTTCTCCTGCGGCGCCTGCCAGCGGCTCTGGGCCATGGCGCACACGGCGGCCGCGGCCTGGTCCAGGATGATCCCCGAGATGCTGTTGACGCCCAGCAGGTCCACCACGCTGTGCATCATGGTGATGTCCCGCGTTCCCACCACCGCCGACATGTCCCGCGAGGCCACCGTGGACACCATCACCTTGGCCGTGCCCAGGGGCAGCACCCGCATGATGCGGCTGCACAGGTGAGTTCCGGAGCCGCCGCCGGCCGAAACGATGCCACCGATACCGCCCTTTCGGAAGAGCTCGATCACCACTTCACGGCCGCGGTCGATCATGGCGGCGATGGCCTGATCCCGGTCATCGGCCGGCAGCACGCCGGCCTGGTGCAGGTCTTGGAAAAGATCGATGTCGGCCTCGATTGCCGCCGGGCGGCCGGTACCCACATTGACGGTTACGGTTTCCAGGCCCCGCCGGCCAATGTCGTCTTTCAGGAAAAGGTGCTCCTCCCCCTTAGAGTCAAAGGTGCCCAGTACGATGATTGTGCGGCCTCTTGCCATGTTACGCCTCCCTCTTTACCCCACTGATTTACTCCCGGTCCAGGGATCTGTCAACCGGAGGGTGCTGAGTAGGCGCCGGTTCCCTTTGCATTTGCGACGACGACATGAAAGGCACGTGATGTGGGCAGGAATCCCGGACAATTTCCGGGTTTGACCTTTACGGGCAGGCTCATGTATAATGATTTTTTAAGCGATTCCCACGGCCGAAGAGGATTTGCCGCGTAGGTTGCCCCGTAGTGCCTTTTCCGGTTCTGTACCGGCACGGCAATCGTTTTCACCCACAGGAACAGGCATGGCTTCAGAGAATCCCAGGTACCGGTGGAATGCCCGCGACTACGCGCAGCACTCGGATTCCCAGAAAAAGTGGGGAAAGGAGCTGGTGGACAAACTGCACCTGTCCGGGGACGAGTGCCTGTTGGACATCGGTTGCGGCGACGGCAAACTCACGGCCGAAATTGCGGAAAAGTTGCCGCGTGGGGCGGTGATCGGTATCGACAGCTCTCCGGAGATGATTACACTGGCAAACACCCGCTATCCCCATGAACGGTTTGCCAACCTGCGTTTCTTGGCGATGGATGCCCGCAGGATCGGTTTCTCGATGGAATTCGACGTCGTTTTTTCCAATGCAGCGTTGCACTGGGTCATCGACCAGCGCCCTGTTTTACAGGGAATTCATGGGGCCTTGAAACCGGGGGGCCGCCTGCTGATTCAGATGGGCGGCCGGGGCAATGCCGCCGCCGTGGTGTCGGTTATCGAGCAGGTCATGGCGGAGGAAAGGTGGCGGCATTGTTTTGAAAATTTCTCTTTTCCCTACGGATTTTACGGGCCGGAAGAATACCGACCTTGGTTGACGGCAGCGGGGTTTGATGACGAGTGCATTCGGCTCAGCCTCACCCCCCGGGACATGGTCCACCGGGACGTGGAAAAATTCAAGGGCTGGATCCGCACCACCTGGCTGCCCTATCTCCAGCGGGTGCCGCCAGGGCAGCGGGAAAGGTTTATCGACACCGTAACCGAAAAATATCTGGAAGGTTTTCCGCCGGACGGCGCCGGCCGCATACACGTACTCATGCAGCGGCTGGAAGTAAGGGCCCTCCGGCGTTGAAAAGATCACCCCAACGCCACCACCTTAAAGATCGGTTACCCGGATCCTACACACTTCCAGAACGGACATAACTATGAAAGATCTGATGCACAGGCGACCCCCCTGGATCTGGCTGTGCGGCATGGCGGCCCTTGCGATACTGGTTTTTTCACTCCTGTCCCCGGCATGGGCGGAAACCAAGCTTCCCATCCCGCTTCCCCTCAAAAAGATGGGGCCTGAACTCACCAAAGATCTGGCTCATTTGATTCCGTATTCCACCAAGCTGGCCGAGCGCTATACCGATCTGCAGGGCAGCATGGCCGAAATGTTCCAACCCGCCGATGTTCACCAGAAACTGTTGGCACTTTCGGAAAACCTGGAAGATCTGGAGTGGGAGATCCGCTTTCTGAAGGCCTCGGGCGCCCAGAGCTATTCGAAGATTCCCATTCTCCAGGCGCAGGTTGCCCGCTATGACGCAGAGGTCAAGGAGATCCGCAAACCGGTCTCCAAAGCCCTCCAAAACCTGGCGGCCTGGAAGAATGAGTGGAGCCGGCAGAAGGAGGCGCTTCCCGAGTGGCGCACGGCCGTTAGCAAAGAGATCACTTACAGTACCGTGGAAAAAACCTTTGAAAACATCGAGCAGACCATCGACGGGGCCCTTACGTTGATTGCCCATCACCTCGAGCCCATGCTGGCCGCGGATCAGAAGATAGGGGAACTGCAGGTTCGACTTCACGCCATCAACGCCAAGCTCAACGAATTGTCGCAGACCATCAATCAGGGTGGGTTCCGCAGGAAGGCCCCGTCGATGTTTTCCCGTGCGTTTTACAAGCAGTTCGACCGGCAGTTGTGGGCCTCCACGTGGGCCAGCATCAAGACCTTCGTCCGCGAGCAGGGGAGTCTTTTCTACAGACGCATCGCCACGATACTGGTGGCCGTGGTGGTGTGGATGCTTCTGTCCGTCGCCATCGCCCGCAGCGGACGGCTGCTGGAAGAGGCGGCCAAGTGGCGCGTGTTCAATGAACGGCCCATAGCCACCGGGCTTTTCGTCTTCCTTACGCTCACCGGCATGTTCTTAGGCCCCGTTCCGCTGGTGTGGGCGCCGGTCATGAGGATCGGCATCATCGTTGCGGTTATGCATCTGGCCGCCGGGTTGGTTCACGAGCGGTGGGAAAAACGGCTGGTCGGCCAGATGGCCGTTCTGCTGCTGGTGGCCGCCTTTTTCCAGGTGGTCAACGTCCCGTTCCCGGTGTTGCGGATGGCCGGTCTGGCCCTGGCCCTGCTGGCGCTTTTTTTCTGCATCTGGCAGGGCCGAAAACTGCAGCAGGGACGTAAATCGTCCATGCTGTGCTGGGGGCTGCGGCTGGTGGCCCTGGTGCTGCTGATCGGACTGGTGGCCGGGGTCATCGGCTATGCCGCCTTCGCCCTGTACCTGCTCAACTCTTCGCTGAAAACCCTCTTTGTCGTGCTGGTCGTGTGGATGATGTACCTGCTGACCACCGGCATCATCGAGGCGCTTTTTTTCAAATCGCCCATCGCTATCGTGCACCGCAACGCCCCGGTGCTGGTCAAGAGGATGGAGCCGTTGGTGCTGTTCTTCTTCGCGGGGCTTCTGCTGATCTACACCCTGGACGCGTGGGAGCTTTTTCCAACCAAGGCCGAAGCTTTGAACAGCATCTTGACCCTCGGCTTCGCCGCAGGCGGCGGCCGCATTACCGTGGGCACCGTGCTGGTCGCCGCGGCCGTGCTGTACGGCGCCCTGCTGACCTCCCGCGCCCTGCAGGCGCTGCTGCTGCAGGAAGCGCTCCCCCGGCGTTCCATGGAACTGGGCGTCCAGCTATCCATCGCCCGTCTGCTGCATTACGCCATCATATCCATCGGGTTTTTGATGGCCGTCTACTCGCTGGGGTTCAGCCTCACCAACCTGACCATCATCGGCGGTGCCCTGGGTGTCGGCATCGGCTTCGGGCTGCAGGCCATCGTCAACAACTTCGCCAGCGGCCTGATCCTCCTGTTCGAACGCCCCATCAAAGTGGGCGACACTATCCAGGTGGGTGAAGAGATGGCCGAGGTCAAGCACATGGGGCTGCGCTCAACGGTGATAGAAACCTACGACAACGCCGAAATCGTGGTGCCCAACTCCGATCTGATCACCAACCAAGTGGTCAACTGGACGCTGACTGAACGGCGCGTGCGCCTCAAGCTGCCGGTGGGCGTGGCCTACGGTTCGGACGTGGCCCGGGTCATGGGCATTCTCATGTCCTGCGCCAACGAACATAAACAGGTGCTGAAAGAGCCGGCGCCGCGGGTTCTGTTTCTCGAATTCGGGGACAGCTCCCTCAATTTCGAACTGCGCGTGTGGATCTCCGATTTCAATAACCGCCGCCGGGTGCAGAGCGAGCTGAACCAGGCCATCGACCTCCGCTTCCGCCGGGCCGGCATCGAGATACCGTTTCCGCAGACGGACCTGCACCTGCGCAGCGTGGACGAAGCCGCCGCCGTAGCCCTCAAGCCTTTGTCTGCGCCGGAGAAAACGGCCGAGGAGTCTGCGGAATGATGCCGTGCTGTCGACCGGCGGCAGCCCGTTGAAAGCCTGGTGTTCGCTCGAAACGGACATTTTTCGATTGACCGGAAAAAAAAGAGAGATGCTGTGAAGATAGTGAAAAATAGCCTGTTTTTAGTCGTTGCCATTGCAGTCATTATCGGCGTTGCGGCGGCGGGTTTTGCCCAGGGTCCGATCATTTACCCCAAGAAGGGCCAGAGTCAGGATCAGCTTAAGAAGGACCGTTTCGCGTGCTACGAGCGGGCCAAGCAACAGACCGGCTTTGACCCCATGGCGGCGTCAGGAGCCGCCGCACCAGCGCCCCAGGGTGCGCGGCCCAATGCGCTGCGCGGAGCTGCCGGGGGAGCCGCCCTGGGCGCCGTGGGCGGCGCCATCGGCGGCGATGCCGGAAAGGGCGCGGCCATCGGGGCGGCCACTGGCGCCCTCATCGGCGGTGTGCGGCGCCGCAGGCAGGAGCGCATGCAGCAGCAGGCGGCCCAGAACCAGGCCGCGGCCCAGGCCGGCCAGGTCAACACATACAACCGGGCCTTCGGCGCCTGCATGGAAGGCCGGGGCTACACGGTCAAATAATGACGAGGAGGCACCCGATGAAACCTATTGCTATGACCGGTGCGGCCGACGGTTTCGGACGGGTGACGTTCTCGGTGGTTGTTTTTTCGGGGCGCTGTTAGACGGTTGACAATTTTGCCACTATGTGGCATGCTGCGTTCTGTCTAACCTGGAAGAACGTAAAAGGCATGTTCAAAAAACGCATCCAAATCTACACGGTGCTCCTGGCTGCCGGCATCATTGTGTACACAGGCTTGACGACGGCACAGCCGCTGTGCTGCGGAACATTTCCAGGAACCTGCATGCCGGCCGTCGGCGCAATGAGGGACAACCATGCCAACGGTGCTCTCAGGGGAACGGCGACAGCATGCCGCCGTGGCGGCGACCGGCATGTAGTCCCCGCCTGTGGCGCTTTTTCGGTGGATGCCGGTGCAGGAAATACATGCTGTCGGAACGAGCACGGTGACAGATTTATTCAGGCCATCTACTTCAGCGTTTCTTCTCCCCAGGATCTCTACCTGATTCCGCAGAAAACCGGCGACACACCCGCTGGCGAGCATGGGCGCGCAGCCTTTGCCAATGACCGTTTGGCGACATCCCCCAAAGTCGTAGCCATTTACCTCCTGACACAATCCATTATCTGCTGATTTCCCCTCCGTTGAAATAACCCGACACCGCATTTTTCTTTTTCCGCCGGGGGCAGACCCGGCACCTGGAAGGTGTGCCGCGAGCACGTCAGGTGTTTTCTTCGGGAGCCCTGAAAGCGACTTGGAGGGGAACACTATGGGTAGGAAAAGTTCTAGAAAAAAGTCTAAAAGAATTCAACGTTCTGAAAATGCGCTCGCCGTGG
>CAYUAQ010000017.1:0-50180 GCA_964442705.1 uncultured Desulfobacteraceae bacterium
GCAACAGACGGCAAAGACACGCTGGCCATTGCCGCCCAATTGGCCGACGCCATGATGGAAGACTACGGCATGCGCCGCAAATCCCTGACCCTGCTCAGCCGTGCCCCGGAAAAGCGGCGCAAACTGTGGGAAAAGATCGGCGTCACCCCCCGGGGCATCGACCGCGAAACCTCGGAGATGATGCACCGCACCCACATGGGGGTGGACAACGGCTGGCAGAGCCTGCTGCTGCAGGGCCTGCGCAATGCCCTGTCCGACGGGTGGGGCGGATCCATGATCGCCACCGAAGTGTCCGACATCCTATTCGGCGTGCCGTCGCCCAAGGCCACCAGCGTGAATGTGGGGGTGCTCAAGGAAGACCAGGTCAACATCGTGGTGCACGGCCACAACCCGGTGGTCTCCGAGATGATTCTCAAGGCCTGCGAAGCGCCCGACATGATTGCCCTGGCCAAGGAAAAGGGCGCCGCGGGCATCAACCTGGCCGGCGTGTGCTGCACCGGCAACGAGCTGCTCATGCGCCACGGCATCCCCATGGCCGGCAACCACCTGATGACCGAACTGGTGCTCTCCACGGGGGCCGTGGAGATGATGCTGGTGGACTACCAGTGCATCATGCCGTCCCTGGGCACCATCGCCGGCTGCTACCACACGCGCATGATCAGCACCAGCGACAAGGCGCGTTTCCCGGGTATGGAGCATCGCGAGTTCCACCCTGACAACGCCGAGAAGATGGCCGTCGAGCTGGTCAAAGAGGCGGTGGAGAATTTCACCCGCCGCAAGCAGGTCTATATTCCGGTAAAACCCGTCAAGGCCGTGGGGGGATTTTCGGTGGAGGCCATCCTGGGCGCCCTGGGCGGTACTCCCGAGCCGCTCCTGGAGGCCATCAAGGCCGGCAAGATCCGCGGTGCCGTGGGCATCGTGGGTTGCAACAACCCCAAGATCAAGCATGACTACGGCCACGTGACCCTCACGAAACGCCTGATCGAAAACGACGTGCTGGTGGTGGACACGGGCTGCGTGTCGGTGGCCACGGCCAAAGCCGGGCTCAAGGTACCCGAAGCCATCGAGATGGCCGGAGCGGGGTTGAAGGAAATCTGCGGCGCCCTGGGCATCCCGCCGGTACTGCACCTGGGGTCCTGCGTGGACAACGTGCGCATCCTGGTGCTGGCCTCGGCCCTGGCCGATGCCCTGGGCGTGGACATCAGCGATCTGCCCCTGGCCGGCGCGGCCCCCGAGTGGTACTCGGAAAAGGCCGCCACCATCGGCACCTATTTCGTGGCCTCGGGGGTCTATACCGTGCTGGGCCCCATGCCGCCCGTCACCGGCAGCGCCAACGTGGTCGGCCTGCTGACCGAAGGCCTGAATGACGTGGTGGGGGCGACATTTGCCGTGGAGCCCGACCCGGAAAAGGCCGCCGTCCTGATCCGGCGCCACATCGAACAGAAACGCAAGGCCCTGGGCATCCCGTTTGTGGAGGTATGAGGGTTGAACCGACGCCCGGGGGCACTTTTCCAATGAGGGGGTTTCCGGAGCAAAAACTTTTACACGGATGCACCGGTGCAGGCCATACGCCATGCCCTACTGGCGTGGCCGGCGTGGATGGCGCCCCGGATGTCTGCAGCAGCGAAGCCGGAACGCCTATGGCGCGGGGCCGCCGGAACTTATTGAGAATATACCGGTATTTGAAATAAACGCTTGGTATTGTTGCAGGTTGCCTCCACAACCTCCTGCGGGGTAATTTTTTTTACCTCGGCAATGAAACGCACCGTGTAAACGAGGTTGGCCGGCTCGTTGCGAACGGCGGGGTCCGGGCCCAGCACCGGGCTGTCGGATTCCAGGGCCAGGTATTCCAGGGGCAGGGTGCGGGCCAGCTTCTGCTTCTGGCGCGAACGCACCACCGAGGGCGGGATGGAAAACAGCCAGCCGAAACGCCGGGCCGCTTCGAGCGCGTAGCCGGCCTTGCCGTCGAAAGCGTGCATGAGCACCTTTTCGGCCTGGCAGTCGGCCAGCAGGGCCATGGCGTGGCGGCCGGCCGAGCGGGCGTGGACGTTGAGGGGCAGGTCCAATTCGGCTGAAAGCGCCACCATCCGGCGCAGGCAGCGGCGCTGCAGCGCACGTCGCTCCTCGCTCTTCACCCGCCAGTAGTCCAGCCCCACCTCGCCGATGGCCGCCAGGCGGTTCCGGTTTCTCCGCGCCAGTTCACAGACCGCTTGAATTTCCCCGGGCGACGGTGCCGAACGGTCCTCCGAAAAACTGTCGGGGTGCAGCCCCACGCAGGGCAGCAGCACGTCGGCATGCCGGCCGCACACCTCCAATACACGCCGGCTGTCTTCGTAATCCTCGGCCACCACCACGATTTTTACGACCCCGGCTTCAAGGGCCCGGCCAATCACCTCGGGGCGGTCGTCGTCAAAATCGGGCAGGGCCAGGTGGGCGTGGCAGTCGTACATCGGCGTTGATTTTCCCCGGTACCTCACTTTGAAGACGCTGTCGGACAAAAACAATAAAATCAGGCAGCCGTTTTCACTGGGCCATATTTGCGGAGGCGGGCCACCGGGTAAACAGACTACCCAAACGATGCACGGTCGTCAATAAGCGAAAAATCGAGCGCTGCCTTCCGGCAAGCCCACCGGCGATGCGCCCCCTGGCAAGTCCGAGGGTATTAAAAGCCATCGGGTCCGGGTTTTGGCAAAATGATTTTTGCCTGCCTGCATTGACATTTATTTCTTTTATGCTTAGACTATCGGCCAGAAAGTAGACATGCGGCAGCCAGGGTCTGCACAGTGGGCAGGCCTGCATTTTTTTGTAAAACAAGGAGGATTTCATGCTGGAAGTAACGCCATCGGCGACCACCCAGATCGCTGAATATTTCAAGGGACGAGAAGTTGCACCGATTCGCATTTTCCTGAACGAGGGCGGGTGAGGCGGCCCTTCGCTGGCCATGGCTCTGGACGAGCCTAACGATATGGATGAAGTTTACGATATCGATGGATTCAAGTATCTGGTCAACAGGGACCTGCTGGAGAAAGCCAAGCCCATCAAGGTCGATTTCATGGGCATGGGGTTTAAGATCGATTGCAGTATCGACTTTGGTCCCGGCTGCACTTCCTGTGGGACGGGTTCCTGCGGCTGATAATCCGTTTCAAGGCGTCTTTCGCCTCTGACTATCGTTACACGGCAGCGCCAGTTGGTGCTGCCGTTGCTTTTTGCAGGGCCGACGGAACCGTTCGTACAAGACCCCCGGCCGCACCTAAATATTGACCCCTGTCCCCTTTGTTCTTATCTAGTAAATAGTCCTCATCCTGAGTATCAGACCACTTTTTTGGAGAACAAAGATGCGCATACTGGTCACCGGCGGAACCGGGTTCGTGGGCCACAACCTGTGCGGCGCGTTGCTGGACAGAGGTTATGATGTAACGGCCATTGGGTTGCGGCGCCACCCGCGACAGCCGCTATCCCACAACAGATACCGCTATCTGTCGGCTGATGCCAGCCGGGAGGGCCCCTGGCAGGCAGAGGCCGGACGGGCCGATGCCGTTGTCAATCTGGCTGGCAAGACCATTTTCAAACGCTGGAGCGGCGCCTACAAGCGCGAGATTTACGACAGCCGGGTGCTGACCACCCGCCATGTGGTCGAAGCGCTCAAACCCGGTACGGTGCTGCTCAGCGCTTCGGCGGTGGGGTATTACGGCGACCGGGGAGACGATGTCCTCACCGAAGACCAGCCGCCGGGAGGCGATTTCCTGGCTGGCGTCAGCCGGGACTGGGAAGCCGAAGCCCTCAAGGGGGCCGACAGGGGAGTGCGGGTGGTGGTCATGCGGTTCGGTGTCGTGCTGGGGCGCGGCGGCGGCGCCATGGAGCGTATGCTGCCGGCCTTTCGTCTGTTCATGGGCGGGCCCCTGGGCAAGGGATCCCAGTGGATGCCCTGGATTCACCTGACCGACTTGATCCAGGCCATGTTTTTTCTCATGGCGGGACCGCGGCAGGAGGGGGTGTATAACTTGTGTGCGCCTCACCCGGTAACCAGCCGTGAACTGGCCGAAACCCTTGGACGGGTGCTCAGGCGGCCGGCCCGCCTGGCGGCCCCGGCCTTCATGCTGCGCACCCTCCTGGGTGAAGTGGCCTCCATGATGATGGCCAGCCAACGGGTGATTCCCCGCCGCCTTCTGGAGGAAGGTTTCACCTTTCGTTTTCCCCGTATTGCGGAAGCCCTGCAGGATCTGGTGCAGGGACCCGCCAGAAAAGGAGAGACTGCCCATGGCCAATCTTGAAGAAATCATCCGGGAAAGACGCAGTGTTCGCCGGTTCCAGGAAAAAGAGGTGTCCGAAGCGGTCTTGAAGCGCATTTTGGAGGCGGTTCGCTGGGCGCCGTCCTGGGCCAACACCCAGTGCTGGGAAGTGGTGGTGGTCAGAGACCCCCAAATCAAGAAAGCGCTGGAAGAGACCGTTTCACCCAAGAATCCGGCCACCCGGGCCGTGGGGGTGGCGCCGGTGGTGCTGGCCCTGTGCGCCCGGCTCCAGCGTTCCGGCTACTACAATGACCGGGTGACTACCAAGTTCGGTGACTGGTTCATGTTTGATCTGGGGCTGGCCGCCCAGAACCTGTGCCTGACGGCCCATGCGATGGGTCTGGGGACGGTGATCGTGGGCCTTTTTGACCACGATCGCGCCGCACGGATCCTCAAAGCCCCCCAAGGCGTTGAAGTGGTGGTGCTGATTCCCCTGGGATACCCGGCCAAAGCCTCCCGCAATCCTGGGCGCCGGGATATCGCCGATTTTACTCACCCGGAAACCTTCTGACGAAAGGCTTCGCATGACCAATCGCCTCGTTCGTGAGAAAAGCCCCTACCTGCTCCAGCACGCCGAAAACCCGGTGGACTGGCATCCGTGGTCGCCGGAGGCTTTCGCCGCGGCCCGCCGGGCGGACAAGCCGGTGTTCCTTTCCATCGGCTATGCCACCTGCCACTGGTGTCACGTGATGGAAAGAGAGTCCTTCGAGGATGACGAAGCCGCACGGCTGCTGAACGACACCTTTGTCTGCATCAAAGTGGACCGCGAGGAACGGGCCGACATCGACGCTGTGTACATGTCGGCCTGCCAGCTCATCAGCGGCAGCGGTGGCTGGCCCCTGACCATTTTCATGACCCCGGACAAGGAGCCTTTTTTCGCCGCCACCTACATTCCCAGAGACAACCGTTTCGGCCGCCCCGGTCTGCTGCAGCTCTGCCGCCAGATCGACAAGCTGTGGCGCACCGACCGCCGCAAGGTACTCGCTTCAGCCGCTGCCATTCGCGAGCGCTGGGTCAAAGCTTTCGACTTCCTCCCCGGCGGCGATCCCGGCATTGAACTGCTGGAAACGGCGGTGGAACGACTGCGGTCGGAGTATGATCCCCACCACGCCGGGTTTCTGCCGGCCCCCAAGTTCCCCCTGCCGCACCGCCTGCAGCTGCTCTTGCGGCATCACCGCCGCACGGGCCAAGAGCACGAGCTCCAGATGGTCACCCGCACCCTGGACGCCATGCGCCGGGGCGGCATCTGGGACCATGTGGGCTTCGGTTTCCACCGCTATTCCACCGACGAACAGTGGCTGCTGCCCCACTTTGAGAAAATGCTCTACGACCAGGCCCTGCTGGCGGATGCTTATCTGGAAGCCTTCCAGGTGACCGGGAAGGCCCGCTTCGGCCGCACGGCCCGGGAGGTTTTCGCCTACGTGCTGCGGGACATGACCTCCGGCCACGGGGCCTTTTTCACCGCCGAGGACGCCGACAGCGAGGGCCGCGAGGGCAAGTTCTACCTGTGGACCGAAACGGAACTGAAGGAGGTTCTGGGAGACGAGGACGGCGCCCACTGGGCCCGGATACTGGGCTTCGAAGAGGGCGGCAACTTTCGTGAAGAGGCCGGAGGCGACCACAGCGGTGACAACATCGTGCATCTTAAGCGCCCACTGGCACAGTGGGCCGCCGAACTGGGGATAGCCACCGAAGAGCTGGAGCGGCAGTGGGAAACGGTGCGCCAGAAGCTTTTTGACGCCCGTGAGCGACGTGTCCATCCCCTCAAGGACGACAAGGTCCTCACCGACTGGAACGGCCTGATGATCGCTTCACTGGCGGCCGGCAGCCGTATCCTCGGGGAACCGTCATACCGCAACGCTGCCGGACGGGCGGCCGACTGGATTCTGGCCAATCTGACGGACAGCCGGGGGCGCCTGCTGCACCGCTACCGGGACGGCCAGGCCGCCATCCGGGCCCACGCTGAAGATTACGCTTTTTTTATCGCCGGGCTGCTGGAGCTCCACCGCACCTCGTCCGATGCGCACTGGCTGCCAGCGGCCGTCCGGTTGCAGGAAGAGATGCTGGCCGATTTCTGGGATAGCGAGGGGGGCGCTTTTTTTCTGACGCCGGCCGATCAGCAGGACCTGCCCGTGAGGCCCAGGGAGATTTACGACGGGGCCATTCCCTCGGCCAATTCGGTGGCCTATCAGAACCTGCTGCAGCTTTACGGCTTCACCGGGGAGCGCCGATGGCAGACCCGCGCCTCGCATCTGGCGCGGGCGGTATGCGGCACGGTGGCCCGTCACCCGGCGGCCTTCACCCGTTTTCTGCTGGGCGTCAACGCGGCCCTGGAGTCTGCCCGCACCCCATGAGCCTGGATGCCGCCGCTTTCAGAGAACATCTGCTGGGCTGGTACGCTGTCCACCGGCGTGACCTGCCCTGGCGCCGGACCCGTGACCCTTACGCCGTGTGGGTTTCCGAGGTCATGCTGCAGCAGACCCGGGTCGATACGGTTATTCCCTACTACCAGCGGTTCATGGGACGTTTCGCCGACCCCGCCGCCTTGGCGCACGCCGATCTGCAGGCGGTCCTGAAGCTCTGGGAGGGGTTGGGGTACTATGCCCGGGCCCGCAACCTGCACCGTGCCGCGCAGATGGTGTGCCGGCGGTACGGCGGCCGGGTGCCCGACACGCTGGCAGCCATAAAAGCTTTGCCGGGGGTGGGCCCCTATATAGCCGCGGCCGTGCTGAGCATCGCCTGCGACCGGCCCCTGGCCGTGGTGGACGGCAACGTCAAGCGCATTCTGGCGCGCATCTTCACCATCGATGCACCGGTCAACGCTGCGACCTCGTTATCGGTTTTTCAGGACAGGGCCGATGCACTCCTGGATCGCCGGCAGCCGGGCGCCTTCAACCAGGCCATGATGGAACTGGGTGCCGTGGTCTGCCGCCTGCACCGCCCGGAATGTCCCGCGTGCCCGGTAAGGGCCTGCTGCCGCAGCTATCCCGGCCAGGTGGACAAGTTTCCGGTGCGCCTGCGGCGCGCGGCCACCCCGCGGCACCGGGTGGTCATCGGCGTGGTCAGAAAAGGCTCCCGCCTGCTGATCACGCGGCGCCGGGAAGAGGGGTTGCTGGGGGGACTGTGGGAATTTCCGGGAGGCAAGGTGGAGCCGGGCGAACCGTCGGAGGACGCCTGCCGCCGCGAAATCCGGGAAGAGGTCGGACTGGCGGTGCGGGTTGAAAAACACCTGGCCCGGGTGCACCACGCCTACACCCACTTTCGAATCGTGGCCGACGTGTTCATGTGCCGCTGGCGCAGCGGCCGGGTGCGCCTGGACGGCCCGGTGGACCACCGCTGGATCACCGCCGACGAGATGGCCGATTATCCCTTTCCCCGGGCCAACCACAAATTCATGGACCTGATCCGCCGGGAGATGGGGAGACCGGGCGACCTTTAATGCCTCTGACGCGTTACGCCTATTTTCGCTCAAGGGGGTTTTATGCCGACCTTCAGGGTGCCCGCCGCTGAAATCCAGGCCCGCATCGGCCGGCTTCAAGCGTTCATGGGGCGCCGGGCCATGGATGCCGTGTTCATCGCCCAGCGCGTGGATCTCTTTTATTTCAGCGGCACCTGCCAGGACGGGTTTCTGCTGGTGCCCCGCCGGGGAGGGCCGCTGCTCTTCGTCAGGCGGTACCGGCCGCGGGCGGTCGAGGAAAGCCCCCTTAAAGACATTATCGAGATCCGGTCGGTAAAGGAGATTCCGGATCTCGTCGCGCAGCACTGGGGGAAAGCGCCAGCGTGCGTGGGCTTCGAACTGGATGTCCTGCCGGTGCGGGAGTATGAGTTCTACCGCCGCCTGCTGGGTGCCGTCGAAACGCCCGACGCCTCGGACATTATTTTCGCGGCACGCCGCTTGAAATCGGCCTGGGAAATTGCGCAGCTGGAAAAGACCGCCGAGGTTTCACGGCGCACCTTCGCATACATCCGCAAGGTGCTGGCGCCGGGGCTCGTGGAGATGGAACTGGCCGGCAGGTACGAAACCTTCGCCCGCCGCCTGGGCCACGCCGCCGGGTTGCGGGTGCGGGGGTACCGCACGGAAGGCTACAACTGGCATATTCTCAGCGGCGCCCAGGGGGCGGTCGTGGGGCTGCTGGATTCGCCGGCCAGCGGCACGGGGACCTCGGCGGCCTTTCCCAGCGGCGCGGGAAGCAAAAAGCTGGTTGCCGGCGAGCCCATCATGATCGACCTGGCCACGGTAGTCAACGGGTACCACATGGACGAGACCCGCATGTTCGCCCTGGACGGTATGCCGTCCGCAGCGCTGGCCGCCAGCCGCGCCTGCATACGCATCCACAACGCC
Source organism: uncultured Desulfobacteraceae bacterium (assembly GCA_964442705.1). Lineage (GTDB taxonomy): Bacteria > Desulfobacterota > Desulfobacteria > Desulfobacterales > JALSRD01 > JALSRD01. The sequence goes on from CAYUAQ010000017.1 coordinate 8,632, forward strand.
GTCATCGAGGCGGTCCGGCCGGGGGTGGAGTGCCGGCAGCTGTTCGAAGTCGGGCTCGAGACCGCCTGCCGGCTGGGCTTTGCAGAGATCTATCTGGGGCCGCCGGACTACCGGGTGAGCTTCGTGGGGCACGGCGTGGGGCTGGAGCTCATTGAGCCGCCTTTTATCGCCCCGGGCCGCATCGACCGGCTGGAAGCGGGCATGGTGTTTGCGCTGGAACCTAAGATGCTCCTGCCCGGGGAATTTGCCGTGGGTATCGAAAGCGTGTTCGCGGTGACGGCCCACGGCGCCCGCCTGCTGAGCAAAGTGCCGGTTGACATTTTTATTTGCTGATTCATCTTTATTGACGGGTCAGGTGGTGTGACGGCTGGCCTTGGACCATTCGACAGAAGGGAAACAGAACCATGAACGAAAAAGCCAGTTCTTTTGAACAGGGACCCATCCGGCCTCCCAACGAGGCCCGCAGCCTGCTGCTGCGCGTCACGCGAAACTGCCCGTGGAATCGCTGCCTGTTCTGTCCCGTCTACAAGCGGCGCAAATTTTCCCTGCGCACGGTGGAGGAGATCAAGCAGGATATCCAGACGGCGCGGGACATGTATGACGACATGAAGGCCTTGTCCTGGAAGCTTGGCTACCGGGGCGAAATCAACGATGCGGTCGTATCGCAGATATACAGCTCGCGGGGCTATTCCGACGCTTTCCGCAACGTGGCGGCCTGGGCCTACTACGGCACCAATGCCTGCTTTCTGCAGGATGCCGACAACCTGATCATGAAAACAGACGACCTGGTGGAGGTGCTGGAATTTCTGCGCAGCAAGTTTCCCGAAATCACCCGGGTGACCACCTACACCCGATCCCGCACGGTGGTCCGCAAATCCGTCGAGGCTCTCACGCGCATTCGCGAGGCCGGACTCGACCGCATCCACATCGGTCTGGAAACCGGCTGCGATCCCCTGCTGAAGCTGATGAAAAAGGGGGTCAGTGCCGAGCAGCACATCGATGCCGGCCGTCGGGTGCTGGCGGCCGGCATGGAGCTTTCCGAATATGTGATGCCGGGCCTGGGCGGGCAGCAGATGTGGCGTCAACATGCCGTGGAAACGGCACGTGTGCTGAATGCCATCAATCCCCACTTCATCCGGCTGCGCAGCCTGCGGGTGCCACGGCGCGTGCCCCTGTACGAAAAGCTCCGCGACGGCAGTTTCGTCATGCAGACCGACGACATGCTGGCCGAGGAGATCCGCGTGTTCATCGCGCACCTGGACGGCATCACCAGCACCGTGACCAGCGACCACATCATGAACCTGCTGGAGGAGGTCTCGGGCAGGCTGCCCGATGACAAAGAAAAGATGCTGGACGTCATCCGCCGCTACCAGGAGCTGCCGGACACCGACCGGCTGATCTATCGCGTCGGCCGCCGCGGCGGCACTTACCGGTCCACCGACGACCTGAAGAGCGACCCCGCCACCTACCGCAAGATCCAGGCGCTGGTGGAGGAAGTCGCGGCCCGGGAAGGCGACCAGGGAGTGGAAAAGTTTATCTCCGAAATGGTGGACAGGTATATTTAAGAGTCCGAGTCTGCGCCGGCCGAGGCCTTGTCGATGTCGATGATACGGGTGCCGTCGACATAGTGACGGGTTTTGTAGCGGGTCACCTTCATCAGTTTTTTGGTGATGTCCCCCATACGCTGAACCTGTTCCATGATCTTGGCCACCTTGTCGTAATTGGGATCATCCGGGGGGGTTTTCATGAGGGTGATTTCCCCGTACCCGGCAATGGCGGTCATGGGCTGGTTGAGTTCATGGCACACGGCGCCGGCCATTTCCAGTACGGCCTGCAGCTTTTCCCTTTCGGTCCGGTCGGTTTCCATGCGTTTGCGTTCGGATTCGTCCGTGACGGTGAAGATCAGGCCCCTGCCGGGCCGGGTGGCATCCGGCAGGGAGATCTTGATGTGCCCCGGAAAGAGGCGGCCGTCTTTTTTCCGGAAAACCGCATCGAGTTCGGCGTTCATCCCACGGGCAAAGGCCTGGTCAATGGCCCCACGGACCCGCTCAAACTCCTGCGGCGAGGCAAAGAGGTCGCGCACATTCACCGCGGGGGGCGCATCGTCGCCGGTTTCAAAGCCGAACATGGCATACCAGCAGCTGTTGGCCCAGCTGACCGTCATTTCCTTGAGCATGCCGATACCCAGAGGGGAAACCGCCAGGATTTCGCTGAGGGTGGCGTTGCTGTGCTCCAGGGCGTCTCTGGTGACACGGTACTCTTCTTCCAGTTCCATTTCCCGGGAAACCGTGGTGAGCGAACCCAGGGAGACATACAGCCCATCGCGGGCAAAGACCTCGGTGCGGGCCTGATCTTTTAGCCAGATGAACCGGCCCCCACCGCAATCTATCTTATAGACGGCTTCAACCCCGCCCTTCTGTTTCACTTCCTGGCGCAGGCCCAGGCGGTGGGCTTCCAGTTCCCGGTGGCCGATGATTTCCTGGCGAATCCCCGACGGCACGCGGGGGTCGGGAGGCTTGTAAATCCGGCGGTCCAGTACGCGGCGCCGGAAAACGTCGGCCGCCTCCCGCGGCCGGCACCCCAGCAGGCGGGCCAGCCGGCGGCTGACAAATTCGTACCAGATGATGCGGCTGCCCTCTTTCCAGGCGCAGATGTAGGGCAATGCGGGGGTTCCCAGCTGGTCAAAAGCCAGGAAACGATGGATGTAGTCCGCGATGACCCTTTTCAGCTCGTCGCTGAAAGCGCCGTGCAGGATTTTCCCGCAGTAATCGTTGCCACCGGCCGTTTCCAGGAGTTTGCGGGCACTGTTCATGAGCGCTTTTCCCGCTGGGGCCGCCCGTCCGGCCATATGATTTTCCGGATCAATCCGGCCAGTTTGCGAGTGTCGTGGCGTACGATACCACCGGTGATGTCCAGCATGTCGGCCGCGTACACGTTGCGTTCCCGCCACCAACCGTCGGCGGTGTCGATTTCCACGAACTCGGCTTTCTGGCGGTGGTAGCGTTCCAGGATCTCCGGGTCCGGCTTGCGGGTATTGTAGATGACGGCATCGACTTGCCGGTCCAGGGCGCCTTCCAGTCTCAGGACGAAATCGCGGCTTTTAAAGCGGTGGGTTTCACCGTATTTGGTCATGATGTTGAGGATGTACAGGACGGGCGCGCGGCAGGCGGCCAGTGCCTCGGTGACGCCTGAGACCAGGAAGTTGGGCAGGATGCTGGTAAACAGGTCGCCGGGGCCGGTGATGATGCAGTCGGCCTGGGCGATGGCCTCGATCACCGGTGGATGGACGCTTATACTGTCGCTGTGATGCGGTACCAGCCAGACGTCCCTGATCTTTTCGCGCTGGGTTCCCCGGGGGGTGTCGATGGCCCGCTCTCCGTATATGCGGCTACCGTCGGTGAGTTCGGCCACCAGGGTGGCCTTGTCCACGGTCACCGGCAGAACGGTACCTTTCACATCCAGTATTTCACACAGGGCCTGTACACCGGCAGGAAAACTGCCGGTAAAGCGGGACAGCATGGTCAGCAGCATGTTGCCGGCATTGTGTCCCTTCAGCCGCCGGTCCTTTTCAAACCGTTTCAGAAAAATCGTCCGCACGATGTCCTGGTGAGGAGAGAGCGCCAGGATGCACTTGAGCAGGTCACCGGGCGGCAAGACGCCCAGTTCGTCACGCAGTCTTCCCGTGCTGCCACCGCTGTCCACCATCGACACCACGGCCGTGATCTCTATGCCGTCGATTTCCCGCAGTCCCCGCAACAGGCTGTACTGCCCGCTGCCGCCGCCAATGGTGACGATTCGTTTCGGTTGCATGCGCTGTTACCGTTTCCGATGGTCATCCCCCTGTCAGGGAACGCGGATTTTAAGCACCTGGCCGGGGTGTAGTTTGTCCCGGGCTCCCAGGTGGTTGTCTTTCTGAAGCTTTTTGATGGTAGTCCCGTACCGTTTGCTGATGGCGTACAATGTTTCACCACGACGGACCCGGTGGTAGATGGTTTTCGAGGATCTGCCCGCTGTCGCCGGCGGCTGCGCCGAGCGCAGGGTATTGAGCTGTTCGCGAAGGACGGCACTGTCTTTCCTGATGCGTGCCGTTTCGGCAGACAGCCGACCCAGTTTGTCGTGCGCTTCGGCCAGGCTGTTACTCAGGCCGGTGATCCGGCTGTCGAGTCCCGCAAGTTTGTCGACGGTTGTACTGATGCGGGAAATTTCGGACCGCAGTTGTTCGAGGCGGGTTTCAAGCTGTTCGACCCTGGCGCGGTCGACCGCATTTTTTGTCCTGGTCATCATCATGAGCACAAGAAGAATCATCATCGCCAGCGTGATTCCCCAGAGCAGGTAGGGAAACCACACTGCATCGAAAAGGCGGTTGTATTCTTTCGGCTCTGCCGGCAGGTCCGACCCGCCGTTTCCGGGATGCGGGCTGAAGACAGGGCTTTGCTGGTCTAAGGGTGAGGAGCTCCCATCGTGCTGTTTCCACTTCATGACGACACCTGTTTAAAAAATCGACCTTTCGATTTTTCAGCGCATGCCTTATTTGCCCGGCGGCACGCTTTCCGGAGTTTCCTGATTGTCGCCCGCGGGGCTGAGTTTGTAATGAATGACGACCTCTTCCCGCGGTTCCAGCGAAATATCCGGGGAATTGGACGGTGTTGCCAGTTTGACCTTCAGGCTGCCGGAAGAACGCAGGTTGTCCAGCGGCACCTTCTGGGTGTAGATGGTGGAAAGCCGGTTTACATCCTCCCTGCGTCCGATTACCGTTGCCACGCGAGGCTTCACCGTGGCGCCAACCAGCCGCATGCCAGGCGGGAGTTTCCCGGTCCAGTCCACCTGGATCGGCAGGATCTTTTTCACGGGTATGTCCAAAGTGGCTTCCACCGTGGGTGGTGAAACGCGTTTTAGGATGACCCCCGGCGGCAGCGCAATGTTTTCCCTGGAAACATGGAAGGTGTTGCGCCCGAGCGAAAGGCCCTGCAAGTCGATGCGGACCCGCATTTTCTCGGGATCGATGGATTTGATCAAGGTACTGGAGCCGCTCAGGCTGAGGGTTACCTTCTTGGCAGACAGGTCGTAGATTTCCACGCCGGGTGACGGGTTCATGAATTCCACCGGGGCGTCCAGGGTGATGAGGGTGTACAGCCCGCGCGTGAACGAAAACCAGATGCTGATGACAAAAAGCGTCGATGCCACGCCGGCGGCGATAAGACGCATGCGTTCCCGTCGCCGTTCATCGGGCGTCTCTTCGGTGTCCCCCAGCTGTTCGTGCAGCATGCGGCTGAGCTGAAGGTTGTCGTCGATGGGGATCATACGCCCCTTCTTGGCGACCATGACCTTGCCGCTTTCCTCGGAAACCGAGATGATGAGGGCATCGGTTGCCTCGGAAAGCCCCAGGGCCGCCCGGTGGCGGGTGCCGAAGTAGGAAGGCAGATCCTGGCGTTTTGAAAGGGGCAGAATCCCGGCCACCCGTTCTATGCGTTCCCCGCCAATGATGGCGGCGCCGTCGTGGACGGGATTTTCCGGCCAAAAAATACTGAGGAGCATTTCCTTGGAGATGACCCCCTGCCAGGGGATCCCGTTCATAACCACTTCTTCCAGGTCATCCATGCCGGGGATGACGATGAGGGCTCCGCGCCGCTGGCGGCTGAGCGCATAGATGCTTTCGACGATGATCTCCACCGGTGCCGTACGGATGGGCGGAGATATATCCCATAGTATGGTTTTCAGATTCTTGGCTTGTAAGACGGCCCGAATTTCATTGCGGAAAACGATGATGATGATGAGGGCCGTTGCTGCCGTGATGCCCTGGATGGCCCAACTGGTCAGGATCATACCCATGGAAACGGCGATGCGCTGAAAAAGCCAGAGCAGGGCAATGCCGATCAGGACACGCAGCACGGCGGTCTTGCGGAACAGGATATACAGCCGGAACAGGATGTAGCTGTTGAAGGTGATGTCCGCGACATCCTGCCACTGGAGGCTGCTGATGATGGTAAACAACGTGTTCATGTAGCTGGTTAGTCCGTTATGCTGAACCGCAGCACGCGCAGTATCCTGCCCGACGGGTCCACGATCTCAACCCGCCAGGGGCCCTTGTCGGCTTCTCTGAGCTGAATGGAGCTGACCGTAGACCAGTTGGGGGGTTTTAAAATTCGTTCCATTTTGGTGATGAGCCGGTCACGGAAATACCACTTGTGGCTGATGAACATTTTTTTGGGTACCGAGTCGAAAGAGGTAAAGCAAGTCACCCGGCCGATGCTGATGGAAAAGACGATACCCGGATTCTGCGGCTTGTAGCCTTTGACGCTTTCGCACATGACGGCGTAGCGCAGAGACAGCTTCTTGCCGGGCGAGGCCGGCGGTCCATTCTTGAGTGATGCCCCTGCCTGGTCCTGAGCAGGGAGCGCCGGCGCGGTAAATGCCAGGGCCGTGGCAGCTGCCAGAAGACAGATGGCCACGCGTCCTGCAACCCTTTTGTGTCGATTCATGATTACACCCCAAGGCGGAAACGCCGTCGGCTGGCCGTGAATAATGGCGCGTTGAAAAACTGCGTTCCGTAAAGATAACCGATCCTGATTTTTTTTCAACCGTTAATCACACATAAGGGGGCAAAACGAAAGGAGAATGCCCGCCCCTAGCACACAGACGCACCCGCATAACGAAGGACGCTCGCATCACGCATGCCAATAGTACCTTACGCCGGCAAGGCTGTCATAAAAAACAATAAAATTTATCAGCCGGTGTGCAGCGATATAAAATAGTTGACCAGTTTCCAGTTGAAAGTTGACAGCGAAGAGGGGGGCAATTTTAAAATGACCGTCTTTCTTCAACGGGAAACTGTGAACGGGAAACGGGCAACTTTTCTTCCACCTGGCATTCTGGCTGCAGCAACCCATTGCGGTTACCGGGTTGCGGGCATCGCCCGCGTTAGCTACTTGCGATGGCCCTGACCGCTGCAACGGTGCGCTTGACAACCAGAGCCGAGTTACATAAAAGTGCGATATGAAAGGGACGGTGCACATCCATGCGTAAAACGGTGAATATTCTTGTCATCGATGATGACCAGCTTTTTTCAACCTCGCTCTCGGATTTCCTCGGCAGCCGGGGCTACCATGTCAGTACGGCGGCGTCAGGCATGCAGGGGGTCCGCATTTTCAAGGAGCTGCAGCCCAGCATCGTCCTGCTGGACCAGAAGCTGCCGGACATTCCCGGCCTGGAAGTCTGCAAGCAGGTTCTGGAGATCAACCCCCACACCAAAATTGTTTTCATCACCGCCTACGCCACCATCCAGTATGCCGTGGACGCCATGCAGGCCGGTGCTTTCAATTATCTTTCCAAACCTTTTGAGCTCGATGAACTGCTGATCGTCATCGATCTGGCCGTGAAGAATCTCAAACTGGAGGGGAAGCTGCGCATCAGCAATTACGAAAAGCAGCAGGAGCGCCGCAAGGATCGGCTGGTGGGGTCTTCCGAGGTCATGCGCCGCATCCGGGAGCAGATCGGCATCGCCGCCGCATCCGAAGCCACCGTGCTGATTACCGGGGAGACCGGTGTCGGGAAAAATGCCGTGGCGCGGGCCATTCACGAGTTGCAGAAGAACCGCGAAAGCCTGTTGACCATCAACTGCTCGGCGATCCCGGAAAACCTGATCGAAGCCGAATACTTCGGCCATGAAAAGGGCGTTTTCACGGGGGCTGACAGCCGTCGCGAGGGTATTTTCGAACTGGCCGACGGCGGCACGCTGGTGCTCGACGAAATCGGTGAAGTGCCGACCCATCTGCAGAGCAAGCTGCTCAGTGTCTTGGAAGATAAGTGCATCCGCCGGATAGGCAGCGGCCGGACCATCCCGGTGGACGTGCGCATCATTGCCACCACCAACCAGAACCTGGAAAACGCCATCCGGGAAGGGCGTTTCAGACAGGATCTCTTCTATCGCCTGGCCGTTTTCAATCTCCACCTTCCACCGCTGCGTGAACACCCTGAAGACATCCCCGAACTGGCGGTACATTTTCTGTCTGAATTCGGTCGGCGGGATCTCAAGATCCCGGAGGAACAAATACAGCGCATGATGCAGTATCCCTGGCCGGGAAACGTCAGAGAGCTGCGCAACGTGATCGAGCGGGCTTCTTTCCTGTACCGTGAAGACGAGATCAAACCGGGAGACCTGCTCATTCGGGACACGTTCGGTTCCGACACGGCGCTGCCCGCGGCACCGGCCGGGAGCGGGGGCCGTATCCCGACACTCGAAGAAGTCGAGCAGCATCACATCATTCGCGTTTACCACGCCTGCGAGGGCAATAAAAGCCAAACGGCCCGAGCCCTGGGGATATCCCTTTCCACCCTGAAACGCAAATTGAAGACCATGAATGTCAATCGCGTGGAAAAGCCCGATATGACCCTGTGAGGGTTCCGGTATACCTGGCCGGGCACCGAACGGCTTCAGTAAGGCCGCTGGCCGGACTTTCAGCAGTTGTATTAAGCACAAAATGAGCCATGTAGTCTAATTTGGCCCACCTAAAACGAACGATCCCCGTCATTCACACCCTTTTCGTACCGTACTCCAGTAAGACTGTTATAACAAACAAAATAAATGAACCACAGAGATCACAGGGTTCACGGAGATCTCAGGGGGTAAACAAACAGCGCTTTTCTCTGTGCGCCCCGTGGTTCGTGACACCGGTCTTTGGAGGGCTGCGAAGATTCTTGCTGCGGCAGTGCCGGCCGGAGGTGTCGCTTCCAAAAGCCTCAAGGCATGGCATTTTTCTTGCTTGTTGTCGGGCAGGTGTTGGTGGGTCCGTGACCCATCACGATTGGGGACAATTCAAACAGGGACCGGAATATTCCAAGAAGAGCGTGCTTTGAACAGTGATTACAGCCACCTGAAAGATCCGGATGAACTGGAGCTGGTGTTGTCCGTTTTGCGGCACCAGCTGGGCAACTCGGTCAATGCCCTTAAGATCACGTTGGACGTGCTGCGTGAAAACTACGATACTTTCGGGACGACCAAGAAAAAAGAGTACCTTGAAAGAACCGCACAGCTTATCGGTCGTCAGCAGGAAATCGTCCAGGCGCTCAAAATGTACTCCATGTTCTCGGTGGAGGACAGGAAGCCGATCCCCTTTTCCGCGTTTTGGACGCAGCTGCTGCCCCTGGTAACCCGGCGGTTAGAAAAACGGCAGATACGCCTGCTTACCCGTTATGAGAGCGTTGTCTGCACCATATGCGGCAACCTGGCGGCCCTGAACAAGGTGGTGCTGTCGGTGGTTGACAACGCTTTGGACGCCCTGGATGGAAGCAGCAGCCCGGCCATTGAAATATACACGGCCGGGGGAAGTTCGGAGGTGCGGATCGGGGTCAGGGACAACGGTATCGGATGCCGGCCCGAAGAGGTCGAGAAGTTTTTCGTGCCGCTGTTTACCACCAAACCGGGGAGAACAGGAATGGGGCTTGCGATTGCCCGTAAGCTCGCGGCTGAGATGGACGGAAACATTGTGATGAAGAGTTCACCGGATGCAGGCAGTGAGGTGATTATCCGGTTTGCCACCCTTTCGCCGGATGACCCGTCGCGGCAATGCTTCTGAATTTTACCCAGAGAGGAGAACTGTTTTGGCTTTCGTGGTAGGAGAAAACCAGCTGAACGAAATCGAGAATACGCTTCAGAAGGACATCATCGATCTCGGGGTCAAATGTGTGGTGCTCATTGATATGGCCGGCAACATCCTGGCCACTCGTGATGATGGCGCCAGGAAACATGATATTTATTCCCTGGCGGCGCTGGCGGCGGGAAATTTCGGGGCCGTCAGCGCCATGGCCAAGATCATCGGCGAAGATGAGTTTTCCCTTCTCTTTCATAAGGGAAAATCCGAGAATATTCACTTTAGCAAGGTGATGGATGAGTTCCTGCTGGTGACCATTTTCAGCAACGAAGTTTCGCTTGGATTCCTGAGGTTGAAGGTCTCCGAAGCCGTTGCCAAAATCAGCGAGGTCCTCTCGGATCCCGGCGACAGCTGAAGCCCTTTCAATAACCGTATGCTTGGTTCGTTTCTCGCACTGGCGGGAAAGGCGAACCGGCATATGCAAGCGTTTTGGCTGAGCGTCATGGAGCATAGGATGGGCAGAACCGTCATACATCGATCAACTTACTGCAAACTGAAGACAGCTGACTTCTTTGGGTTGCGGATCAATTCCCGTTTGGGTAGCAATGGCCTTTATCAATCCTAAAACCAGAGAAGTACAGATCAAAATCGTCTACTACGGCCCGGGCCGAGGCGGGAAGACGACCAACCTGGAATATATTTACAAGAAGTTCAATGAGCGTATCAAAACCGAGATGGTTTCACTGAAAACCCACGGTGACCGAACGCTTTTCTTCGATTTTCTGCCCTTCGACGTCGGCAAGATCATGGGATACGATATCCGGGTGCAGCTGTACACCGTGCCGGGACAGGTCAAATATGATTCTACGCGCAAACTGGTGCTGCGGGGGGTGGACGGCATCGTCTTCGTGGCGGACTGCATGGCCATCGTGCGGAAAAAAAACATGCTGTCCCTGAAAAACCTGTACGAAAATCTGGCCGGCTACAACCGCAGCATCTTCAAGATACCCCTGGTGATGCAGTACAACAAGATGGATCTGGCCGGTGAAGGTATTCCATTGCTTTCACCGCAGACCCTGGAGCGTGATTTGAATGCTCAACTGAAGGCGCCTTACTTCGTCGCCAGTGCGATCAAGGGCCATAACGTGATTACCACCATGAAAAAAATCATCATGCTGACAATGCCCACGATTCAGGGGCAGCTGAAGTAGCGAGTCCGGGGGATATCCGGTTGCGGCGTACCCTGCGGCGTCGATGAAGGGGCACTGCGGGGCAAGAGACAGGAGGTGAGCCCATGACCAGAACAACCGACAAGGATTTGACCGTCGAGGTGGGCAGACGGCTTGACAATATTTTCGGGGAATCCGATTCGCCTGCGGGAAAATCTTCTCCCGCCGATTCCCGGCAGACCGGCGGGGCGAATTTTTATCCTCTGAGAGTCGTCAAGGCCAATATCCTTTCCATCGACTGGGAAATTACCGATGAGGCCATCGCCGGCCTTTTAAAGCAGCTGGATCTACTTAAAGCGACCTATCGGGATGACAAAGTCGTCCAGATTCTCATTCAGATGCTGATTTCTCTGGGCCGGTACATCAAGGTGCGCAAGGGGCGGGCGAATGTACACTCCATGAAGGTCCTCAAATCCGTTTTTACAGGACTGGAGAAAGTGGCCGGAGGAAGCGTGACGGATCCGGCGGAAAGAATGGAAATCCTGCGCGGCAAGGTGCGGGAATTTCATGCCCTGCAGGCCGAAGTGGCCGCCGACGCCGGCAAGCCCCGTCCCAGGACGGCCGACGGGGCAATTCCCGGATCACGGACTTCTATTTCCGCCGATGAACTGCGGCAGATTGCCCACCTCCTGGCTGCCGAACTCAAAGAGGTCATCCGGTATGAGTTCGACCTTTTGAAAGAAGCGCTGCTGCGGTCGAGACAGTAAAAAGCACCCGCACAGCGGGCCCGCCCGCTGAGCGTAGACGGGATCTTCGTGACGATGATACTGCAAAGGAGGGATGAATATGGATGTTCCCGTGGATGAACTTCCCTCGATGGTTTTCAGGCAGGTGGCCCGAGACGACCTGGGCGAGTTTTCCCTCAATGGGCAGATGCTGAGAGTTCTCATCGAGTTCGATGGAAAGAAAAGCATCTCCTCGGTTTCCGGCAAGACAGGACTGGAGGTGGCTGATCTGCACGACATTACCCAGCGGCTGCTGCAGCTCAATCTCATCGAGCCTGTCGCCAAGCCGGTTTCTTTGGCCAACGGTGATTTTTTCGGATATCTGCAGAACCAGCTAGCCTTGGCCGTCGGACCGCTGGCGTCTATACTGTTGGACGACGCACTGGCTGACATGGGGCATACCCGCGGCAGGTTTCCCATCAACCACGCGGCCGAGCTGGTGGATATTCTCTCCGAAGATATCCAGCGGGAGGAAAAGCGAATCACATTCAGGCAGAACATGCTCAACAAGATCAGGCAGTGTCGATACTAGTGGGGAATTGACATGATTATCTTTCCAAAAGAAAGGCCTGTGGTCGAAAAGCTCAACAGCTATTTCCTGGACGTGCCTCGCTTCATCGAGCATTACCAGGGAGAAATCGGAACCGGCTGCGCCGCCATGAAGTCCGCCGGTGCAGAGGCCGCCTTGTTTTTCAACAAGGACGACCTCGTGAGCATTATTTTGGATAGACGGGAAAACGGCGGTGCTCGACTGGTCACCATGGACGAGATTACTAACATCACCACAGGCGATAATTTCTCCGTCAATCTGTATGGTATCGAAGAGGCTTTCGTGGATTACTGGGCTAATCTGCCCAATGCGACGGTGATATATAAGGATTTGAGCACCGACTTCACCAACCTGGAAAAGCTGATTGCCAAAATGCAGGCCGAACGGCTGACCGGGTACATCTACGTGACACTGTCCGGAGACAACGGCCGGGGACAGATCTTTTTCTGTGGTGGAAAGTGCCTGGGCGCCTCGCACTCGTGGGAAAAGTGGCGGCTGAGCACCGCCGGCAATCTCTGGTACACCCTCATGTCCAAGGCTTCTGACGTGGGTGCTGTGTTCAACGTGCTGCGCCTGCCCTTGGAAGGTGCCCCTGAATCCGGACGGCCCTCGGATGGTTCTGCGGATGGAAACGGCCGGCAGACAGTGATAGAAATGCTGACGGATCTGCTGAACGTACTGGAGGCAGAAGTAGAAGCAGAAAGGCGCATCAAGGGGGACTTCCGGGTGCTTTTAAAGAAAAAATTCGTGGAAAAGGCGGAAACCTATCCCTTCCTGGATCCTTTCGCTGCCGAGTTTGACTACCGCAACCGTCGCATCGAGTGCCACCCGGAGGTCCGGGACGGCGATGTCCTGGCCGGCGTCAGCGAGGCTGTTCGCGAGCTTTCCGCCGAACTCGGCATTCGTTCCAGACTTCATAAGGCCCTCGACCCCTGGCAGAAGAAATACGCCGGTATCATCAGGCGTTTTCGGGTCCGAATCTGATGACCATGGTAAAGAAAGTCCTGATCGTCGATGACAACCAGGAAGCGCTGCTGTCGCTGAAGGAAGGCATGCAAAAGTACCACGACTCCTTCGAGGTGCTGATTGCCGGCGACGGGCAGGCGGCTGTCTCCAAGCTGGCACGTCACCCCGTGGACCTGGTCGTCACCGATCTGAAGATGCCGCGCATGGATGGATTCGCCCTGCTGGGGCACATCAGGGAAAGCCTGCCTGAGATTCCGGTGATTATCATGTCCGGCTTCAGCACACCGGAAACCCAGGTGCTCGCCCGGAAACGGGGAGCCGCCGGCTACCTGGATAAGCCCTTCAAAATCAAGTATCTGGCTAAAATCATCCTGACACTGCTGAAAAAACAGTCCGACGGAGGGAACCTGCGGGATGTGACCGCCAGCATGTTTCTGCAACTCGTTGAAATGGAGCAGAAAACCTGTACGCTGCGCCTGATCGACCGGGAGAGCCGCAAGCGCGGTGTGCTGTTTTTCCACCAGGGAAGACTGCTGGACGCCCGCTGCGGACAGCTGAGGGGCGAAGACGGCGCCTACGCGATTTTCTCTTGGGAACAGGTTGAGGTTTCCATCCAGAACAGCTGTCCCATCAAGAGCGGGCCCATCACTAAAGATTTGCAATCCATTCTGCTTGAGGCCATGCAGCGCAAGGACGAGGCCGGGGGGGCAGCACCGGCATCGGATGAATTTCCGGAAAACGACAGGCAGACGCGCTGTATCCCGCCGCCGGTGACGATCGATGCGCTGAGACGGTTTACGGGCGTTGAGGATATATACAGCGATGGCAGCTGGCAGGCGCTGCTGGCTGATTTCGCAGACCTGGGAAAATCGCTTGGTGCCGGCGAGTTGGCATTTGCCTGTGCCCGCAGCAAGCCCTCGTCGATGGTTGTCCTGCTGCCCGACGAGGCGCATACCGTGGTATCACTGGGAGCCAAGTGTCCCAGGGAGCGGTTGTTTCAGGAGTTGCTGCGGCAGACCGGGTAAGCCGTACCCCGAAAGAATCGCAAAAGTGCGGCGACGGCTGACATGGAAAAAGTATTCAATGATATCCTGGATATACAAGGGGTTCGGGAGGCGATACTGATTTCCCCCCACGGAGAAACGGTATTTCGAGCTGGCCGTGAAGCCGGGGACGGCCCCACTTTCCCGGAAAGCGGTTTGGACGTGGCGAGTTTTGCGGCGCTTACCGAGGTCGATCTTTTCTTTGAAGATACCCGGCTGTACGTGCGGTCCGGCCCCTGGGGCTACCTGATGGTGCTCATGGATCACGCCACACCGGCGGCCATGGTGCGTCTGAACTGTGACACCCTGGCCGCCGTGCTGGGAAACGAAAAAAAGCCGCATAAACGGGGCCGTTTTTTCTTTAGCCGCAACCGTTGACATCCAACTCCCCCCTGCAATACAGGACCCCCCGGGTCGATTCGTTCGGCCCGGGGGGACTGTTTCAGGAGGCAATGGAGACTTCTTGGGGGCTGTGCTTTCCGGCAACAGACAAGTCGGTAATTTTCAGCAATGCTTGGATACCACCATCAAATTCTGCAGGCTGCGGTGTTGTAGCGTTTACCGCCGCCATGGTTTTCATCCGCTTGGGGGGTGCCGGGATGGCGCCTGGGGGAAAGCGCCATCCCGGATTGAAAGGAGAGAATGAATGAAAAAGTTCTGACTGCTGAAACATATAATAAGTGATACAATGTGATATGTCAAGGGGTTTTTTTTAAAAAAACAGACGGCCTTCCGGCGGGGTTGACAGCACCGGTTTTCTGGACTATCTCCATCAGAAAGCCGCGCAAAAGCGCCGATTCACACCTTAATCCGGAGGTCTCAGGACGTGAAAAAAAGCGATGTCGCCATATTCCGACGGTTTCCGTTCGCCGTCGGGCAGAAAATAACCATAGAGGATGGGCCCCGCAAGGGAGACTGGGAGGTAGTGAAAGTGGGCGACCGTAAGGTAACCTTGCGCTGTCCGATCTCTCGTCGCGAATTCGAGTGGAACCGGTTTTGTTATTTCGTCGAAAACCGCCGGACACCGTGGCCCCATGAAGATTGACCGTGGCGCCATCACCTGAGACTCCCCGTCACCGAGTATCCTCTGCCGGCATCAAGTCGGACCCCAGGCGCGGTTGAACCGCAAATTTCGGCCTTGTCCTCTCCGATTGGTTTAAAATGAACCATCTAAAATGATCGGGAGGCGTGTGCAAGGCCCAGACCAAACGCCGACCCTCTTCTGATCCTGACCTTCCTCAGTTATTTCCCCTTTAAAATTCAGACGTTAGGATTTTGCAGAACAATTTTTATCTGGCATCTTTATTGCAGTGCAATGAACCCAATAGGGCCTGCAAAGGAGCGTCATGTGCTCATCGGCACCTTCAGGCTTGGAAGTCGAAAAAAGGGCCGTCGTTTTTTGATCAGAGGAGGACTTCAATGGGCAACTGGCAGAAGAGGCTTGTGGCAGTGATGGTTGCGGCGCTGATGCAGTTGGCATCGGTGGGTGTGCCGAGGGCATCAGATTCCTACAATTTCTCGGTATTGCCGCGATTTTTCCCCGTGGTAATCCTGGAGAGGTTCGGCCCTCTGGCCGATTACCTTGCCGAAGAGGCCGACGTCGATGTCGAATTCGTGATGCCGAAAAACTTTGCCGATCATATCAGCATGGTCATGCGGGGCAGAGTTCTTCTCAGCTATCAGAATCCGGTGGTTTACGCCAGAGTCTCCAATCAGGTGACGCCTCTGGCAGTGGCCAGCAAGGGTAAAGACAAGACACGTTTCCGGGGCATCATCATCGTCCGGACGGACAGCGGCATCAATACCATCGAAGACCTCCGGGGACGCAGCGTCTCCATCGTCTCACTGCAGTCGGCCGGCGGATACATCTCCCAGAGGGATTTTCTCATGAAAAAGGGGATCGACGTGGAAATGGACATGATCCCCAGCGGCAGTCCGGGGAACAAGCAGGAAAACGTCATACTGGATGTTTTTTCCAAGAAGGTTGATGTGGGGTTCATCCGGGAATCCGCCCTGCACCGGGTCGACAAGGTAATTGACCCCTCCAAGATAAAGGTTCTGGCCAAGACAACCTGGCTGCCCAACTGGGTTTTTGCGGTCCATAAGAGTGTGCCCTCGTCGGTGGCCGCGAAAATTCGTACGGCCCTGCTGTCACTGCCGGCCGGCAGCCCGGTGCTCAAGGCGGCCCACCTGCAGGGCTTCGTGGAGCCGGATCAGCAGGCCCTCAGTCAGCTGAAAAAGGTTGTGCTGCGCCGGTAGGCGCGTCGTGACGGGATCCTGCCGGAGAGGTTTCTCCAGACAACGGGGGCCAATCCGCCGGACAAGGCAGACAGGTTCTTCAGTCCAACAATTCGTCACATAAGGAGTCATCGAGATGATAGTCATTTGTGAAGAGTGTGGGAAAAAATACCGGATCGACCCGGAGGGCATCAAGGGGCAACGGGCCCGCTTCAAATGTAAAACATGCGGAAACACGGTTCTGGTCGAAAAAGAGGCGCAGACATCGGGTGACGTCGAGCAGACCGAGAAGTCGCGCGGGACCCCTACCGAACAAGTCTTTGAAACCGATTCGGCGGCGGGGGGGGAGACTCCGCCGGCCGATTCAGAAAGAGCCACGGTCGTGGACCCTCCTGAAAAAAAGCGGGGGATGGGGTTACGGGCCAAAATGATGGTTCTGTTTCTGGTGATTCCCATCGTGATCATCGCCGGCGCCGGGGTGTTTTATATCTGGCAGATGAACAGTTTCGCATCGGCCATGACCCGCCAGACCGGCAAAGTGGTTACCAAGATGGGCCAGCAGGTGATTCGCGAAACGGCCCATACGGTGGCTTCCCAGTGCCGGCAATATCTTCTGAGTCACCCGGACCTGGGTCCGGAGAATTTCATGAAGGACGAGGCTTTCAAGAAGATAGCCATCCAGAAGGTGGGATTGACCGGCTACACAGCACTGTATGCCGTGGGTCCCATGGTAACCTGGGCGCATCCCAATCCCAAGATCATCGGCAGGCCCCTGACGCCGCTGGTCAAGAAACCTCTGGGCGCTTCTTTCGAACGCTGGGTCAAAATCATCGGCGATATCGACAAGGGCGAGAACATCGAAAGAGGCGGCTATTACACCTGGACCGATACCGACGGCGAGTTGCGCGAGAAGTACATGTTCGTCACGCCGGTGGAGGGCACCAAATACGGTATTGCCGCCACCATCTACCAGGATGAATTCACCCGTCCCCTGAAGAAAGTGGAACGCGACGCCAGAAAGCGCACCGCCGCGGTGCGCAACACCACCATGGCCATTCTGGCCGGGACGTTGCTGCTGGTGGGCATTATCGTTCTCACATACAGCAACCTGTTGACGTCGCGGATAAAAAAGCTGACCGATCATGCCGAACGCATCAGTGTCGGCGAGTTGGACGTCGAGCTGGACGTCAAATCCGACGATGAAATCGGCGACCTCGGCGAGGCCATCAGGCGCATGCAGGACAGCATCCGCCTGTCCATCCAGCGCCTGAGACGCCGGCGCTAGACACTGCCGTCACGGCCGTCGGCGTCAGGAAGGTCCGACGGCCGTGAACCCTCGAGTTCGCCCGCCGAATGCACCGCTATCTCCGATCCCGGCGGGTATCCGCATTTTGCCGCAAGCACGCCGGCGCACAGTTCTTTTCCCACAGCGAACCCATCCGTGTTGACAATCCCGCCACCGGGTATATTTTTTGTTTCTGACCCGCAAAGTGTCGCGCCAGGGGGCCTGGGTGGCGGACCTGCCGACCGTCACCGGCCCGCTTTCACGGTCTGCCGGAGGTGGTGACCCGGGCGGTGCACATGTGCTGCAGCTATCCCGATTACCTGGACCAGGAGGACTTTCGGAAGGCCGACCAGGGTGCCTATTTCCAGCTGGCCGACGCCATCGAGGACTCGAGCATCCAGGCCATCTCCCTTGAAGACGCCCACCGCCCCAACGACCTGTCTCTGCTGGAGCATTTCAAGAAAACCACGGTGATGCTGGGCGTCATCGCCATCGCCAGCTTACGCCTGGAGACGGTGGAAGAGATCACAGCCCGTCTGCAGGCCGCTCTCGATCACATCGATGCGCCGCGCCTCATGGCCGCCCCGGACTGCGGTCTGGGCTTTCTCGGCAGAGAACTGGCCTTGGCCAAGCTGACCAGCATGGTGACGGCTGCCAGGGCGGTGGGGTAGCAAGGCCGACGGTCCGGCGGCAGGCGAAACCTTTCCGCGGCTGGGTTGATCAGCGGATCCGAATAGCCCAGCGATTGAGCTTGCCAGTGTCCCGTCCTGCGTGATCGGAAACCGAAAGGGTCCACTCTCCACGAGCATCCTGATTGAGGAATCGATTCAGATCCGGAGCGCTGGACACGTCAAACACGCGTTGAATGTTGACAGCGCTCGTTCCCGAACGATCGTGGAGCATTGCGTTTTCCCCAGAAGGTCCGGTGAGCATCACTCTGAGGTCGCCGATCCACGTATGGGTAATATCCAACTCTACATCAATCTGAGAAATATTTCTTGATTGGGAAATCATGATCCGGTCCGAAATACCGTTGGGTTCGTTGTCGGGTATCTGTTGTGAAGGATGTGATTCAACCCAGATGGAACCGTCATCTTCTATCGCCGCCGCCAGTGTCCACTGTCTTAAAACGCCTTCATCAAATCGGGCATAATCGGCGACTTCGAGTGACCAAACCCCACGCACGCTAATTCCGCCGAGATCCCCAAGCTCGGGAATGGTTGCCGCGTCAAAAGTTGCCAGAAGATTTTCAGTACGCCCCCCCTCGCGGCTATGCAGGACGACACGCCGCCCATCGGGTGCGACTAAATAGATCATCAGATCACCAATATAGGGATGAAGAATATCTACGGTGACCTCTAGGCTCTGAATTCGCGCATCTTCGGCGACGACAATCCGGCTCACAACACCCGCCGGGTCATTGTCCGGGATAGGCAGGTTCGCGACCTGTCTGATCTCTAGAGTTTTGATGCCACCCAATGCCATTCGCACCGCTTTTCCCGCGTTCACCTTTCCATAGCCGAACCAGTCCGAGTGTCCATCCGCGTCATAGGTGCCCTTGGTGAGGCCCAGCTGGGGGTCCGGTTCGTGATCCTCTATCTTGTCGGCAGTGGTCTCCAGAATGTCTCGAACTTGTGCAGCCGTCAAAGTTGGGTTGGCAGCTATGACCAGGGCCGCCACTCCCGCCACCAACGGCGTTGCGCTGGATGTGCCCCCAAAGCGTTCTGTGTAGAGGCCCGGATCAAATCCTGATCCGTACATTCCATTGTCGATGGTAACAATCCCACGTCCCGGAAGTTTGCGACTGACATCACCGGGCCAGAAGTTGTTGCTTGGTGCGCAAACTGAAATCTCGCGGCCCCAGCCGCTATATGCTGATTTTCTATTCAGGCTGGTACAGGCAGCTATTGCCATCACGTCAGGGTGCGCGGCCTCTCCATTGAAATGTCGGGTGCCATCGATCGTATCATTGATGGGTGTATTATCATTGCCCGCTGCAAATAAGATCACACAACCCTTGCCACCTCGTCCAAGCGTTGCCGTATCGTGTAAAACTTGACTGAATTTTGAATTGATATAGTGTACCCCGGGTCCCGGCCCCCAGCTGCATGAAATCACCGCGGCCCCTGATTGGTAGGCATGCCTAAACATCGCGGAGACCATGCTATCCGTCCCGTAAAAGGGCCAGCGGATCGGCATCAGGGAGCAGTCCGGGGCGATCCCCACAGCCTCTCCGCCGCCAATTTCCGCGACCGCTACGCCGGCACAGGGAGTGCCGTGATAGTCTGACCCCTCCGGGTATGGCCGGTCATCCGAAATGACTTCCGGGTCGGGGTTTAAATAGGTGGGGGGACTTCGAAAACTGAAATCGATGGGGGCAACGATTTTGCCGGGCCCTTGCAGATCGGGATGATCCAAATCAAAACCGTCATCGATGATTGCCACGATAACGCTTCGCGATCCGGTCGTAATATCCCAAGCCTCGGGCGCATTTACATCGGCACCGGCCACGAGTTCGACACCGCCCCTGTTTTTCAAATGCCACTGCTTGGCATATTTGGCGTCGGCAGGCTCAAAATACTTTTTATACTGAACGACCAGATTCGGCTCCGCATATTCCGTCAGGCCTTCCGAGTGCAGCCGGTTTGAGATTTTAACCGGATTGGCGCCGGAATCAGCGGTGACACGCAGCAGAAAATTATTGGCGCGATCCGTGTACTCTTCCACGATTTCAAGATGGTATTTTCCCAACATTTGGGCAATCTGCTCCGGGGAAACGTCCTCCTTGAATTGAACGATGATCTGATCCGTCAAGATAATATTGGAGTCGGGATCTTCGGCAGCAGCGTAGACATGGTGGCAAAACAGCACGTCTTTGTCTTTGCGAGCATCGTTCATCACCTTGTTGAGATCACTGGGACGAACCTCATAAATGCCCATCTGGTCACTTAACGCCCGTTTACGATCGGCGGATTCGAAAGCGGATTTTGTCTCCGGGTCCACACCCGATCTGAGGAAAGCGGTGAACTGGTTATTTCTTTTTACGAGCTCAATTCTCTGCCCTCCCCGCATCAGAATCGACCCTTCTTCCTTTTTCGTCATTCTTTTTCTGGCCATAATAATCTGTTCTCCTCTAAGATCTCGTAAAAACACTGAAAATGAAAACTTGTTCTATCCATGGTAGATCTTTCCATAAAACACCTGCAATGGCAATTACTGTTAAAAAACGCAAATCTTGTACCAACTCGCATTAGAATATAGAAATTCAGTTGGTTGTATGCTATCTATCTGTTTATTAAGTAATTTTGACGGGAATGTTTCTTTATGAAAACGGGGAATGAAACCGGTTTGTCAGATAGAATGTAAAGATTGTTGATACTTGATCCTCCAAGCTGTCCATCTTATCGACGCCGAACTCACGGATTCTGAAAATGAAATCGTTGCGCTCTTTGCTTGTCCGCCTGCTCCGTAGTTTTCTATGCAAGATTTTTTTCAGAAGCCTGCGCTTGGGGTATGATAAAGGGGGAATCAATATTTCCTGAAATCAAAGATAGAACCGAAGCCATAATTTACCACATTGAAAATTTTGTCAATGCGCCGAGCGGTCTAGACTGCGGTACTGGATGGCTTCGGCGATGTGGGACGGCTGGATGGCTTCGCCGCCCGCCAGGTCGGCGATGGTGCGGGCGATTTTCAGAATTCTGCCGTAGGCCCGGGCCGAGAATCCCAGCTTGTCCACCGCGTTTTCCAGCAGGCGGTTTCCGGCTTCGTCGGTAACGCAGTACCGGCGGAGTTGCCGGGTGGTCATGCGGGCGTTGCAGAGGATGCCGGTGCCGGCAAAGCGCCGTGTCTGGGTTTCGCGGGCCGCCAGCACCCGTCCGGCGATGGCGGACGACGATTCGGATCTGCGTCTTGCCGAGAGGTCGCGCCAGGCCACGGCGGGCACGTCCACATGCAAGTCGATGCGGTCCATGAGCGGCCCCGATACCCTGGAACGGTAGGTCTGGATCTGATAGGGGGTACAGCGGCACGCGTGCCGCTCGTCTGACAGATAGCCGCAGGGGCAGGGATTCATGGCCGTCAGCAGCATGAAGCTGGAAGGGTAGGTGACGGCCATGGCGGCCCGGGAGATGGTGACCTGGAGATCTTCCAGGGGCTGGCGTAGAACTTCCAGCACGTGTTTTTTGAACTCGGGCAGTTCATCCAGGAACAGGACCCCGTTATGGGCCAGGCTGACCTCACCTGGTTTGGGAATCCGCCCGCCGCCGATCAGGCCGGCGTCGGAAATGGTGTGGTGCGGGGCGCGGAAGGGGCGGTGGGTCACCAAGGCCTGATCCGGATCCAGCATGCCGAGGACGCTGTATATCTTGGTGGTTTCGAGGCTTTCCTCGAAGGAAATAGGCGGCAGAATGGTCGGCATGCGTCTGGCCAGCATGGTTTTCCCTGAACCGGGCGGCCCGATCATCAGCAGGTTGTGGCCGCCGGCGGCTGCAATCTCCAAGGCCCGTTTGGCCTGTTCCTGGCCGGATACTTCGGCGTAATCGGCGCCCGTGTGTTGGCTTGGGACGCCGTCCAGGTGGGGTGACGTATGTTCGGGCTGCATGGGCGTGTACCCCTGGCAGTGGGCCACCACCTGCGACAGGGTCTCGGCCGCCAGAACCCGGACACCACCCACGACCATGGCTTCTCTGCGATTGGCGTGGGGAACGATGATGGTGTCGATGCCGTCACGCCGTGCCATCAGCGCCATGGGCAGGGTGCCTCGAACCGGCTTAACGCGCCCGTCCAGGGACAGTTCTCCGGCGACCAGGACGTGATCCAGCGTGCCGGAAGGCAGCAGGCGGGTGGCCAGCAGAATGCCGAGGGCGATGGGAAGATCAAAGCCGGTGCCCTCTTTTTTTATGCCCGCCGGCGCGAGATTGACCGTGATTCTGTCATCGGGAAACAGATACCCCGAATTGATGATGGCCGATTTTACGCGTTCACGGCTTTCACGTACCGCCGTTTCCGCCAAACCCACGGTGGTAAAAGCCGGCAGCCCGTTGGCGATATCGATTTCAACTTCCACCGGATGGGCGTCGATGCCGATGAGCGCACTGCCCAACACTTTAGCGAGCACGTCATTACTCCCCGTACGGGCATGCTCCTGACACGGGTGATGCCCGTAGATAGAAAACCGCCGTCTTCAGCAAAATACCCTCTTCATATTTTCGGCGGCAACAGGGAAAACTTGATCCGGGCTGTGATGTACGCCAATCTAACGGCCTGAAAAAGTGAGTGCTTCCGGCCTATTTTTTATCGGCAACCCTTGAAAAATGCTTGCAAAATGGGTAAAAGTCATTATTATGCCTCAAGATATATACCTTTTATGCCTGTG
This sequence comes from uncultured Desulfobacteraceae bacterium, assembly GCA_964442705.1. Classification (GTDB taxonomy): domain Bacteria; phylum Desulfobacterota; class Desulfobacteria; order Desulfobacterales; family JALSRD01; genus JALSRD01. Next base: position 31,632 of record CAYUAQ010000017.1, read on the forward strand.
CCGGTGAGCGGATTTCAGGCGGTAACTTTCTGCCTGGAAGGTCCTTTGCGGGATACCGGGAACTTCCATAACACCCTATAAAAAGGGAATCCATGTATTTCCAACAGCGTACGCTTGCAAAAGCGGTTTCCTGTTCCGGCGTAGGGGTCCATTCCGGCAGGCAGGTCAACCTGACCATCAAGCCGGCTCCCGTCAACCACGGCATCAAATTCGTCAGAACCGACCTTCCGGACAGCCCCGGGATTTCGGCCCACCTGAACATGGTGGTCGATACCAGTCTGGCCACCGTCATCGGTTACAACGGATTTATCGTTTCAACCATCGAGCACCTGATGGCCGCCTTTTCAGGCTTATCCATCGACAATGCGCTGGTGGAACTGGACGCTTATGAAATGCCCATCATGGACGGCAGTGCCGGCCCGTTTACGCGCCTGATCATGTCCGCCGGCATCAGAAAACAGGCCGAATCCCGCTGTGTGTTCATCGTCAATGAGCCCATAAAATACGAAAAGGGTGACAAAAGCGTCTGTGTCTATCCCTCTGCGGAGTTTAAAATTACCTACACCATCGAATTCGCCCACCCCCTGATCCAGAAGCAGCATTACTGCCTGCGGCTGTCGGACCAGAGTTTCGAAAAGGATATCAGCCATGCCAGGACATTTGGTTTCCTCCATGAAATCGAATATTTGAAGCGGTACGGCTTCGCCAAGGGCGGATCGCTGGACAATGCCGTCGTGCTTGATAAGGACGGCATCCTCAACCCCGATGGACTGCGATACCCCGATGAATTCGTACGCCACAAGGTTCTCGACTGCCTGGGAGACTTTTCCCTGCTGGGCATGCCCATACTGGGGCATATCGTGGTTAGAAAATCAGGGCATGCTTTCAACCATGAGTTTTTGAAAACCTTTTTCAGCAACAGAAACTGCTGGGAAACCCGCTTTATGGACCAACCCGCTTCCCCCCATGTCTACCCGGCTCCCCTGCGGCCAAAAGCGCTTGCCATTTAGGCGGCCATTGGTTATGCTTTTTCAGGGGAATTGACCGGTCTCCGATCGCCTGTTTAAATACGTGCTTGCGGGATCACCCGCTTTCTGCCACAGCAGAGATGCCACCCGTCGATGTAACCGATGAAATCCCGGAAACGGCCGGTACTCCCCAGTGCGGGGCAGGCGATGGGACTTCTGAGCCAGCCACCGGCCGATGTCGTCCAACATCCTGACGGTTGTTGCTGCCACGAAAATATGAAAATAGCCCGTCTCTTCGGAAAAAAGCTCCTCATCCTGCTGCTGGTGGCCGTCGTCAGCTGTCCGACCGGTGCTTTTGCCCAGGAAGCTTTTCTAAAGGACATCATCATCACAAATACCCGTGATGACCTCCTGGTGTACCTCAAAGTGCAGGGCGCTTTTACCGAGAAAATTGAGAAAGCCATCCTGTCGGGGGTTCCCACTTCTTTTTCGTTCCTGATCACCCTTTACCGTGTACGCGATCTCTGGCCGGATGAGGAGATTGTCGACCTGAAACTTACCCATACCATCAAGTATGACAATTTGAAAAAGGAATTTAAAATCACCCGCTCATGGCAGACCGACAACCCGCGCATCGTCAAATCCCTGGATGAGGCCAAAAGGCTCATGACCGACATCGACAGTTTGCGGATCGTACCGCTCAGCCGGCTGAAAAAGGGACTTCAGTATCAGCTGCGGGCCAAAGCGGAACTGAGTAAACATACGCTTCCTTTTTATCTGCATTATGTTCTGTTTTTCCTTTCGTTGTGGGATTTTGAAACGGACTGGTACACCATCGATTTTATCTATTAATGGTGTTTCCGGGGACCGCATGGGGTCAGGTTGCAGCAGAATAGAGGCCGTTGGATAATGAGTCCTTCCGGTTTTCTGCGAGTGTGATGAGAAAGAACCTTTACAGACAAGCATCCGCGTTGACTTCGGAAAAGGGGCTGCGCCGCCGCCGCCGGGAAATCATTCTGATATTCGTTATCCTGGCCATCGTGGGGTTGCTGACCTACGCGGAGAACCGGGTGATTCATTTTGGGGCGGACTTTCCGGTTTCCAACACCATTTTGATGTTTATCCTCATAAACATCAATCTTCTGCTCCTGCTGCTGCTTATTTTTCTGGTTTTCAGAAACCTGGTAAAGCTGTTTTTCGAACGTCGGCGCAATGTTCTGGGTGCCAAACTGCGGACCAAACTGGTGGTCGCCTTCATCGCCCTGTCCCTGCTGCCCACCATTGTGCTGTTTTTCTTTTCCATCAATTTCATCACCACCAGTATCGAATTCTGGTTCAACGTTCCCATCGAACAGGCCCTGGAAAATTCCCTCACCGTGGGCCGCCAGCTGTACACCCGCATCGAGGAGAACAACGGCTTTTTCCTGGGCCGCATTTCGTACCAGATCAAAAGCAAGGGACTGCTGAACCGCAAGAAACGAAAAGCGCTCAACAGTTACGTGCGCGTGGTGCAAAGCGCCTTTAACCTGGACCTGGTGGAGGTTTACCGCCGGGATGGACGGCGTCTGGCGGTGGCGTTTTCACCGCGCCTGGAAAACACACCGGTGGGGGTGGTGGGTGTCAGTGCCCTCAAGCAGAAAGCTTCGGACAGGCCGTTCAAATCCATAACCAAGTCCCTGCCCAACGGAGAGCTGGTACGTTCCCTGGGCACCATTCCCTTTGACGCCGATCCGGCCAAAGCCCGCGGCTTCGTGGTGGTCGGGGTGCTGCTGTCAGCCGATATGGTCAATAACATGGCCTCCATTTCCAGGGGGTTCGAGGAGTACCAGCAGATCAAGCTGCTGAAAAAGCCTATCCAGAGCACTTACTACATAACCCTGTCCATCGTGGCCCTGCTGGTGGTCTTCTGTGCCATCTGGTTTGGATTTTACCTGGCCAAATCCATCAGTGTGCCCATCCAGCTGCTGGCCGAGGGGACCCGGCGGGTGGCCGAGGGAGATCTGGGCTTCGAGATCGGCATGACCTCCGATGACGAAATCGGCAGCCTGGTACAGTCTTTCAACAAGATGACCGCCGATCTGCGTACCGGCCGGGAACAGCTGGAGCAGTCTTCCCTTATTTTGAAACAGCAGAACATCGAAATCGAAGAGCGCCGTCGTTACATGGAGATCGTTCTCAAAAACGTTTCCGCCGGTGTCATCACGCTGGATGCCGAGGGCAACGTCACCACCATCAACACCTCGGCGGAAAAAATGCTGTACCTCAAGGCCGACGAGGTGCTTGGCCAGAGCTACCGGAACCTGCTCCGGGGGCAGCACCGCAATCTTGCCGAGGAAGTGCTCGACAGCCTGAACACGACATCTGACAGCACGGTGGAACTGACACTGCGGCTGACCGTGGAGGGCAGTCCGCGGACCTTTCTGCTGACCATCAACGCCCTCAAGGACGACGCCGGACAGCACATGGGCATCGTGATGGTTTTCGACGATTTGACCGAACTCGAGAAGGCCCAGCGCATGGCGGCCTGGCGCGAGGTGGCCCGACGCATTGCCCACGAGGTCAAGAATCCCCTGACCCCCATCAGCCTCTCGGCCCAGCGTCTCAAGCGCAAATACTCCCAACAGCTGAAGGAGCCGGTCTTCGATGAATGTACCCGCATGATCATCGATCATGTGGAACTGATCCGCAATCTGGTAAACGAATTCTCGGCTTTCGCCCGGTTTCCGACGGCCAACCCCAGGCCCCAGGCCCTGCCGCCCATCATCGAGGAAACCGTGTCGCTCTACCGGGAGGGGCATCAGGGGGTAACCTTTGAGATCACTATTACCGATGAGATACCCCTGCTGAATCTGGACCGGCAGCAGATCAAACAGGCACTCATCAATCTGGTGGACAACGCGGTGGCCGCCATAAGGGAGGAGGGCAAGGTGTCCATCAGCGTGTCACTGGATCCCATCCTGAAACTGGTTCGCATCGAGGTGACCGACAACGGGCCGGGTATTTCCGACGAGGACAAGACGCGGCTGTTCGAACCCAATTTTTCCACCAAGAAAAGCGGTATGGGACTGGGACTGACCATCGTCAACTCGATTGTCCTTGATCACAACGGTATGATTCGGGTACAGGATAACGAACCGCAGGGAGCCAAATTCATCATCGAACTGCCGGTGGACCTGTCCCGGGCCGCCCGGCGGGCGGCCTTCGGATAGACCGAAGACGGACCACGGCTTCGGCCGGCCGAGCGGATTGTGGCGGTATTTTTTCAACCACACCTATGATAAAGACGGGATGATGCATGTACTCAACTATTCTAGTCGTGGATGACGAGGCGTCTATCCGACAGTCACTGAGCGGGCTGCTCTCCGACGAGGGATTTGAGATCCTGACGGCCTCCAACGGATACGAGGCCTTGAAGGTGATCGATACAGAGTCCCCCGATCTGGTTCTGTTGGATATCTGGATGCCGGGCATGGACGGCATTGAAACCCTCAAGGAGATCAAAAAGGAGAGCCCCTATATACAGGTGATCATCATCACCGGCCACGGGACCATCGAGACGGCTGTCCAGGCCACCAAGCTGGGGGCCTTCGATTTCATCGAAAAGCCGCTGTCCATCGACAAGGTCATCGTGGCCATCAACAACGCGCTGAATTTCAGGCGTCTGGAGGAGGAGAACAAATACCTGCGCAAGAAGACCCTCGAGCGCCACTCCATCAACGGCAACTCGCCGGCGGTGCAGGAACTGAAGAAACAGATCATGATGGCCGCACCTTCGGAGGCCTGGATTCTGATCAGCGGTGAAAACGGTGCCGGCAAGGAACTGGTGGCGCGCACCATCCACCAGTTGAGCAGCCGGGCAGCCGAACCCATGGTGGACGTCAACTGTGCGGCCATTCCCGATGAACTCATCGAAAGCGAACTGTTCGGCCATGAAAAGGGTGCCTTCACCGGGGCCACCACCAAGAAAAGGGGCAAGTTCGAGCTGGCCAGCCGGGGGACCATATTTTTCGACGAAATCGGGGACATGAGTCTCAGGACCCAGGGAAAGATCCTGCGCGTGCTGCAGGAAAAACAGTTCCAGCGGGTCGGCGGCAACCGTACCCTGGACCTCGATGTACGTGTAATCGCCGCCAGCAACAAGAGCTTGGAAGAGGAGATCGAAAAAGGGCATTTCCGCAAGGAGCTGTATTACCGGCTCAACGTGATACCGATTCACGTGCCGCCACTGCGCGAACGCCTGGAAGATGTTCCCCTGCTGGTGGAGACTTTCCTGGCCGAAAGCGCCCGCAAAAACCGCAGTGTCAAAAAGGAGATGGCTGCCGAGGCTCAGGAACTGTTGTGCAACTATCCCTGGCCGGGAAATGTACGGGAGCTTAAGAACCTGATCGAACGTCTGGCCATTATGGTCAAGAAGGACAGCATAGAAAAGGCCGATATCCCGCTGCCTTACAACCCGGCGGCACGGCCGGTCGTTCAGCCGGCAACGTCGGCCCCGTTTTTCATGTCCTCCTGGGAAGAAGCGCGCAAGGCTTTCGAACGGGAGTTTATCCGACTCAAGCTGCTGGAAAACGAAAACGATCCTGTGCGTACCGCAGAGGCCATGGGAGTGGCGCCCGATTATCTGAACGCCAGAATACAGGCCCTGGGGGCCTGAAAGACGCTATCGCATTGCATGAGGGTCATTGGGGGACAACTGAGGGGCAAAAGACTGTACTGCCTGCCGGGCCGTGATATCCGCCCTACGGCAGATCACCTCCGGGAGTCGATTTTTAATATCCTGGCCGACGGGATGCAAGAAGCCCAGGTCCTGGATTTATTTGCGGGCACCGGAGCGTTGGCCATCGAAGCGCTCAGCCGTGGCGCCGGCAGTGCCGTGCTCCTGGACCGGAGCAGGGCGGCGGTTAAACTGATACAGCGCAACCTGGCGGCCTGCAGACTCCAGCAACGGGCGCAGGTGATCTGCTGGGATGTCCGCCGGAATCTCAACTGCCTGTCAGCCTGGCCCCGCAGGTTCAACCTGGTGTTCGTGGATCCCCCTTACCAGAGGGGTGTTGTGGGGCCGGTTCTGGAGGCACTGGCGGCATCCGGCGCACTGATGGAAACGGCGCGACTGGTGGTGGAACATGCGGTGGATGAAATGTTTATCCCGCCGCAGGGGGTGAGAATCGACGACCGGCGGCGCTACGGCAGAAGCCGGGTTACCTTTTTGACAGCCGGTCACGACAACCGGGTAGCATGAAATTGAGACGGAGCAGAAACGGATTGCTATTGCCTGAAACCGACAAGCACAGGATATGAAAACCCATGCCGAGAACTGCCATCTATCCAGGTTCTTTCGATCCCGTAACCAACGGCCACATCGACATCATCAAGAGAGGCCTGACCCTTTTTGACCACATTATCGTGGCCATCCTGCACAATCCCGCCAAGAAGGCCCTTTTCAGCATTTCCGAGCGTATCGAGATGCTGGAGATCAGCCTGAAGGACGTGAAGAACATCGAGATCGATACCTTCAACGGACTGCTGGTGGACTACGCCGCCCAGCGCCAAGCCAGCGCCATACTGAGAGGCATGCGGGCCGTGTCCGATTTCGAGTATGAATTCCAGCTGGCGCTCATGAACCGCCGGCTGAACCGGCATGTTCAGACCGTTTTCCTGATGACCGGCCTGCGCTGGATCTTCACCAGCTCTTCCATCATAAAGGAGGCCGCCAAGTTCGGCGGCAACATCAACGGCATGGTACCCCCCGTGGTGAACCGTAAACTGGCCGAGAAATTTGCGGGTCGCGCCGACCGGCCCTGAGCGACCCCCGTGACCCTTACGGTTTCCAGCCGTGTTCGCCCACCAGTTTTACGAACCGGCAGCCGCCCAGGTTGGTCTGGTGGAGTCCGTTTTCGTCACGGTAGACTTTTATCAGGTCCTGGGTGTACTGGTCGCCCACGGGCAGCACCAGGCGGCCGCCCATGGCCAGCTGGTCGATGAGCACCTTGGGGATGTGCGGGGCCCCTGCAGTGACGATAATGGCGTCGAAGGGCGCCTCTTCGGCCCAGCCCGCGGTGCCGTCGCCGTAACGCATGACGATGTTGTGGTAACGCAGTTTGTCGAAAAGCCTGCGGGCCCGGATGTACAGGGGGTAGATCCTCTCGATGGTGTAGACCCGGAAGGCGATTTCGGCCAGCACGGCCGCCTGGTAGCCCGACCCGGTCCCGATTTCCAGCACGCGGTCTTCCGGTGACAGCGCCAGGGCCTCGGTCATTTCGGCAACGATATAGGGTTGAGAAATGGTCTGCTGCTCCCCGATGGGCAGGGGATAGTCGCCGTAGGCCTGGTCTCGCAGGGCCTCACTGACAAAAAGGTGACGTGGGACCTTGCGCATGGCGGCCAGGACAGCGGGGTCGCTGATTCCCCGCGCTTCGATCTGCTGGCGCACCATTTCTTCGCGCTGGCGTTCATATTTCATCGGGCCTGTTATCCTGTATGCGGTTGATCGTAGTTGGGGGTCCGGTCGCCGTTTCGGGAAACAGCGGCCTGAAAATAAAAAGAATATTTTTCATGCCGGGGCATGCCAAGTGTCCCTGGACAGCGCCTTGATTCGCAATCGGACCATAGGTAGCAATTCAGCGGGTGCAGGTCAAGAACGAGGTCGCGGGAGGCGGGATATTAGAATGCTATCCAGGATTCCGACACAGACAGCCGGCAGCGCATCGGGGTAAACGACAGCAAAATGAAAACCATCCGTCATTTCGTCATCGCCGGTACCACGGTTCTGCTCATCCTGACCAGCGGCACGTTTTGGTACATGCACTTCGAAGGCTGGCCATTCCTGGACGCGCTGTACATGACGGTGATCACCATTTCCACCGTTGGATTCAGGGAGGTTCGGCCCATAGATCAAAGCGGACGAATTTTCACCATGTTGCTGGTCGTTTTCGGGATGGGGTTTACCCTTTACGCCGCCGGCGCCATTGTGCAGTTCATGCTGGAAGGCCATATTCGAACCATACTGGGGAGAAGAAGATTGGACCGCAAGATAAAACACATGCGCAATCATTACATTGTCTGCGGATACGGCCGCATCGGCCGGGTATTGGCCCGCAGTCTGATTGGAAACGGGCTGAAGGTGGTGGTGGTCGACAGACTGGAGGCGTGCATTCCCGAAATGGAAGCCGATGGTGTTTATTACCACATCGGCGACGCCGTGGATGAAAGCCATCTCCAGCTGGTGGGTATCGGAAAGGCCGCCGGGCTGGTGGCGGTTCTGGGTTCGGATGTGGACAACGTATTTCTGGTGCTGACAGCCCGCCAGCTTAACCCGTCCCTGTTCATCACCGCCCGTGCCAGCGGGGCAGATGCCAAGAAAAAGCTGCTTGCCGCCGGAGCCAACAGTGTGGAGTCACCTTACGAGATGGGGGCCATGAACATGGCCCAGAAAATCCTGCGGCCAACGGTAACCAGTTTTCTGGAGCTGGCCTTTGCCGATTCGCGCAAGGAAATCCAGATGGAAGAGATCCAGATACCGGGCACCTCGCCCCTGGTCGACGTAACGCTGAAAGATTCCGGCATCCGGCAGCAGTTCAACCTCATCATCATCGCCATTAAAAAGCCCGACGGTGAGATGATCTTCAACCCCTCATTTGAAACGGTGTTGCGGAAGGGAGATATGCTTATCGCCGTGGGCGAAGTCAACAACCTGACCCGTTTTACCAGTCATTTGAAAGCCTGACACCGGCACTGCCTGCGTCATATTTTATAGATGTTGCGTTTTTCGGTGATGATAATATCGATATACCGGTCGTGGGATTCCATGGGAACCTGGGCTATGACCTGGTCTTCAAAGGCGATGGCTACCTTGCGGGTAGTAATGGAGAGCTTGGGCAGCAGCCGATCGTAGTATCCACCCCCGGTGCCCAGACGGCCTCCCTTTTCATCAAAGGCGATTCCCGGGATAATGGCGATGTCGATACGTTCCACGGGAATGGGCTTGCAGCGCGACATGTCCGGTTGGAGGATTTTGCGGGGGCCGTTGACCAGCTCTTTGTCCGGGTTGTCGATTTTCATCAGGTGCATCTCGAAGCTGTTGGGCTCGAATGCCGGCAGCACGACGATCTTATGGTAGTCCATGCTGCGTCGGATGATGCCGGTCGTGGGAACTTGGCGTCCGATGGGAACGTAGAGAAGCGCCACGGTCGCTTCCAGGAAATTGGCGAACTCGAAGAGGCGGTCTTCGATGGCGGCGCTTTTTTCCTGGAATTTTTCTTCGGTATAGCTCTCGAGGGTTTTGAGGACGTCGGTCCGTATCTGCTGTTTGGTTTCCTGTGTCTCGTCCATGAAAATCTCCTGAGCTGACATTCTTATATCATACAACCTTCTAAATATATAAGAAATAGACCTAAATGTCAATAGACAATAAACATTGACTAATAAATGGCCGCCTGTTAAAAAGCTGCGGTACTGGTTGCGGGGGAAAAAGGGACCTGCCGGCGGTGTTCCCATCTGCATGCCAGGGGAGGGACATCTGCCCGGCCAAACACGGTAAATCCGTCGGTGGTAAACCCGCCGGTTTTTGAAACAGGAAGGACCCCATGCTCGATATTCGATTCGTGAGGAAAAATCTGCCGCTGGTTGCCCGGGCGCTGGAAAAACGGGGGGCGGACGTGGATCTGCAGGCTTTCGAGGCCGCCGATGCCGCCCGCCGAAGGACGCTGCTGGAGTTGGAAGAACTGCGGCATCGCCGCAACACGGTGTCGGACCAGATCGCCAGGTTCAAGAAAGAAGGTGAAGACGCCGACCAGCTGGTGCTTGAAATGCGCGCGGTGGCGGGCAGGATCAAGGCTCTGGAGAAGGAGCTGGCCGACATCGAGGAAAAAACCAGTGCCGTTCTCATGAGTCTGCCCAACATCCCCCACGCTTCGGTTCCCGTGGGCGGCGACGAGGCCGACAACGAAGTGGTCAAACAGGTGGGGGAGGTGCCGCGGTTTGATTTCGAACCGCTGCCGCACTGGACCCTGGGAACCCGCCTGGGGGTGTTCGACTTTGAGAGGGCGGCCCGCATCACCGGCGCGCGCTTTCCGCTCTATTTCGGGGCCGGCGCCCGCCTGGAGCGTGCCCTGATCAATTTCATGCTTGACCTGCACACCATCGAACACGGCTACCGCGAAGTGCTGCCGCCTTTTATCGTCAACCGTAGCAGCATGACCCACACCGGACAGCTGCCCAAGTTCGAGGAAGACCTCTTCGCCCTCAAAGGGTGGGACTACTTTCTGGTGCCCACCGCCGAGGTGCCGGTGACCAACATCCACCAGGAGGAGATCCTGGACGAAGCGCAGCTGCCCGTCTATTACACGGCCTACACGCCCTGTTTCCGGTCCGAGGCCGGCTCCTACGGCCGTGATACTCGCGGGCTGATCCGGCAGCACCAGTTCAACAAGGTGGAACTGGTCAAGTTCGTACACCCCGACCGCTCCTATGAAGAGCTCGAATCCCTGCTGGCCGACGCCGAAAGCGTCCTGCAGCGGCTGGAGCTGCCCTACCGGGTGGTCACCCTGTGCACCGGGGACCTGGGGTTTTCGGCTGCCAAGACATACGATATCGAGGTCTGGATGCCCTTCCAGGATGTCTACCGTGAAATCTCGTCCTGCAGCAACTTCGAAGATTTCCAGGCACGCCGCGGGCAAATCCGTTTCCGTACCAGAGGCAAGAAAGGCACCCGCCTGGTGCATACCCTCAACGGGTCCGGTTTGGCCGTGGGCCGCACGGTGGCGGCCATTTTCGAAAACTTCCAGCAGGCCGACGGCAGCATCGTGATTCCCGAAGCCCTGCGGCCTTACATGGGGGGCATGGAGCAGATCTCGCTATGAAACCGCCAGACTTCCCCGAGGACATCCGCAGCCGGCTGATTCCCGAACCGGGCGGAGAACTGGTGTACCGCTGCATCGGCTGCGGCGCGCGGCACGGCATTGAAAACCTGCTCTACACCTGCCCCGACTGCCGGCAGGTGCTGCTGATCGAAGACCTGTCCTTCGACCGGCTGAAAGCCGTACCGGGCAGCCAGTGGCGCCGGCTTTTCGACTACCGCCGGATGCTGACCCTGCCGGCCTTGAGGGGCATCTACCGCTTTCACGAGTTTATCGGACCGGTGTTGCCGTTGGACGCCGTGGTGTACCTGGGGGAGGGCGACACGCCCATGGTGGAGGCCAACGACCGCCTGCAGCAGATGGCCGGCATGCGTTTTTTCTTCAAAAACGACGGCCAGAACCCCAGTGCTTCCTTCAAAGACCGCGGTATGGCCAGCGCTCTGAGCTACATCCATTTTCTGCTCCAGAGCGGGCGGCTGCAAAACGTGCTGGCGGTGTGCGCCTCCACGGGGGACACCTCTGCGGCCGCCGCCCTTTACGCCGCCTACCTGCAGCCCGCCATCACGTCGGCCGTGCTGCTGCCCCGCGGCAAGGTGACCCCCCAGCAGCTGGCCCAGCCCCTGGGAAGCGGCGCCCGGGTGTTTGAAATCCCCGGCGTGTTCGACGACTGCATGAAGGTGGTGGAAGCCCTGTCGGAGCGCTATCCGGTGGCCCTGCTGAACTCCAAGAACGCCTGGCGCATTCTCGGGCAGGAGTCTTACTCCTATGAAATCGCCCAGGATTTCGAATACGATCTGGCCGGCAAGGTAGTGGTGGTGCCCATCGGCAATGCCGGCAATATCACGGCCGTGATGAACGGATTCATGAAGTTCTTCCGGGCCGGGGTGATCGAGGCGCTGCCGCGCATCCTGGGCGTGCAGTCCGAACACGCCGACCCCGTCTACCGCTACTATGCCCAGCCCCCCGGCAGCGGCAGAAAATTCACCCCCGTCACGGTGCGGCCCAGCGTGGCCCAGGCCGCCATGATCGGCAATCCCGTCTCCATGCCGCGGGTCATCCGGCTGGCAGAAGCCTACAGCCGGCTGGCTGGAGAAGAGGCCGTTTCTTTCGTGCGGGTGAGCGAACAGCAGATCATGGACTGGCAGCTGACGGCCAACCGCAACGGACACATCGCCTGTACCCACGGCGGGGAAACCCTGGCCGGCCTGGTGACGGCCCTGGCACAGGGTATCGTCGAACCTGACGAAACGGCCGTGCTCGATTCCACGGCCCACGCCCTCAAGTTCGCAGGGTTTCAGCAGATGTACTTCGACAACCGCTTTCCCCCTGAATTCGAAGTGGCACCCCGTTCGGAGTTGGCCAATGCGCCGGTGACCGTACGGCCGGGCCGGGATGTCCGCGCGCCCCAGCCCGGCAAGCCGTTGTCCGGCGGCGATCTGGAGCGGTTTGTGGAGCGCACGGCAGAGGAGATCGCCCGCATGCTGGGACTGGCATCCAAGTCTTCGGCCGGATAGAGCGGCCGCTGCCAGGGCGGCGGTCCCCCCGCAGCCGGCAGTCATCATACCGGAAAAGGAGCAGCACCATGAAAGACAAGCGAAGCGTACCTGCGACACTGATGGTTATGGTGATGATCCTTACGGCCGCCTGTGCTACCACGGATCACGCCAAAATCAAGAAACAGGCCGAGGCCATCCGGGGGGTGGGAGAAGCCTACATGCTGGAACGTAACTACACCGCGGCCCTGAGGGAACTGCTGAAGGCGGAAAAAATGAACCCCGACGACCACCTCCTGCACAACGATCTGGGGTTGGTCTACCGCAAGAAGGGGCGACTGGACAAGTCCATAGAGCATTTCAAAAAGGCCATTGCCTTGAAGCCTGACTACGCCCCGGCCATCAACAACCTGGGGATGGCCTACATTGCCGACAAGCAGTGGGACAAGGCCATCGCGACTTTTGAAGAACTCACCGAAAATCTCCTCTACGCCACGCCCCAATACCCGCGGTTCGGACTGGGCCTGGCCTGGTACAACAAGGGGGACTACCGCAAAGCCGAAAAGTACCTGAACGAGGCGCTGCAGTTTTATCGCGATGGCTATCGCAGGGATCCCACTTTCATCTACACCCTCCAGGGTTTGGGGGTGACCTATCTGGCATTGAACGAGCTGGACAGGGCCCAGCAGGTGCTGGAAGAGGCCGTGCGCTATGCCCCCAAGCTGGCCGGACTCTATTTCGATCTGGGCCGGGTGTACGTGGCCATGAAAAAATACGACCAGGCGGAATACGTTTTCAGCAAGGTGATCGAACTGCAGCCGGACGGCGACCTGGCCCGCCAGGCCAAAATTGAACGCCAAAAAGTCCGGGTGCTCAAAGCGGGGTGAACAGATTCTAAAAACCCACGGGCGCTGTAAATCGAAGCCCGAATTGATGACATCGATGATGGTATGCCACTGACGCAACCCATATGGCTGGACGAGGACAGCGGATTCGTGCGGGTGATAGACCAGCGGGTGCTGCCCCACGAGGAACGCGTACGCGACCTGAAAAACGCCGAAGACGCCATCGGCGCCATCCGCGAGATGGTTGTCCGCGGTGCTCCGCTGATCGGGATCACGGCAGCCTACGGTGTTTACCTGGCCTTGCGCGGCTGCGTCCCGAGACCTGCCGCCGGGTTCCTGGCGACGGCGGGTGAGCGTATCAAGGCGGCGCGGCCCACGGCGGTCAACCTGGCCTGGGCCGTGGACCGGGTACTCGACCGGCTGTCGGGGTTGACGGATGTTGACGAAATGCGGGAAATCGCCCGCCGCGAAGCGGATGCCATTTTCCGGCTGGAAGCGGACCGCTGCCGCCGTATCGGGGAGCACGGACTGGCGCTGATCGAAAAAATCAGCGCGGCTTGCGGCGGACGTCGGGTGAACGTGCTGACCCACTGCAACGCCGGCTGGCTGGCCTGCGGCCAGTACGGCACGGCCACGGCACCCATCTATGCGGCCGTAGAAAACGGGTTCGATGTTCACGTGTGGGTGGATGAAACCCGCCCCCTCAACCAGGGCGCCCGCCTGACGGCCTGGGAACTGCGACAGAAGCAGGTTCCCCACACCATTGTCACGGACAACGCCGGTGGCCACCTCATGCAGCACGGAATGGTGGACCTGGTCATCGTGGGCACGGACCGGACGGCCTGCAGCGGTGACGTGGCCAACAAGATCGGCACCTACCTCAAGGCCCTGGCCGCCCGGGACAACGGCGTGCCCTTTTACGTGGCGCTGCCGTCGAGCACCTTCGACTGGGACATCACCGACGGCATCCGGGAGATCCCCATCGAGGAAAGAGACCCCGATGAGGTGCGCTTTGTCCAGGGAAGCGACCGCGGCCGTCTGACGCGCGTGCTCGTCGGCCCTGGGGAAAGCCCGGCCGCCAACTTCGCCTTCGACGTCACGCCGGCCCGCCTGGTGACCGCTTTTATCACCGAAAGAGGCATCTGCGCGGCCAACGAGGCTGCCATCCGGGCGTTGTTTAGTGATCGCTGATAGGTATCAGCTGTCAGGTATCGGGTGGGAGAAGGGGTCAGGTGTAAGGGTTGGGGGGTGCTGTTGTAGTGATATCCTGCCGGATTCGACCGGCTTTCAGAAGCCGGTATTTACAGGGGTAGAGGGATAACTCCATGCTCAGTGACCTCGAAAAGAAGATTATCGCCCAGATACAGGGGGACTTGCCCATAGTGCGACACCCCTACCGGGAAATCGCCCAACGACTGGGTATCCAGGAGAGCCGCCTCCTGGAGATCCTCCGGGATCTCAACCGGCGCGGTTTCATCCGGCGTTTCGGGGCCACGCTGCGGCACCAGAAGTCGGGCTTTGAGGCCAATGCCATGGTGGCCTGGCAGGTGGACGAAGGCCGGGTGGAGCAAGTGGGTAGAACCATGGCCGCATTTTCCCAGGTGACCCACTGCTATCATCGCAATCCCAACCGCAACTGGCCCTACAATCTCTACACCATGATCCATGGCGGCGATGAAAACGACTGCCTGGAGACGGCCAGGCGGATCTCGGAAGCCACGGGCGTCCAACGCTACACGCTTCTTTTCAGTCGCCGCGAGCTGAAAAAAACCTCCATGACGTATTTCCGCACCGGCGATGAAAACCACCGCGGCACGTCCTGACGGCCCCTGACGCGCTTTGAGAAAAGATGTTCCCCACATCCTGCTGGTAAACCCCTGGATCCACGATTTTGCGGCCTATGATTTCTGGGCCCGGCCGCTGGGGCTGCTCTACCTGGCGGCTATTCTGCGGCGGTGGGGGCTTGCGGTCAGCTACGTGGATTGCCTGGATCGTTTTCACCCCCGGGCGCCGGCCGCCGACCCACACGCCCGTTTCGGCCGGGGGCCCTATTTCAAGAGCGCCATTGCCAGGCCCGCCGCACTGGCGCACCTGCCGCGCACCTATTCGCGTTACGGCATCCGCCCCCAATGGCTGATGGCGGATCTGGCCCGTCTCCCTGCGCCCGACCTGGTGCTGGTGACGTCCATGATGACCTACTGGTATCCCGGCGTGCAGGAGACCATTGCCCTTATCAAAAAGCGTTTTCCCGGGGTTCCCGTGGTCCTCGGCGGGGTCTATGCCACCTTGTGCCGGCGCCATGCCCGCCGCCACTGCGGCGCCGACCGGGTGGTGGCGGGGCCGGGGGAAGAGTTGCTGCCGGACATTCTGGCCGAAATGACCGCTTACCGGATAAGATCCGCACCGGACAGTGAAGATCTCGACAGCTATCCCTTCCCGGCTCTGGACTTGCAGCGCCGCATCCCCTTCGCGCCGCTGCTGACTACCCGCGGCTGCCCCTTTGCCTGCCCCTACTGCGCCTCCAGCGTTCTGGAGCCGAAGCTGCGCCGCCGGAGCACGGAATCGGTGATGTCGGAGATCGAACACTGGCACCGTAAATTCGGGGTGCGGGATTTCGTCTTCTACGACGACGCCCTGCTGGTGGACGCGTCCCGGCACGCCCTGCCCCTTTTCGAAGCCATTGCCGCCAGCGGCATGCAACTGCGCTTCCACACGCCCAATGCGGTTCACGTGCGGGAGATATCGCTGCCCCTGGCGCGCCTGATGCGCCGCATCGGGTTTGAAACCCTGCGGCTGGGGGTTGAGACGGCTGATTTCGGGTCTTCCAAGCGTTGGGACCGCAAGCTGGGCCGGGAAGATTTTCTGCGGGCCGTCAGGAATCTCGGGGCCGCCGGCTTTAGCGGCCGGCAGGTGGGCGCCTACCTTCTGGCCGGTCTGCCGGGACAGACCTGGCAGGAGGTGGCCCGTTCTATAGAGAGCGTGCGGGCCAGCGGCATCACCCCCGTCATCGCCCACTACACGCCCATTCCCCGCACCGCCCTGTGGGAGGAGGCTCGGCGGTCGTCGCGTTACGATCTGGCGGCGGATCCGGTCTTTACCAACAACGCCATTTCTCCCTGTCGCCACGAGGATTTTTCCTGGCAGGAGCTGTCCAGATTGAAACGGTTGGCCCACCAGTGAGGCTCTCAGACACCTTACTCCACGAAAACGGTCATGAGAAATAGGAAAATTTATCCGCAGATTACACAGATTGACATCGATTAAGCGGGCCTGATGGCGCAGCAAACGAAGCGAAGAATTGGGTTGCGGACATTGTCCGTGTTCGGGAGGGTTCGACCGACAAGACCTCACTTACGCGGATTCAGGCTCGTTGGGCTGGTTGGCCAGCAGGATGTCGATGATGCGGGGGATGTAGCGATCCGCCAGGCGCTTTTCAAAGCGGCAGGCGCCGGCGCCGCGGTGGCCGCCGCCGCCGAACGCGGTCAGCATCAGTCCGACGTTGACCCGGCAGCCGGGGGTGAAGATGCTGTGTCCCACGCTGACGGCCACCAGGTCGGGATCCTGGCTGTCATAGCGGATTTTGACGTTCACCACGGCTTCGGGAAAGAGGCAGTAGACCAGGAAGCGGTTGCCGCTGGGCGGGTTTTCAACGCAGCGCAGATCGGTGATGGACACGTGCCCGCGGACCTCGGTGCAATCCTGCAGCAGCCGGCGGTAGATGTCGTTTTCCGCTAGGGTACGGCGGCTCCGGTCCTGGACGAGGCCATCTTCCATGACCGCTTCGATGGGAAAATGCCGCAGCAGGTCCACCAGGTGGTTCCAGTAGACTTCTGCCTCGGGATCGCTGCCGTTGATGGTCATGGACAGCAGCACGTAGGGGTATTTTTCGGGCCTCAGCACCTGCTCCCGGGTCAGTTGGGCGGCGTCGATGAGGTCGGTCCAGTGCACCAGCTCGCTGTAGTCGCGGGGAAAGCTGCCCGCGTAATAGCGGTAGATAACGCCGGCGGCCGAGGGGGCGATTTCACAGACTCCCCTGAAGGGGCGGTCCGTGCAGTTGGTGTAGTGATGGTCGAACCACAGGGAACAGGCCGGGTGGAAGGGCAGGTTGGCCAGAATGTCTCCGGGGCGGATATCCGCCCGCCCGCTCTGGACCAGGGCTGGCTGAATCCATTTTACCGGCGCGGTGATGTCTTCGACTTCGTACAGCAGCACGGCGCAGACAATGCCGTCAAAATCGGGACGGGTGACGATTCTCAAGGCGCAACCTCCTTGTGCCGAAAACAACCCACCAGGTGGTCGTTGACCATTCCCACGGCCTGCATGTAAGCGTAGCAGATGGTGGGACCCACGAATGCAAAGCCGCGGTCCCTGAGGTCACGGCTCATGGCACGGGACGTTTCGGTCTGGCTGGGAACCTGGTCCATGCGGCGCCAGGTGTTGGTGACCGGCCGTCCGTCCACAAAACGCCAGATGTAGTCGTCAAAACTGCCGAAGGCTGCCCGCACTTCCAGGAAGGCGCGCGCGTTCTGGACGGCGGCATCGAGTTTGCGTCGGTTGCGGATGAGGTTTGCATTTTTCATCAGCCGAAGGATCTTGCGCTCACCGTAGCGGGCGATCCTGTCGGCGTCAAAGCCGTCCATGGCGGCACGCAAAGCGGCGCGTTTCCGCAATACGGTGAGCCAGCTCAGGCCGGCCTGGAAACCCTCCAGGAGCAGGAACGCGAACAGCTGGCGGTCATCGTGCTGGGGAACGCCCCACTCGCAATCGTGGTAGTGGATGTAGAGAGGATCGTCTCCCGGCCAGGGGCATCGGACGCGATTGGGAACACGATTTGTTTCCCGGCAGTCTTTACAATCGGTAGACATGACTTATTATCTGTGGAAAATCTCTGCCGCTGTTTTTAAGGAGCTGTTATGGACCATGAACTGATTGTCCCCGAGGAACTCCAGGATATTTTCAGGCGTTTGCTGAGCCATGTCCCCGAGGCGCTTCGAGATGATGCATCTCTTCACGAGATGATGCTGGTGTATCTTAAAATCGGCGGTGAAAACCTGGTCCGCCAGCATATCGAAATCGCCAGACTTCGCTACGAAGAAAGAAACAGGGTTCCCCAACACCCCCTGGAACGAATCTGTCCGGATGACGTCGACATGGAAGAAGAAGACCACGATGATGATCCAGACTACGATTGATGCCAGATATCGGCTGCTGGCCGGCCCGCTCACACGGCATCGTTTTCACTTCCTTCCTGCCCGATGAACCCGTAAAAAGTCATTTTCGAGCGGGCTTCAAGCCTTCCCCTGCTTTTTTCAGATACCGACCTCCCTCCAGCGCGTTGCCGGCCACGGTGGTGTCTGCAGATAAAGGGTAATCCGCCGCCGCTGTGCTG
>CAYUAQ010000018.1:0-47802 GCA_964442705.1 uncultured Desulfobacteraceae bacterium
GGTGCGGGATATCATCGGGAGCCTTGAAATTTAGATAGACTACTTACTGAGAAAGGAGTTTTCATGGAGTTCAAGAACCTGAAGGAGATCATCGAGTTCGCTATCGGCAAGGAGAAGGAGGCCGCCGAATTTTACGAAACGGCCAGCCAGGAAGAGGGCCTTTCGGGCTCCAAGCAGATGTTGCTGGAGTTTGCCGAGCAGGAACGCAAACACCAGGAGTTGTTGGAAAAATTTCAGCGCGAGGGGCTGGGTGACAGCTTGAAAAACTACGAGTTCAAATGGATCACCGACATCAAACGCAGTGATTACGTGGATGACGTCGAGTACAAGCGGGGGATGGCCTACCACGAAATACTGCTGCTGGCCACAAAACGGGAAGAAAAGGCGCTGAAACTCTATAACGAACTGCTGCGCCAGGCCGACGATGAAGACGCCCAAACGCTGTTTAAAATGCTCTGCCAGGAGGAAGCCAAGCACAAGCTGGCGCTGGAGAGCATGTATGATGATTACATGGCCGAAATGGGAGACTGAGGCGCTGTGCCCATGGGTGCCCGCCGCAAACAGGCAGGCACCCATGGGGATTTGCGGCTATCAGACGTGCCCGGCCTGTTTGACCGGGTGACTTTTGAGGTATTCCAGGCGGTTGAGTCCGTTGACATAGGCCTTGGCGCAGGCCGTGATGATATCCGGATCGGCGCCCTTGCCCAGGGCAATCAAGCCATTTTCCCGCAGGCGCACCGTGACTTCACCCATGGCATCCGTGCCACCCGTCAGGGCGCTGACGGAAAAGCGCAGCAGTTCTGAATCCGTGCCGGCCAGTTTGGCGATGGTGTTGAAGGCCGCGTCGATGGGGCCGTTGCCGTAGCCGGCGCCCTTGACCGGGCGCCCGTTGATGGCGATCTGCACACTGGCCATGGGCATGACCGTGGTACCGGCGATGACGTGCAGGTAGTCGAGCTTGAAAATGTCCGTGGTACGCAGAAAACCCTCCGTGATAATTGCTTCCAGATCTTCATCCACCACATGCTTTTTCTTGTCGGCCAGTTCCTTGAACTTGGCGAACACCAGGTTGAGTTCCTCGTCGGAAAGATCGTAGCCCAGGTCCTTGAGATGGGAACGTAGGGCGTGTCTTCCCGAGTGTTTGCCCAGGACCATCTTGTTGCGGTTCAAGCCCACGGTTTCCGGTTTCATGATCTCGTAGGTCATGGGGTTTTTCAGTACCCCGTCCTGGTGAATGCCGGCCTCGTGGGCAAAGGCGTTGGCACCCACGATGGCCTTGTTGGGCTGTACCATGATGCCGGTGATCATGCTGACCAGGCGGCTGGTGGGATGAATCTGCCGGGTTTGGATGTCGGTGTGGGCCGGCAGGGTGTTGGCGCGCGTGTGCAGCGCCATGACCACTTCCTCCAGCGAGGTGTTGCCGGCCCGTTCGCCGATACCGTTGATGGTCACTTCGGCCTGGCGGGCGCCGGCCGAAATGGCCGCCAGCGTGTTGGCCGTGGCCAGGCCCAGGTCGTTGTGGCAATGGACCGAAAGCACGGCTTTGCCGATGTTGGGGGTGTGCCCCATGATGTAAGACACCATGTCGGCGAACTCGCCGGGGATGGCGTAACCGACGGTGTCGGGCAGGTTCACGGTGGTGGCGCCGGCCTCGATGGCCGCCTCGAACACCCTGCACAGGAAATCGCGGTCGCTGCGGGATCCGTCTTCAGCCGAAAACTCCACGTTGTCGGTAAATGAACGTGCGTACTTGACGGCCTCCACGGCCTTGGCGATGACTTCCTCACGGCTCATGCGCAGCTTGTATTCCATGTGGATGTCTGAGGTGGCGATAAAGGTGTGGATACGGGGCTTGGCGGCGTGCTTGATGGCTCCCCAGGCACGATCGATGTCGGCCTTGGAGGTCCTGGCCAGGCCCGCCACCTGGGTTTTTTTCAGGCGGCTGGAGATCTGGGAAACCGCGTCGAAATCGCCGTCCGAAGCCGCCGGGAAACCGGCCTCGATGACATCTACGCCCAGTTTCTCCAGCTGAACGGCCAAGCGGATCTTTTCGGCCGCATTCATGCTCGCGCCCGGCGACTGCTCCCCGTCACGCAAGGTGGTATCGAATATGGTGACTCTTTCGCTCATGATTTTGCTCCTTTTCTCTAATGCGCCGAAACCTCGCTTGCCGGTACATTCGAAGCATGGCCCTCTTCGACCGTGCGCCTCTGCTTCGACAACTTGTAGTGAAAACTGTCGGCCAGGGCCTGCCAGCTGGCCTCGATGATGTCTTCGGAAACGCCGATGGTGTTCCAGATTTCGTGTTGGTCGCGGGATTCGATGGACACCCGCACCCGGGCGGCAGTGCCCTCGCGCCCGTCGATGACCCGCACCTTGAAGTCAACCAGGCGCATGGTGTCCAGATCCGGGAAGAACTTGTCCAGCGCCTTGCGCAGGGCGTTGTCCAGCGCACTGACGGGACCCATGCCCTCTGCGGCGGTGATCTCCTCCTGACCGTTGACCGAGATTTTAATGGTGGCCTGGGCCGAACAGGGGTGGTCCTTGTTCTTTTCTGTGCTGATGCGGAAGGACTCCAGTTCGAAGACCGGCGTGAACTGGTGGGTGAGCCTTTCCAGCAGGATTTTGAAGGAACCGTCGGCGGCGTCAAATTCATAACCGCGGTGTTCCAGGGCCTTGACCTTGGAAACGATTTCCCGACTGTTGAAACCGTTGCTGTGCAGATCGATACCCAGCTCGCGTGCCTTGTACTCCACGTTGCTTTTGCCGGACAGGTCGGAGACCAGCACACGGCGGCGATTGCCTACTACCCCCGGGTCCAGATGTTCATAAGCCCGGGTGACCTTCATGACGGCATTGACGTGCACGCCCCCCTTGTGGGCGAAGGCGCTGTTACCCACGAAGGGGCGCGAGTCCAAGGGGATCATGTTGGCGGTGTCACTGACGAACAGCGAGAGCGGCCTGAGCTTGGCCAAATTCTCCCAGGAGATGCAGGGGCGGTCCATCTTGGTCATCAAAATGGGAATGATGGAGGTCAGATCGGCATTGCCGCAGCGTTCACCGTATCCGTTGATGGTCCCCTGCACCATGGTGGCGCCGGCCTCAACGGCCGTGATGGTGTTGGCCACGGCCATGCCGCTGTCGTTGTGGGTGTGAATGCCGATGATGGGGCGGTCGGCTCCCGGCGACATATCGGCCTCATCCTGCAGCAGGTGCTTTACCTTGGTCAAGATAGCCTGGATGTCCGAGGGCAGGGTGCCGCCGTTGGTGTCGCACAGCACGATGGCATGGGCACCGGCCCTCACAGCGGCCCGCAAAGTTTCCAGGGCATACGCTTGGTTGTCGCGGTAGCCGTCAAAAAAGTGTTCGGCATCATAGATCACCTCGCGATTCATCTCCCGCAGGTAGGCCACGCTGTCGCCTATCATGGCCAAATTCTCTTCCAACGTGGTGTGCATGACCTGCTCGACGTGCAGGTCCCATGTTTTACCGAAAACGGTTACCGCGGGAGTATTGCTGTCCAGCAGGGCTTTGAGGTTGGCGTCGTCTTCGGGTGCGATGCCGGCGTGGCGGGTAGCCCCGAAAGCGGTGATGCGGGCGTTCTTGAACCCGGTGCGGGCGGCCAGTTCGAAAAAGTGGATATCCCGCGGGTTGGATCCGGGCCAGCCTCCTTCGATGTAGTGAAACCCCATCTCGTCCAGCCGCAGAGCGATGCTGATCTTTTCTCCGGCCGAAAAGTTGATCTTTTCGCCTTGGGTGCCGTCGCGCAGGGTGGTATCGTACAACAAGATCGGTTCCATGGTGTTGAGTCCTTCCGATAATCTCAGGGCGATGCCCGTGACCTGAAAAATGGGTACGTTATCCCCTTGACAAAAGGGTCCCTCGATGATCCTTCACTTTGTGCCTTTGTGCCTTTGTGCCTTTGTGCCTTTGTGCCTTTGTGCCTTTGTGCCGATTTTATTTTACACGGTTTTCGGGTCTCAAGGAACGAACGGCGGCTCCGGCCCGCCACATCTCCGAGTTTTTGATCTCGTCCAGCTCTTTCTGAAGTTTCTGCCGGTAGTCGGGCGCCTGGTTGCTTTCAAGCACGCGGCGGGTTTCCTCCCCGGAAACCACCTTTTGGTACAGGTCGTCGAAAACAGGCGCCACCGCGTCGCGGAACCTGGGGGCCCAGTCCAGGGCGCCCCGCTGGGCCGTGGTGCTGCAGTTGGAAAACATCCAGTCCATGCCATTCTGGGCCACCAGCCGGATGAGACTCTGGGTGAGTTCTTCCACGGTTTCGTTGAAGGCCTCGCTGGGGCTGTGTCCGTGTCGCCGCAGCAAGTTGTACTGCGCCTCCATGACGCCGGCCAGGCAGCCCATCAGGACGCCACGTTCGCCGGTCAGGTCCGAGTGCACTTCGTTTCGGAAAGTGGTGGGGAACAGGTAGCCCGACCCGATGGCGATGCCCAGCGCCAGGGTTCGTTCCCGGGCGCGGCCGGTGAAATCCTGGTGTATGGCAAAACTGGAGTTGATGCCGCTGCCTTCCAGGAAATTGGTGCGCACGGTGCGGCCCGAACCCTTGGGGGCCACCAGGATGACATCCACGTTGGGCGGCGGAACGACACCGGTCTGATTGCTGAAAACAATGGAAAAACCGTGGGAAAAATACAGGGCGTCGCCCTCGTTGAGACAGGCCTTTATGCGTGGCCACGTCTGCATCTGGCCGGCATCCGAGAGCAGAAACTGGACGATGGTGGCTTTGCGGGCGGCCTCTTCCAGCGGAAAAAGAGTTTTTCCCGGAACGAATCCGTCGGCCACGGCGCGCTCCCAGGAGTCGCCGCCCTGCCGCTGGCCCACGATGACATCGATGCCGTTGTCACGCAGATTCATGGCCTGGCCAGGTCCCTGCACCCCGTATCCCAGCACGGCCACGGTTTCATCGGACAGCACCTGGCGGGCCCTGTCAAGGGTGAATTCGTCGGCCGTGATAACCTCTTCCTCTACTCCCCCGAAATTGATAACTGCCATCTTTTGTTTTCCTTTCGCGTGTGCTTTCCCATGAGAGATGCTTCTTCTGTCTGCAAAACGTCTCACTGTACTGTAAGACTAAAGAACGCCCTCCCAGTTGAAAAAATGGTACCTGTAACGTGACAACAGATAACTTCAATGGTCCTCAACTTTGTGCCGCCTGCAATCAATTCGGCTCCCGAAACAGGGCAATGGGGCCGGTACGTGCGATTTTCTTGATGCCCATGGGTTTCAGCAGCTTCAGCAGGGCCTTTAATTTGCCCTCATCGCCGGTCACTTCGATGGTGTAGTGTTCCAGGCCCACATCGACGACCTTGCAGCGAAAAATATCCACGATTCGCAGTATCTCCGCCCGGTGTTTGGCCTTGGCTTTCACGCAGATCAGCGCCATTTCGCGTTTGACCGAACTCGGCCCGGTGAGGTCGCGGATTTTGCGCACATTGATTAGCTTGTTGAGCTGTTTCTCGATCTGCTCCACGATGGGTGCATCGGCCTTGGACACGATGGTGATGCGCGAAACCGCCGGATCCATGGTTTCGGCCACGCAGAGACTGTCGATGTTGAATCCCCGGCCGCTGAACAGGCCCACGATGCGCGACAGCACCCCGGGTACGTTGTCCACCAGCATGGAAAAGATATGTTTCTGTTCTTCCATGGTTGTCTCCATTCTTGTTGCTGGGCGCTGTACCCTTGTTCCTCTGTGCCCCCATTTAAACCAGCAGCATCTCGGTGATGGGGGCACCGGCCGGAACCATGGGATAGACGCACTCTTCCCTGGCCACGACGAAGTCCATGATCACCGCTGTGGGCGACTCGAGTCCCCTGCGCAGCACCGCTTCCACTTCTTCCGGTTTGGTGGCCCGCAACCCCAGAGCGCCGTAGGCTTCGGCCAGTTTCACAAAATCGGGAGTGCAGTCCATGCAGGTACTGGCGTACCGTTTGTCATAGAACAGCTCCTGCCACTGGCGCACCATGCCCAGATAGCTGTTGTTCAGGATAACCACCTTGACCGGGGCTCTCTGCTGGACAGCGGTGGCCATTTCCTGGATGTTCATCTGGATGCTGCCGTCACCGGCAATATCCACCACGACATCATCGGGACAGGCCATCTGGGCGCCGATGGCGGCCGGCAGGCCGAATCCCATGGTCCCCAACCCGCCGGAGGTGACGAAGCGGTTGGGCCGGTTGAAATGGTAGAACTGGGCGGCCCACATCTGGTTCTGGCCCACCTCCGTGGTGATGATGGCATCTCCGCCGGTCAGCTCGAAGAGCTTTTCCACCACGAACTGGGGCTTGATGACGTCTGCCTGTTTGTAGGCCAAGGGCTTGGTTCTTTTCCAGGTGTCGATCTGAGAGAGCCAGTCCTGGCGCCTGGTCTCCAGGTTCCCCAGGTCGATTTCATCCACCAGCTGATTGAGGCTGTTCAACGTCAGCCGACAGTCGCCCACGATGGGGATAGCCACCTGCACGTTTTTGCGGATAGAGGTGGGATCGATGTCGATGTGCACGATCTTGGCCCGCGGGGCAAAGGTGTCGATCTTGCCGGTGACGCGGTCGTCGAAACGAACGCCCACGGAGATCATGAGGTCGCAGGCATCCACAGCCATGTTGGCGCGGTAGGTGCCGTGCATGCCGATCATCCCCAGCCAGAGGGGGTCGGTGCCCGGAAAGGCGCCCAGACCCATGAGCGTGGCGGTGACGGGGGCCTGGATTTTGCGGGCCAGTTCGGTGACTTCTTCGGACGCCTTGGCCAGGATGGCACCGCCGCCTACGAACAGCAGGGGCCGTTTGGCCTTCTGGATCAGCTTGACCACCTTCTGCAACTGCTTCATGTTGGGGCTGTAGTTGGGGCGGTAGGAGCGCAGATTAACAGGACCCGGCGACTTGTATTCGATGGTTTTGTTGGCCACGTCTTTGGGTATGTCCACCAGTACGGGACCCGGACGGCCGGAACGGGCGATGTGGAAAGCCTCTTTTATTACCTGAGCCAGATCTTCGGTGCGGGTGACCAGGTAATTGTGCTTGGTGCAGGGCCGCGTGATGCCGACGATGTCGACTTCCTGGAAGGCATCGTTGCCGATCAGATGGGTCGGCACCTGCCCGGTGATGACGACCAGGGGTATCGAGTCCATGTATGCCGAGGCGATACCGGTTACGGTATTGGTGGCTCCGGGACCGGAAGTGACCAGACAGACACCCACGCGCCCGCTCACACGGGCGTATCCATCGGCCGCGTGGACAGCCCCCTGTTCGTGGCGGACGAGCACGTGGCGGAGATCAGTTTTTTCCAGTTCGTCGTAGATGTCAATCACGGCGCCGCCGGGATAACCGAAAATGGTGTCCACTTTTTCATCGACCAGTGTTTTCAACAGAATCTGGGCTCCTGTCAGTTTCATGGGTCATTCCTCTTTGGTGTTTTTGTGAGTCGTCTGTTTAAAAAAACCTGCATAAAAACGAAAAAAAACCGTTATCGGCGCTGAGGCTGATAACGGTTTTTATCGTTTTTATGGCTGGCGTCACTAGGCCATTATCAACCTCTTGTCCCCGCAGCGAAGAATGACATTCGCCACGAGGATCTGAATAAGGCTAATGAGGATAATGGCGTTTATTTTCATTACCTGCTTCCCACTGTTAAAATCGTCCAACGCTTTATGCCAGCATTTACGGAGGATGTCAAGAGGTTTTTTTAGAAAAGGTATCAGGTAAAAGAGGTATCAGGTATCAGCTGTCAGGTATCAGGTAAAAAGGTATCGGGTGTTGGGTGCCAAGTGTCAGTTCGTGGCGATCCATTAATCCTGTGATGGTATAGATTCACGGTAGCCGCACTCCTTGTGCATGCAGGCCACAAAACGGCCGTCTTTTTTTGTGCTACGTTCCACCAGGATGGGGGCTCCGCAGCGGGGGCATTTTTTATCCACGGGTTTGTCCCAGATGGCGAAATTACACTCCGGAAAGCGGCTGCAACCATAAAAAACCCGGCCCCGGCGCGAGGTGCGTTTGACCAGTGTACCGGTGCATGCCGGACTGGGGCAGGCGATTCCCGTGTCTTCGCCGTTGCCGTTGACCGAGCGGGTGTTTTTGCAATCCGGATAGCCGCTGCATGCCAGGAAGGTGCCGTACTTGCCCTCCTTGATCACCATGGGCCGGCCGCACTTTTCACATTTTTCGTCCACCACCTGGCTTTCACCAGGTGTTTTGAATTCGATCTGACCTTTTTCGTTGCGCGTGTAGTTGCCCGAAAACGTGCACTCGGGATAGCCGCTGCAGGCCAGGAAAAGACCGTTTCGTCCCATTTTGATGTGCAGTTCGTGGGATTTGCATTTGGGGCACTGGATGCCGGTGGAAAGCCCCTGACCCTTCATGCTGAGCATGCCCTCGGCGGCTTCTTCGAGGCGCTTTTTAAAATAGCGGTAAAAGCGCTCCAAGGCGTCGTAGGCCCGGATGCTGCCGGCCTCGATGCGGTCCAGTTCGTCTTCCATACGTGCCGTGAAGGCCACGTCGAAGATGTCGGGGAAGCTGGCCACGATGAGATCATTGACCACGAAGCCCAGTTCGCTGGGACGGAAATAGCCCTTGACCAGCTCTACATATCCTTTGCCGCGGATGTTCGAAAGGATAGCGGCGTAAGTGCTGGGCCTGCCGATGCCGTTTTCCTCGAGCTCCTTGACCAGGGACGCTTCGGAAAATCGCGGCGGCGGCTGGGTGAAATGCTGTTTGGGGTCCAGCTGGTTGAGATTCAGACCCTGGCCCTCGGCCAGTTCCGGCAGCAGGGCGCTGTCCTGGCGTTTGCGGGTTTCGATCTCTTCATCCACGCTCTGGTACAGTTTCATGAAGCCCGGGAACTTGACGGTCGAACCGCTGGCGGAAAACAGATAGTCGCCGGCGGAGATGGAAATGGTTTTCTGATCGATGAGGGCTTCCCTCATCTGGGAGGCCACGAACCGCTTCCAGATCAGGTCGTAGAGCTTGCGTTGATCCGGGCTGAGATAGGGCGCCACCTTTTCCGGAGTGAGCTCCACCGAAGTGGGTCGGATGGCCTCGTGGGCATCCTGGACCTTCTTGCGGTTCTTGAAAAAGCGGGGTTTTCCCATGGCGTAGTCAGTGCCGAAGCGGGACCGGATGTACCCCAGCGCCTGTTCGGCGGCCTCGGCGGCGATGCGGGTGGAGTCGGTGCGCATGTAAGTGATCAGGCCGACGGGCTCGCCGCCGCCCAGTTCGACACCTTCGTATAGCTGCTGGGCCACCATCATGGTTTTGCGGGCCGAAAAGCGCAGTTTGCGGATGGCCTCCTGCTGCAGCTTGCTGGTGATGAAGGGAGGCAGGGGATTGCGTTTGCGGGTCTTTTTCAACACCTTGGCGACCACGAAATTCTGTCGTTTGAGTTCCTCCAGAATCTTTTTGGCGGTCGATTCGTCGGCGATGGTGATCTTTTTATCGCTTTTCTTGACCAGTTTTGCCAGAAACGCCGGCGGCGCCTGGCCTTCCAGATGGGCCGTAATGGACCAATACTCCTGGGGTTCGAAAGCCTGAATGGCCCGCTCGCGCTCACAGATGATGCGCAGGGCCACGGACTGGACCCGTCCGGCGCTGAGACCGCGCTTGACCTTGCGCCACAGCAACGGCGATACCTGGTAACCCACCAGGCGGTCGAGAATGCGCCGGGCCTGCTGGGCCTCGTACTTGTTGCGGTTGAGGCTTTCCGGGGCCGATATGGCGTTGAGAATGGCCTTGCGGGTCAGTTCGTGAAAGAGCACCCGGTGAAAATTACGACCTTTTTTGCGCAGCACCTCGGCCGCATGCCAGGCAATGGCTTCCCCCTCACGGTCCGGGTCCGGGGCCAGGTAGATGTCGGCTGCCTCCCCGGCGGCCTTTTTGAGGGATTTGATGACTTTCTGTTTGCCGGGTATGGTGCGGTACTTGGGCTTGAAACCGTTTTCCACATCGATGCCCATTTCCTTGACGGGCAGATCTTTGATGTGGCCCACCGTGGCGGCGACGTTGTAGTCCCGACCCAGGTACTGTTTGATGGTGCGCACCTTGGTCGGCGACTCGACTATGACAAGGGGTTTGCTCAATTTAGACTCCCTGAAAGGCAATTCTAGTGAGGCGCATCGCTTATCTCAATTCGCGGCACAGCGCAAGCAACAATTGCAAAAAACAATGGTACCGAGAAATGAAATGTCAACCGCCCACCATAAAAAATCGTCGGTACAGAAGTGGCCGATGAACGGGGTGTAAGGCGGCAGGAGCCTTCATTTGCACTGGCCCCCGCAGAGCACGAAACGGCTGCCGGGTTCCCGGCTGACGACGCCCTTTAGCTCCAGATCCAGCAGAATGGCCGAGAGGCTGCCGGAATCCATTTGGAGTCGCCGGGCCAGGTCGTCGATGTGTGCTGGATAGGGGCCTAAGGCACTGCAAATGCGGCGTTGTTCATCGGAAAGTCCCGCCGCCGGCACCGCTTCGCCGGCTTCAGGACCAGCCGCTGCGGGGATGTCAGCGCATGACCGCAGGATACCGGCGAATTCTTCCACGATGTCACCCACGTGCTCTACGAGCTTAGCTCCCTGTTTGATGAGGGCATGGGTGCCGGTGCTTTTGAAAGAACGGATGCTGCCCGGCACGGCAAAAACTTCCCGGTTCTGCTCGGCCGCAAGTCGGGCCGTGATGAGCGAGCCGCTTTTGAGGCCGGCCTCTATTACAACGGTCCCCAAACACATGCCGCTGATGATGCGGTTGCGGACGGGAAAATGGTGCCCCTCGGGCTCGGCGTGCAGGGCAAACTCTGAAATCACCGCCCCGTGTTCGGCGATTCTGTGGTATAGGCGCCGATTCTCCGGTGGATATATACACGCCAACCCGCTGCCCAGAACGGCCATGGTAACCCCTCCAGCGGAAAGTGCCCCCTGGTGGGCGGCCGTGTCGATGCCCCGGGCCATGCCGCTGACGATGACGAACCCCAGGGATGCCAGGTCGGCGCTCAACTGCCCGGCTGTGGACAGGCCGTAGCGGGTGGCGCCCCGGGAGCCGACAACGGCGATGTGGGGGGCGGAATTGCAGAGGGTGCCGTTGACATACAGGAAAGGCGGCGGGTCTTCGAGCCGGCGCAGCAGTTCGGGGTAATCGGTGTCGTTGAAGGTGACGATGCGGTAGCCCTGTTCAAGGGTGGCTGCAAGCTCTGCCCGGGCTGCGGCCGGCAGGCGGTGGCGGCGAATGTTGGCGACCAGACGCGGGGTGATGCCCGTTACCTGGGCGAACGCCTCGGTGGATGCTTGAAAGACACGCTGCGGGGTTTCGAAGCGGTCCAGCAGACGCCTGAAAAGAAGGTTTCCGATTCCCGGTACGCTTTTTAGCGTAAACCAGGGTTCCAGTTTTTCATACAGCGTCATGGCAGACCATGAAATCCCCCTTTCCGGAAGGGGTTATTTCTTGCGGGTTTTTCCCTGCCAGGCCAGCAGGATGGGACTGGCCACATAGATGGAGGAATAGGTGCCCACGATAACCCCCACCAGGAGCGCAAAGGCAAAGTCGTGAATGATGCCGCCGCCGAGAACGAAGAGGGCAATGACCGTGAACAGGGTGGTGCCCGACGTCAGAATGGTGCGGCTGAGGGTCTGGTTGATACTGCTGTTGATGATGGTGTCGAAAGAGCTCCTGTGCTGTTTCCGCAAGTTTTCGCGGATGCGGTCGAAAACGATGATGGTGTCGTTCAGGGAGTAACCGATGATGGTCAGCAGGGCGGCGATGATGGGCAGGGTGAATTCCTTATTGAACAGGGAGAAGAGACCCACGGTGATGGTGACGTCGTGTATCAGGGCCACGATGGCACCCATGGCGTACTTTAGCTCCAGGAACCAGAACAGCACCAGGGTGACCAGCAGGGCGGCGCCGATCAGGATGGCGATGCTTTCGGTGAAAAGCGACAGGGCATACACCGCTCCCATGAGGGCGGCGGCCATGACCCCGCTCAGCACCCACTTGTATTCGAAGCGGCCTGAAATGTAAATCGTAATAAACAGCAGGGAAAAGAAGATGGCGAAGAGGGCCTTTTGCTGTAAGTCTTTGCCGACCTGGGGGCCGACCATTTCCACCCGTCGGATTTCGGCTGCCTGCCCGGTGGATGCCGTGACCGCCTTTTGGATTTTCTCCGAAAAGCCTTGGTCGGTAATGCCCGATCTGTCGGTGCGCACCAGGTATTCGTTGTCTTGGGCCTCTCCGAAAATCTGCACGGTGACACTCTCTATGCCCGTGGCTTTGAAGCCCTTCTTGATGTCCGGAATCTTTACCGCGCCGTGAAATTTGATCTGAACCAGGGTGCCGCCGGCGAAGTCTATGCCGTATCGGGGGCCTCCATGAAAAATCAGCGACACGACACTGATGAGGATCATGAGCCCCGAAACAGTGAAGGCGATCTTGCGCTTGCCGCTGAAATCGATATGCGTATCGGGTTTGATAATTTCCATGAAAGGTTCCTCTAAATGCTCAGTTTTTTCATTTTGCGGGTGGTTAGCAGGAAATTAAAGATGCTGCGCGTCATGATCAGGGCGGTGAACAGGCTGGCGATGACCCCCAGGCTCAGCGTAACGGCAAAGCCCTTGACAGGGCCGGTACCGAACTGGAACAGCACCAGCGCGGCGATCAGCGTGGTCACGTTGGCATCCAGGATGGTCAGCGTGGCCCGCTCATAGCCGGCATCCACCGCCGCGCGAGGGGTTTTGCCGAGCCGCAGCTCTTCGCGGATCCTTTCGAAAATGAGCACGTTGGCATCCACGGCCATGCCGATGGTCAGGATGATGCCGGCGATACCCGGCAGCGTCAAGGTGGCCTGGAAACCGGCCAAGCCGGCGCCGATGAGCACGATATTGAAGAACAGGGCCAGATCGGCGATAATCCCGGACAGGCGGTAGTAGATGACCATGAAGAGGATCACCAGGGCGCCGCCTACCAGCATGGACATCAGGCCCTGGCGGATGGAGTCCGATCCCAGGGAAGGACCGACCGTTCTTTCCTCCAGAATTTTTACGGGGGCGGGCAAGGCGCCGGCCCTCAGGACGATGGCCAGGTCGTGGGCCGACTCGGTGGTGAAGTTGCCGGTGATGCGGGCTTGGCCGCCGGTGATTTTCTCCTGGATGACCGGTGCCGAATAAACCCGATTGTCCAGCACGATGGCCAGGCGTTTGTGAACATTTTCGCCGGTGATGCGGGCAAAGATGCGCCCGCCCTTCTTGTCGAATTCGATGGAAACGTAGGGTTCATTGTAGCGGGAGTCGATCTGTACCCGGGCGTCTTTGAGGTTGGCGCCGGTCAGCAGGGTTCTCTTGCGTACCAGGTATGGCGTCTTGATGGA
Organism: uncultured Desulfobacteraceae bacterium; assembly: GCA_964442705.1. Taxonomy (GTDB): domain Bacteria; phylum Desulfobacterota; class Desulfobacteria; order Desulfobacterales; family JALSRD01; genus JALSRD01. The sequence goes on from CAYUAQ010000018.1 coordinate 13,355, forward strand.
GCGGCCGGTCTCGGGATCCTCTCTCACCTCGTAGAGTATTTCGCTGCCCGGGGGAACATCCCCCTTGAGGGCGGCATTCAGATCGTGGGTTTCGTCCAGCAGCTTGAATTCCAGCAGGGCGGTTTTGCCGATCAGGTCTTTGGCGCGCTTGGTGTCTTTGACTCCCGGCAACTGAATCAGGATGCGGTTGCTGCCCTGGATACGGATGTCGGGTTCGCTGACACCGAACTGATCGATACGGTTGCGGATGGTTTCGAGGGCCTGGTCGGTGGCCATCTTTTTAATGAGTTCCACTTCCTTTTCAGGAAGATCCAGCACCATGGTGAGCACTCCGCCGCCGCTGTCGTGCGTGGCCAACCGCAGATCCCGGTAATCGTCGTCCAGGAGTTTGTTGAGCTTGTCGCTATTTTCCTGGCCCTTGAGCTTGATGATGATCCTATTGTCGCCGGTGCGCTCGATGCTCTGAAAACGGATGTGTTTCTTGCGCATGTCGCCCCGCAGTTCATGGCTGATACGCTCGAGAGTGCTCTCCACGGCCTTGTCGACCTGAACCTCCAGCACCAGGTGCATGCCGCCCTGCAGGTCGAGGCCCAGATTGATTTTCTTGTGGGGCCAGATGCCGGGATTGAAAGTCGGCAGCAGATAGATGATCGAAGCCACAACCACCGCAAATATCAGAATCGTTCTCCACGAAAATCGATTCACCGCATTTTCCTTTCAAGTCAAAACTGTGCCCGCAGGGATGAAAACCCGGCGGGCAACCCATCGCTTCGCAGTCGCCCGGTCCGGCAGGCGGCTGATTGGAGACAGCGACGGTCCTTTTGAAAAGTGATCTTTGGTTTTACAGGTGCCTCAGTCAGGGAAAAATCTTTGCTTCCGAGACTCTTGGCGGCAGGCTTTTTCAAGCTGCGGGTATCGCCCGCCTGGACTGGCTGTCATTTTGTTTTCTTGGTGTCGGAGGCGTCATTTTTGGCCGTTCGCTGGGCGGGCGGATTGGCAGACTGCAGCAGGCCGGCCACGTTGCCGCGGTTGAGCTTGACCCGCACCTTATCCGATATCTCCACCGTCAGGGTGGTGTCTCCCACCGCCGTGATACGTCCGTGGATACCGCCGCTGGTGACGATGCGGTCTCCCTTTTTCAGGTTGCTGACCATTTCCCGGTGCTGCTTGGTTTTTTTCTGTTGGGGGCGGATGAGCAGAAAATAAAAAATGACGAACATCAAAATGAGCGGGATAAAAGACGCAAATCCGCCGCCACCCTGGGCCGCGCCACCGCCTGCTTGCCCCATTGCGTATGCGACACTGATCAAAACAAATCCTCCTTGCTGTGGTGGTTCCGCATTTTATGGAACCGCGATCATGAAAATGACAGACGCACGAACCTAAAGAGCTTAAAAAAGGCGCTATACTGTAAACCGAGACAGAGGTCAATCGATTTTCACTCGAAAACAGCGCTTGCCGCGACAGGAAATAATTATAGAGCCTTTAACGAGAGAGGCAAACGGGAAGATTTTGGCCCCGCCGCTACTGCTCTGCCGGGATCCAAAGGGTCTCCCCGTCGAACTTGATCTGCTTGACATTGCGATAGTCGATCTGGTCCAGGAGGGAGAGCGCTTCGGCCATGTTGAAGACCACGATTTTGCTGCGCGGGTGAATCAGGTCCAGATTGACATCCAGCTTGTGCTGGCGGATGTTGTAAATGTAAACCATGTTCTCAGAGAATTTCAGGATTTTTCCCACACCCGAGCTGTATCCCTGGGGATCGGGCTCGTCTGACTGCGGGGAAAGAGTGATTCCCTTGCGCGCAAAATAATCTTTCAGGAACAGGAAATGGATGTTCCAAATGTTGTCGCCCGGGCGCACGACATAGATCCCATAGGCCTCAACCCCTTCAGACGGTATCACCAGCGCTTTTAGCTGGGCCTCGAGGGCCTTTCTTTCGTCCAGCATCGATTTGAGACGCGCCATGGCGGCTTCGCGTTCGGCTCCGGACAGTCCCTCGATCTGTTGCCTGGCCTTGTCGATGCGGGTGTTCAACGCTTTCAGTTGGCCGTAAAGCTCCAGCGTTTTTTTCAGTTGGGCCAGCCGTTGGGAATATTTGTCGTACAATTCGGGGTTGCTGCGGATATCCTCATCGCTGAGTTTCTTTTCAAGGCGATGGTATTCTTCCTCGGCCTGGTCGAGACGTTTGTAGAGCAGCCGCCTGAGGCGGGCATCCCGCTGCTGCGGGGTTTCGGCGAGATCTTTTTCGATGACGTCCCCTTTTTTGAGACGGATTTTTTCCAGAATTTCGCTCATGGGGATGGTGATGCCGCCTACTTTTATGGATTCATCGGCCTTGACGATGGCATCGACGCCGGCATTGACACCGTATTGCTGTTTGCGGCGGTCCATCAATGATTGGGTCTGGGCATCGCTTTTGAGGTTGTCAAGATCGATGACCGTGGGAGATGGAATGGACTGGGTGATTTTTTCAGGCTGGCTTGGGGCACCACTGGCCGTTTCTGCGGTCGGCGCCGGTTGCGCTGGGCTGGGGTGCTCCGTCGCCTGCTGAGCAGGCCGTCTACTGAACCAGTACCAGGCCGCAGCCAGGAGAAGCGCCAAAAGAACGCAAGATATCACCACTCCCCGCGCCCTGCCGGAATTCTTTCCGTATTGCCCGTCCATGGCACCCTCCTTTTCCCTGATCGTCTGATACCCCATTTGCCCAAGCCTGTCAATCGGGGCCCGCATTAAAAGCGGCTACGGCCATTGCGATTGGTGTCGGTCTGATCCGGATGCGGGCCGGACGGGAAAAGCGAATTATCCGGAAGGCTTCAATCGATGCGTCGGGCACAGGAGGCTTCAGGTCGTTACGATACGGTCCTCTCCGGGCTGGAGCTCATCGCTGGCCTCGATGACGATGGTGAGGTTGCGGCGATTTTCAAGTTCAAGAATCTCGCGTCGCTTTTTGTTCAACAGATAGGCGGCCACTTCGGCGGGTACGATGCCGGTGAGCTGGGGTCCTTTAGCGCGCAGCGCTTCCAGGCTGAGCTTGCGCATGAACGCCAGTCCCAGGGTTTCGGGAGACGGGATAACGCCCCTGCCTCGGCAGCACTTGCACTGGATGTGGCTGCCGTATTCAATGGACGGCCGAATACGCTGCCGGGACAGTTCCATCAGTCCAAAACGCGATATCTTGCCGGTGCGGGTTTTGGCCTTGTCGCTTTTAAGGTGCTCCTTCATGGCCTTTTCAACCTTCAGGTTGTTTTTGGCATCGCGCATATCGATGAAATCGATCACCACCAGGCCACCAAGGTCTCTGAGGCGAAGCTGCCGGGCAATCTCCTCGGCCGCTTCCAGGTTGGTCTGCAGCGCCGTTTTTTCGATGGAATCTTTCTGGGTGGCCTTACCCGAATTGACATCGATGGCCACCATGGCTTCTGTCTGGTCGATGACGATGGAACCTCCCGAAGGCAGCGTCACACGGTTTTCAAAAATACTGGCGATTTGTTTTTCCAGCTGAAATTTTGAAAAAATAGGTTTGTCTCCCCGGTAGTGCTTGACAATTTTGGTGTGCTTGGGGGAGATGACCTTGATGAAATCCAGCGCTTCCTTGTACGCATCCGGGTCATCGATCAGGATTTCAGAAACATCGGGCGTCAGGTTGTCGCGGATGGAGCGCACCACCAGGCTGCGTTCCTTGTACAGCAGCGAAGGGGTTTCCACCTTCATGACGCTGGCCTTGATGTTTTTCCAAAGGCGCAGCAGATACCTGAGATCCTTGGTAATCTGGGCTTTGGTGCTGTTTATGCCGGCGGTTCTGACAATGGCGCCGAATCCCTCGGGCAGCTGCAGCGAGTGGACGATGTCCTTCAGTCGCTGGCGCTCTTTTTCATCTTCGATTTTTCGGGAAATGCCGCGATTTTCCGTACCCGGCATGAGGACCAGGTGCCGGCCGGCAAGGGAGATGAATGTCGTCAGCATGGCCCCCTTTTTCATGATGGGATCCTTGGTGACCTGAACCATCAGCTCCTGGCCCTTCTTGACCAGCTGCCGGAGGGATCGGCCGCCATTGGGGGCGGCCTGAAAATAGTCGCTGTGGATTTCGTGCTGCTGCAGGAAACCGTGGCGTTCGGCGCCGTAGTCGACGAATACGGCCTGCAGGCTGGGCTCGACACGGGTGATGACGCCCTTGTAAATGTTTCCCTGGGTGATTTCCCGGGAACTGCTCTCCACATGGAATTCTTCGAGTTTGGAATCTTTGACCTTGGCAATACGGCACTCGTCGTGATCAATGGCGTTGATCAGAATTTTGCTGCTCATGGGGTGCTTTTTCCTTATTTTTCCTCGATTTTTCTTATATTTTAAGGGGGTGATAAGAGATTGGGTCGGTCAAGTCAATCGAATTTTTTTGACAGCCTCCCGCTGCCAAGCTATAGGTTGCTATTTAACCGATCTTATGGCATGTGAAGTCAGGTTGCGGGCATTGCGCTATCTGACTGAAGATGAACCGAAAAAGGGTAAGCTCCTATAGATGAAAACAAAATACAATCCTGAAGAAATCGAGTCCAAATGGCAGGCCGCGTGGGAAGAGGCCGGTCTTTTCAAGGTAACAGCGGAACCTTCCAAAGAAAAATACTATCTGCTGGAGATGTTTCCCTATCCGTCGGGAAAAATCCACATGGGTCACGTGCGCAACTACACCATAGGGGACGTGGTGGCCCGCTATAAGTCCATGCGGGGGTACAATGTCCTGCACCCCATGGGATGGGATGCCTTCGGGATGCCGGCCGAAAATGCGGCCATCGCCAACGATTCTCATCCGGCCAGGTGGACCTATGAAAACATTCGCTCCATGCGGCGACAGCTCAAACGCATGGGCTTTTCCTACGACTGGACCAGAGAGATCGCCACCTGCCGCCCCGAATATTACCGCTGGGAACAGTGGCTTTTTCTGAAGATGTATGAAAAAGACATGGTCTATCGCAAAGAGTCTTTTGTCAACTGGTGCGATCCCTGTCAGACGGTACTGGCCAACGAACAGGTGGAATCGGGCATGTGCTGGCGCTGCGGTCAGCCCGTGCGGCAGAAAAAGTTGTGGCAATGGTTTTTCAAGATCACCGATTACGCCGAAGACCTGCTGGAATATTGCGACAAGCTGCCGGGATGGCCCGAAAAAGTAATCACCATGCAGAAGAACTGGATCGGCAAAAGCCAGGGCGCCCGCATTCTGTTTCAGCTTGAAGGCTCGGAAGAGACCATCGAAGTGTTCACCACCCGGCCGGACACCCTTTTCGGTGCCACTTTCATGTGCCTGGCGCCAGAGCATCCGCTGGTGCTGAAACTCTCCCGGGGAACCCCCGAATTCGAAGGGGTAAGGGAATTCGTAGAACGCATGTCGCGGCAGGACCGCTCTGCACGGATGGTCGACAGTTTCGAGAAGGAGGGCGTTTTCACCGGCACGCATTGCATCAATCCGGCCAGCGGAGAGCAGATGCCGGTCTATACCGCCAACTTCGCTCTGATGGAATACGGCACCGGTGCGGTCATGTCCGTGCCGGCCCATGATCAGCGGGATTTCGAATTTGCCCGCAAATACGGTCTCAAGGTGATTCCCGTGGTGCAGCCCGAGGGCGAGACTTTCGACGGCGACACCATGACCGAGGCCTATACGGGCCCGGGCATCATGATCAACTCCGGCCGATTCGACGGCCTGCCCAACACCGAGGCCATGGATGCCATCGTGGCTGATCTGGCGTCTCGGGGTTTCGGGAAAAAAACGGTGAACTACCGGTTGCGGGATTGGGGCATATCCCGGCAGCGCTACTGGGGGGCGCCCATTCCCATGATCCACTGTCCCCACTGCGGCATCGTTCCGGTACCGGCCGAGGATCTGCCGGTGGTGCTGCCCGAGGATGTCGATCTTTTAGAGGGAGGGCGCTCGCCGCTTCCCGAGCTGGAGCGGTTTACCCGCACCGCATGTCCCTCCTGCGGTAAGGCCGAAGCCCGCCGGGAAACCGATACCATGGACACCTTCGTAGAGTCCTCCTGGTATTTTGAGCGTTACTGCAGCCCGCGATATGATGACGGTATGTTCGACCCTGCGGCGGTATCCTACTGGATGCCGGTGGACCAGTATATCGGCGGTGTCGAACACGCCATCCTGCACCTGCTTTATTCGCGGTACTTCACCCGCGTGCTCAGGGAAATGGGCCTGGTCGACTACAGGGAGCCCTTCACCCGGCTGCTCACCCAGGGAATGGTCTGTAAAGAAACCCTGTCCTGCCCGGAGCACGGCTTCCTTTTTCCCGAGGAAGTGGAGGAAACATCGGGTGCCAGACGTTGCCGAAAATGCGGAAAGCCCGTTGTGGTGGGGCGGGTTGAGAAGATGTCCAAATCGAAGAAAAACGTCATCGATCCCAATCTTCTGCTGGAACGTTACGGAGCCGACACGACCCGCCTTTTCTGCCTGTTCGCCGCACCGCCTGAACGGGATCTGGAGTGGAGCGAACAGGGCGTCGAGGGGGGCTTTCGCTTTTTGAACCGGGTGTGGCGCCTGGCGGCAGACCGGCTGGAAAAGATCCAAAATCAGGAACCGTACAGTGGTGACGGCGCCGAACTGGAAGAGCCGTGGCGTGGCCTGCACAGGAAAACGCACCAGACCATCGCCAAGGTCACCCGGGATATTGAAGACCGTTTCCATTTCAACACCGCCATCAGTGCCGTCATGGAGCTTGTCAATGCCATCTACAGTACCGAAGAAAGGGGACCTGACGAGCAACGGGGTGCTGTGCTGCGCCTGGCCATCGAAAGCGTGGTTCGGCTGCTGGCGCCCATCGTACCCCATTTCGCCGAAGAGGTTTGGCAGGCGCTGGGAAACGATGCCAGCATTTTCCTTTCCGGATGGCCGCAGTACGTTGCCCAAGCCCTGAAAGACGATGACGTGCTGGTGGTGGTTCAGGTCAACGGAAAGTTGCGCGGCAAGTTTCGCGTCCCCTCCGGGACCGGTGACGAGAAGTTGAAAAAAATGGCCTTGCAGGACGAGCGGGTCGTAAGGTTTATTAACGGCAAGACTGTCAAAAAGGTTATCGTGGTGAAGGGAAAACTGGTTAACATCGTGGTTTGAGGCATTTATCGTACGGTGCTTGCGACAACCGGTGTTTTTCACTGGAAGGGGGTTTCATTGAAGAGAAAATTGGCAGCCGCCATGGCAATGATCGTCGGCTTGAGTCTGTCCGCCTGCGGGTATCATTTCAGGGGCGGTGGGGAACTTCCCGGAGGGGTCAAAACCGTCTACATTAAGCAGTTTCAGAACCGGACTTCGGACGTGGCTATCGAAACACAGTTCACCAACGACCTGGTGGACGAATTCCTGCTCAACCGCAAGGAGGCCGTGGTCAAGGACCCAAAAGACGCCGATGCCGTTATCCAGGCAGTGATTCGGTCCAGCCGCACCCAGACGATATCCCGGGGCGCCAATCTGCAGACCCAGCAGCGAAGGCTTATCATTGCCGTGGATGTGTCCGTATTTGACAAGACCGGCAAACGGGTGTGGTTTGCCAAAGGAATCACCGCCAACCAACAATACGATGTGACGCCCCTCAAACAGGATACGCTGGCCAATCGACGTCAGGCGCTGGAAGATCTTTCCAGGAAGATGGCCGAGAGGATATATGACCGTCTGACGGAAAATTTCTAACATCGGCCGACGGTCGGGAAAGAGGATCGGCATCGGAAACGCAGACGGATAGCACGGCAGCAATGCCGGCTATCCGTTTGTGGTTTTCAGGCGCTACTAAACGGAAATCTTGTTCACCAGCTTGGAGAGGCGGGATATTTTACGGGCGGCTGTGCGTTTGTGGATGGCCCCTTTTTTGGCCGCTTTGTCGATCACGGACTGGGCCATATTCAGCTTCTCCATGGCCGCATCGGCAGCACCCTCCGCAGAGATGGAGCGGACCTCCTTGATGACATTTTTGGTTCTGGTTCTTAAAGACTTATTGCGTAATCGCCGTATTTCATTCTGGCGTGCGCGTTTCATTGCGGATTTATGATTGGCCAATTTATAAAGCTCCTTTCAAAAATTGTTTCTTGATTTGATATACGCTTTTAATTAAACCAAAGAAAATAATAAAAGCAAATAATCTTGTCAAGAAATTTTTGGCCTAGCCATGGGGGGAAATATACTTCGGCTCAGACCCCCACGCAGGCTGGGGACGCGCTTCGCCTTTCATCTGCTGTTAGCCGAAAAGGCTTGCCAAGCGAGAGAATCAGAATTTTTACGGGTTCACCAGACGTTCCGAGTCATTAATGCCCTACAGGCAGACCGAAAACTACCGGATAACCAAGGCCGCCGGCATTGTGGGTGTGGCCACCCTGGTGAGCCGCATCCTGGGACTGGTGCGGGATGTTTTGGTGGCCTATTTTATCGGCGCCGGATTTTTTTCCGATGCTTTTTTCACGGCCTTCAGAATACCCAACCTGCTGCGCAGACTCTTTGCCGAAGGGGCGCTGACGGTTTCTTTTGTACCCGTCTTCGTGGAATATCTGGCTTCTGGAAACCGGCAGGCGGCCCTGGACATGGCTCGTTCGGCCTTCAGAATGCTGGCGCTGCTGCTGCTGGCGGCCACCGCCATCGGTGTTCTTTTTGCACCGCTGCTCGTCCGGGTGATTGCCCCGGGGTTTATCGATATACCGGGAAAATTCGCCCTTACCACAGCCCTGACCCGCGTGCTGTTCCCCTACGTCATTTTCATCGGGCTGGTGGCCTTGAGCATGGGCGTACTCAATGGACTGGGACATTTTGCCGCTCCCGCACTGGCACCGGCCATGCTCAATGTCGGCATCATCGCCTGCTTGGTGGCTTTTGCAGCGCGGTTTCCCCATCCGGTATATGCACTGGCCGGGGGGGTGCTGGTGGGAGGCGCACTGCAGCTGGCGCTGCAGGTTCCGGTATTGCTGAAAAGCGGTGTTTCCCCATGGGCCAGGGCCCCCCTTTACCACCCGGGACTGAAAAGGGTGGTGCTGCGCATGCTGCCTGCCATGCTGGGCGCCGCGGTTTACCAGATTAATATCGTCATCGGAAACATGCTGGCCTCGCTGCTCCCCGAAGGCGCTATCTCGTATCTGTACTACGCGGATCGCCTGGTACAGTTTCCCCTGGGATTGTTTGGCATAGCAACTGCCACGGCGGTCCTGCCCAGCCTCTCGAAACAGGCCGCCCGGGGGCAGAACAGACAGCTTGCGGATACGTTTGCCTATGCCATGAGGCTTATTTCATTCGTAACCTTGCCAGCCATGGCAGGGCTGATCGTTCTCCGAGAGCCCATAATCATGCTGATTTTCAAACGCGGCGCCTTCGGCCTCGAAAGTGTGCGATTGACGGCTTCGGCTCTTTTGTACTATAGTGTTGGCCTGTGGGCATTTTCGGCTGTACGCATCGTGGTTTCGGTCTTTTACGCCTTTCAGGATACGGCCACACCGGTTAAAATTGCCGTTACTTCCATTGGGTTCAATCTGGTGGCCGCCGTGGTGCTGATGGGGCCGCTGGGACACGGGGGGCTGGCGCTGGCGACATCCATGGCCTCCATGGTAAATCTAGTCTTGCTGACAGTTTCCCTGGGGAAAAGACTCCGGCTGCCGCTGGGAAGAGGATGGCTGCCTTTTTGCGGGAAAGCCGCCCTGTGCTCGGCGCTTATGGCCGCCGTTGTGGCAGGCATAGCCCATGTTGCCTTCACTTATGAGAATTTGCGTTTCGGTCGACTTCTGGCCGCTGTCGCCGCCATGATAGCCTGTGGTGTCCTTTTTTACGGGCTGACTTTTTACCTGGCATTCCGCGATGATCTGCGCCGCATGCTTAACTTCACTCATCAGGACAGGGGAGAGTGATGTCACGGCAGAGCCTGTTATTGAATTTGTCCATATTGCTTCTGGCCGCACTGCTGCTGCTCATCATTTTCGGGGACAAGGGGATCGACGATCTCAGGGAACTCAAGACCGAACGCAATCGTTTGATTGGGATCAACCTGGAACTGGAGCGCGAAAACCAGAAACTCTACCGTGAAATCAAACGCCTGAAAACCGACCCCGTGTACATTGAAAATATCGCCAGGAGGGATCTTGGCATGGTGGGAAAAGGCGAAGTGATCATCAGGTCGACCAAAGCCTCGAAACCATAGGGCAAGCCGGTCCCACGGCTTGCAGATGAAAAGGGCGCCGGCATGGTTGAACAACCGCTTTTTTATACCGAAACCATGGCGCGATTGCTGGTGCGTCAGGGAAAGCTCGGAGAAGCGGCCGAAATCTATCGGCACCTGCTCTCCCGTGGCAGTGACCGGGAGGATATCAGGAGCGCACTTGCGCAGCTGGAAAAGCGCCTCGGGGGCCGGCGGAACGCCCGGCAACAGAAGACGGCTGAGCTGTTCGCCAGATGGATAGCGCTGACACTCAGGTGGCAGGCTGTTCAGAAACTAGATGCCTGCCTGAAGCTGGGTACGAAGCAACGAAAAGAAGAGGCGCCATGAGCATCATCGCTGAAAAATCCATTGTCATGGGTGTCTGCGGGGGCATTGCGGCCTATAAATGTGTGGAATTGCTGAGACTGCTCAAACAGCAGGGCGCCGACGTGAGAATCATGATGACGGTCAATGCGACCCGCTTCGTCGGGCCGCTGACTTTCGAGGCCCTCTCCGGACACCCGGTGTGCACCGATTTGTTTGCCGGGGGAAACGATGCCGCCATGCAACACATCGCATGGGCCCAGACGGCGGATGCCGTGGTGGTGGCCCCGGCAACGGCCAACATGGTGGGCAAGCTGGCCCATGGTATCGCCGACGACGCCCTGAGCACGTTCATGCTGGCCGTTTCCGCGCCGGTGCTGGTCTGTCCCGCCATGAATACCCACATGTTCCAGAATGCCGCCGTCCAAAAGAATCTGCAGGTGCTGGCGTCGCACGGTTATGATGTCCTGCCGCCGGATTCCGGCGAACTGGCCTGCGGCACCACGGGGCCCGGGCGGTTGCCGGACCCGATGATCATCCTGGAGCATGTCATGGCATTGTTGAGTCCCAAGGATTTCAGCGGCAAACACGTGCTCGTCACGGCCGGCCCCACCCGGGAGCCCATGGATCCGGTGCGATTCATCTCCAACCCCTCATCGGGGAAAATGGGCTTTGCCATCGCCCGGGCGGCCCGGCACAGGGGGGCCAAAGTAACGCTGGTGTCCGGGCCTTCCGTACTGGAGAGCCCCCACGGGGTAGAGGTGGTGCGGGTAAACAGTGCGGCGGAAATGGCCGCTGCCGTGTTGAAGCGGCTGGAAGACAGCGATATCGTCATCAAGGCGGCCGCGGTTTCCGATTACCGCCCTGCAAAGACCATGGCCCATAAAATGAAAAAGGGGCGCGCCGAAATGACGCTGACCCTGGAGAGGACAAAGGATATCCTCAAAGAGATCGGGCGGCGCAAAACCACCCAGTTCCTGGTGGGGTTTGCCGCCGAGACCAGAAACCTGAAAAAGCATGCCGAGCAGAAGCTGGTATCCAAAAACCTGGATATGATCGCGGCCAACCTGGTGGGAAAAGCCGACGCCGGGTTTGAAGCCGACACCAATCGCCTGACACTTTTTTTCAGGGACGGCCACCAGGAAAAACTGCCGCTGATGGAAAAAGATGTCCTGGCCCACCGTCTGCTGGACCGTATCCGCGCGCAGCTCTCAGGGGGCCAAGGGTGAGCGCCGAAGGCGTGACGGTATGACGGGTTCCTTCAAGACATCGGCCCGTGATTCGGATCCCCGAAAGGGCGCCGCGCTTTTCAACGCGCTGCTGCGGGAGATTTACGCGACCTTCAGGGAACTGCGCTCGGACGGAGTGGAAGGTTTCCAATGCCGTCCCGAGGTGGCTGCAATGCTGGACACATGGGGCAAACCGCTGGGTTCGCCGCGTGAAACCCTGGAAGATATACGGGCGGACCTGGGGGAGTGCACGCGCTGCCGGCTGAGTGCCGGCCGGACCAACATCGTCTTCGGAGAGGGCAATCCCGAGTCGGATCTCGTTTTTGTGGGGGAAGGGCCCGGCTATGACGAAGACCGCAGCGGCCGACCTTTCGTGGGCGCTGCCGGCCAGTTGCTCACCCGCATTATCGCGGCCATTGGTTTCAAGCGGGATGAGGTTTACATCTGCAACATCATCAAATGCCGTCCACCCAACAACCGCAACCCGCAGCCCGACGAGATCAGGAGCTGTCTGCCCTTTCTGAAGCGTCAGCTGCAGTGCATAGAGCCCCGATTTGTGTGCGCATTGGGAAAATTTGCAGCCCAGACACTGCTGGAAACCGACACCCCCATTTCCCGTCTGCGGGGACGGTTGCATCGCCTGGGCGAAATGCGGGTGCTGCCCACTTTTCACCCGGCCTATCTGCTGCGCAATCCGGAAAAAAAACGACAGGTCTGGCAGGACATGCAGCTGCTGATGCGGGAGATGAAACGTTAGAACGGGTGGTACCCCAAAGACGAAGCGATTTATGAGGTTGTCCTTCCTACGGTACATTGGTGTCTTGGCGCTGTGGTGCTGTTTCGGGCTACCGTCCGGCACGGCAGGTGCTGGGCCGCCTGCCGCCGAAGTGCTGATCCTGAAAGTGGCGGGCACCATCAATCCGGCGGTGGCGGGCTACATCCAGAGGAGCATCCGAGACGCGTCCCAGCAGCGGGCGGCCTGCCTGATCATCGAACTCGATACGCCCGGAGGACTGGCCGAATCCATGCGCAGCATTGTAAAGGCCATCTACGCCAGTACGGTGCCGGTGGTGGTTTACGTGGCACCCAGCGGTGCGCGCGCCGCCTCGGCCGGTGTCATGATCACCATGGCCGCTGACATCGCAGCAATGGCGCCGGGCACCAATATTGGTGCCGCCCATCCGGTCGGCGCCGGCGGAAAAGACATCGGCGGCAGCCTGTCTGAAAAGGTGCTCAACGACATGGCGGCGCTGGCCCGCAGTATCGCCGCAAAACGGGGCCGCAATGCGCACTGGGCCGAAAAAGCGGTGCGCGAAAGCGTGTCCATCACCGAAACCGAAGCGTTGGAGAAAGATGTCATCGATGTAATTGCCCGTGATAGGGACGATCTCATCCGGCAGATAAACGGACGCCGGATCGAAGGCCGGGGAACGCTCCAGCTGGACGGCGCCGTCAAAAAGGTTCTCGAGGAGAGTCTGCGGACGCGTATTTTGAGGCTCATCAGCGATCCGAATATCGCCTATATCCTCATGATGATCGGCCTGGCCGGGCTCTACTTCGAACTGTCCCATCCCGGTGCCATTTTTCCGGGAGTGGTGGGCGGCATCGCCATCATTCTGGCCTTTTTCGCCTTCCAGACCCTGCCGGTGAATACCGCCGGACTGCTGTTGATTGTGCTGGCCGTTGTCTTCTTTATCCTGGAGATCAAGGTGACCAGTTACGGTCTGCTCAGCGTGGCCGGGGTCTGCGCCCTCCTGCTCGGCTCTCTGATGCTGTTTGAAAGCGGCCCGGTGGGCATGAAGGTATCCCTGCAGGTGCTGCTGCCCACGGCCGGCGCCATTTCTGTTTTTTTCGTGGCTGTGGCGGCCCTGGCCTTCAAGGCCCACCGGGCACGGCCCCGTACCGGCAAAAGCGGTCTTATCGGTGAAGTGGGCGTGGTAAGGGAGCCTCTCGAACCGGAGGGAAAGGTTTTCGTACATGGAGAGCTGTGGAAAGCCCGGTCGTCCATCCCCACATCTCCTGGAACACGGGTGCGCGTGCTGAGGGTCGATGACGGACTGTGGCTGGAGGTGGCGCCGCTGGAAGAGAACAGGGAGGCGTAGAAAAGGATGTACGGACTGATCGTGATCGTCGTGCTGCTGGTGCTGTTTTTGGCAACGTCCCTGCGTATTCTGAACGAATACGAACGGGCCGTGGTATTCCGGCTGGGCCGGGTGATTCATGCCAAGGGGCCGGGGCTCATCATCCTGATTCCCGTGATCGACAGGATGGTGCGGGTCAGCATGCGTTTGGTGGCCATGGATGTGGACCCCCAGGACGTCATCACCCGGGACAACGTTTCGGTAAAGGTCAATGCCGTCATCTATTTCCGGGTAGTCGACCCGGTCAAGGCCATCGTGGAGGTGGAAAACTACCGATACGCCATCTCGCAGCTGGCCCAGACCACCTTGCGCAGCGTGTGCGGGCAGGCGGAACTCGACGAACTGCTGTCGGCTCGCGAGAAGATCAACTCCCACCTGCAGGAGATCCTCGACACGCACACCGATCCCTGGGGAATCAAGGTGGCCACCGTGGAGCTGAAACATATCGACCTGCCCCAGGAAATGCAGCGGGCCATGGCCCGACAGGCGGAGGCCGAAAGGGAACGGCGGGCCAAGGTGATCAACGCCGACGGCGAATTTCAGGCCGCCGCCAAGCTGTCTGAGGCCGCCCAGATTATCCACGCGCACCCCATGGCCCTGCAGCTCCGCTACCTGCAGACCATGCGCGAGATGGCGGCCGAAAACAATACCACCACCATTTTCCCGTTTCCCATGGATCTGTTTCGGCCGCTGATCCAGTTGCTGGACCCGAAAGAAAAACCCTCTGATAAGGACCAGTGATAAAATACGTTTTAACACCCCAGGCGGCTATTGACAGATCCAGTCGTTCTGTTTTAAAAGTCTACGTTTTACGGTCCATGTGGTGGATCCGGAGTAAGGGACGTCCCTGATAGGCGGGGCGGGTTCATAAACGAGAAAGGAGCATAGCTGGAAATGGGCGGAAAAAAGAAAGAAGCCAAGGAAAAACCCCTCGATAAAATGACAGCCAAGGAACTGCGTGAGGTGGCCAAGGAGATTCCGGAAATCACCGGGGTTTACGGCATGAACAAAGCCGAGCTGCTGAGCGCCATCAAACAGGCGCGCGGTATTGCCGAGGACACCGCCAAGCGTTCGAGTGGATCGGTTCGTGAAATAAAAAAGAAGATCAAGCAGTTGAAGGTAGAACGCGACAAGGCGCTTGAACGTGAGGATGCCAAAATGGCGGCCATCTACCGCAAACGGATCATCCGGCTTAAGAAAAAAACGCGGCGCGCGGCCTGACCTGCCATGACTTTGACAGGCATCGATCCGGCTGTGGTGGCCTTTGACATCGACGGCGTGGTGGCCGATACCATGGGGCTGTTTCTGGATATCG
This sequence comes from uncultured Desulfobacteraceae bacterium, assembly GCA_964442705.1. Classification (GTDB taxonomy): domain Bacteria; phylum Desulfobacterota; class Desulfobacteria; order Desulfobacterales; family JALSRD01; genus JALSRD01. The sequence goes on from CAYUAQ010000018.1 coordinate 28,521, forward strand.
CGGCGGCGGATTACCAGATCACGCATGTGCGCTATGAAGACATATCGTGCTATTATCTCGAGGAATGTGTGGATATGGACAGCGCCGTCATCGATGCCATCGTGAAACGTCTGCTGGAAGGAAATTACCGGCAGCCTCTCAAACCCTTGGAAGGGGCCTCGGAAGTGTTGCGGTGCATGGCAAAAACCAACGACAGGGTGCTGTTCGTGACCGCCCGTCCGCATCCCGGCCCCCTGACGCACTGGTTCGGTCAGGCCCTGCAAATGCCGCCGGACAGCGTGGACATCGTGGCCACCGGCTCTTCCCGGGACAAAGCAGAGGTGCTGCTTCAGCGGGGCATCGCGTATTTCGTGGAGGACCGTTTGGACACCTGTTTTGCCCTGGAGAAAATCGGCGTGACCCCCATCGTTTTCAAGCAGCCCTGGAACCGTGCGGCCCACCCCTTTACAGAAGTCGGCAGCTGGGCGGAGATCGGCCGGCTGCTGGCGCTGCCGGCAGTGGAGACATGTGCGTCATGACTGCCCATCCCGGCAGTCTGATGCGGTGGATAACCGCTTTCAAGCGTCACCTGTCCACTGAAAGGGGCTATGCAGCCAACACCGTGGGGGCCTATACACGCGACCTCAACGAGTTTCGAGCCTATCTGATGACCCAGGCCGAAAGGCAGGGGGAGGGGGAAAGCGCCCGCGAACCGGAAATTTCGGATATCGACCACCTGACCCTGCGGGGTTATCTCGGGTGGCTGTTTAAAAAAAACGCCCGCGTCACCATTGCCCGCAAGCTGTCGTCGCTGCGGTCTTTCTTCGTGTTTCTGATGAGGGAGAACGTGCTGGAGGCCAGTCCGGCCGAATTCCTGCTGACACCCAAGCTGCCGAAAAAGATACCCCGCTACCTGAGTGTCGATGACATGTTCCGGCTGCTGGATTCCATTGCGGGCGAAAGCCTCCTGGATCTGCGCAACCGCGCCATGTTCGAGACCATGTATTCCGCCGGTATCCGTGTGGCCGAGCTGGCCGGGATAAACGTCGAAGATATGGATTTGACCGGCCGGACCGTACGGGTCAGGGGAAAGGGAGGCAAGGAGCGCATTGTTCCCATCGGCCGCAAGGCAGCAAGGGCGATCGAGGAATATCGGCGGCAGCTTGGGCAGAGCGCTGCCCGGGGGGCCCTTTTCCTGAACCGGTACGGGAACCGACTGTCCACCCGCAGCATCGCCCGTATTTTAAACCAGCTGGCCCGGCAGTGTGGACTGGCGGTACCGGTATCCCCCCATGGTTTGCGCCACTCTTTTGCCACCCACCTGCTGGATGCGGGGGCGGATCTGCGGGCCGTACAGGAACTCCTGGGGCACAAGAATCTGTCCACCACCCAGCGCTACACCCATGTGAGCATTGATCAGCTGATGGCGGTTTACGACAAGGCCCATCCCCGATCTTGAAAGAGGAGAAGCTCCGGGCGGGCATTTCCCGTAATCAGGCAGGGGAAGGAGAACGGAAGATGGAACAAATGGCAAATCGATGGGCACGGCAGACCGGATTTCACGGCACCACCATTCTGGCGGTCAGCCGGGAGGGGAGGGTGGCGGTGGCCGGTGACGGGCAGGTCACCCTGGGCGATACCGTCATCAAGCACCATGCCCGCAAGGTCAGGAAGATTTACCAGAATCGTATTATCGTGGGGTTTGCCGGCGCCACCGCCGATGCCCTCAACCTTTCCGAGCGCCTGGAAGCCAAACTGGAGCGTTACAACGGCAACCTTACGCGGGCGGCAGTAGAGCTGGCACGGGACTGGCGCACGGACAAGGTGCTGCGGCGCCTGGAAGCGGTCATGATCGCCGTGGACGAAACCCGCATGTTCCTGATCTCCGGAAACGGGGATGTCATCGAACCGGATGCCGGCATCGTTGCCATCGGTTCGGGAGGGGCCGCCGCCCAGGCCGCGGCCACGGCCCTGGCCGCACACACGCAGATGGAAGCCCGGCAGATTGTGGAACAGGCCATGAAGATCGCCGCCGATCTCTGCATTTACACCAACCAGGTGATCACTGTCGAAGAGTTTGCCTGAGATACCCCGGGAAGAATGGACCATGGAAGACTTGAAGCCCGCTGAAATCGTAAAGGAACTGGACAAATACATCATCGGCCAGGACAAGGCCAAAAAATCCGTGGCCATCGCCCTCAGGAACCGCTGGCGTCGCCGCCAGGTGCCCGAAGACCTGCGTGATGAAATTGCCCCCAAGAATATTATTCTCATCGGTCCCACCGGCGTGGGCAAAACCGAGATCGCCCGGCGTCTCTCCATGCTGACCGATTCACCTTTTACCAAGGTGGAGGCCTCCAAGTTTACCGAGGTGGGGTACGTAGGCCGGGACGTGGAGTCCATGGTGCGGGACCTGGTCGAACTGACGGTCAACAAACTCAAGGTCCGGGAACAGGAGGCGGTCAAGCCCAAAGCCCTGCTGGTGGCAGAAGAGCGCATGCTGGATCTGCTGCTCCCCAAACCGACCGCCAGGATGCCCGGCGAAGGTTTTACGTCTGCGGAGACGGGCGGCGATGAGGAGCGGAACGCCCAGCAGATGGCGGCGACCCGCGAAAAGCTGCGCCGGATGCTGCGCAGCGGCAAGCTTGATGACCGTTACGTGGATCTGGACGTGACCGAGCGCAGCATGCCCATGGTGGAGATCTTTTCCAATGTGGGCATGGAAGAGATGGGCATCAATTTCAAGGATATGCTGGACGGCCTGCTGCCAAAGTCCACCAAGCGCCGCAAGGTTAAGGTCTCCGAGGCCATGCAGATCCTGTGCAATGAAGAGGCTCAGAACCTCGTGGACACGCAAACTGTGGTGCGACGGGCCATTGAGCGGGTGGAACAGGCCGGCATCATATTCCTGGATGAGATCGACAAGATCGCGGGCGGCAATTCCAGCAGTCACGGTCCGGATGTATCGCGCGAGGGCGTGCAGCGCGATCTGCTGCCCCTGGTGGAGGGTTCCACGGTGACCACCAAGTACGGGCCCGTTAAGACCGACCATATTCTTTTTATTGCCTCGGGGGCTTTTCACGCCGTCAAGCCGTCTGACCTGATCCCTGAACTGCAGGGGCGCTTCCCCATCCGGGTGGAGCTCGATTCGCTGGGACACGAGGAATTTGTACGCATCCTGGTGGAGCCGCGCAACGCCCTGCTGCTCCAGTACATGGCGCTGCTGCGCACGGAGGGGGTGGAGATCGTTTTTGAAGACGACGCCGTGCAGTCGGTGGCCCGCATCGCCCAGGAAGTCAACGAGTCTACCGAGAACATCGGTGCACGACGCCTGCACACCCTGATGGAATGTCTGCTCGAAGACATCCTCTTCGAGGCGCCCGACACCCGGGAGAAAAAAGTGGTCATCGACGCTGCCTACGTGGAAGACAAACTGCACGACATCAAGGAGGATGAGGATCTGAGTCGGTATATATTGTGAGGGAGGTATCAGCGGTTATTGGTTAGACCATACAGGTGAGCTAATAACTTAAATACAATATGTTAGGTATGAAATTATAAACCAAAACATGATGAAAGAGGTGCGATGAATGCCCGATCGCCGAGTTCCAGCGTAGCCGACATTCTGATCGAGGCGCTGCCGTATATTCAGCGGTTTGCCGGCATGACCCTGGTGATCAAATACGGTGGCCATGCCATGGTGGATGAGCAGCTGAAGGAGGATTTCGCCCGCGACATCACTCTGCTCAAACTCATCGGTTTGCATCCGGTGGTGGTTCACGGCGGCGGCCCACAGATCAGTTCCGTGCTCGAACGTATGGGCATCCGTTCGAAGTTCGTGCAGGGCATGCGGGTTACCGATGCCCCCACCATGGACGTGGTGGAAATGGTGCTGGGCGGCCGCGTGAACAAGGCCATCGTGGCACAGATCAACCGGCAGGGCGGCAGGGCCGTGGGACTCAGCGGCAAAGATGCCGGTCTCATTCAGGCCCGCAAATTAAAAATCGTGCACCAGCCTGATGAAAACAAGCCTCCCGAGATCATCGATCCGGGTCTGGTGGGCGATGTCACCCACATCGACGTACACATCGTCGACACTTTGAACCGGGAAGGTTTCATCCCCATCGTGGCCCCAGTGGGAACCGGCCACCGGGGGGAGACTTTCAACATCAACGCCGACGTGGTGGCCTCCCAAATCGCCATGGCGCTGGGTGCCGGCCGCCTCATCTTTCTGACCGACGTGGACGGCGTGCTGGACACGGCCGGCAGGCTGGTGTCGTCCATCGATGCCGCCGGCATTGCCCGCATGATCGAAAGCGGCGAAATCTCCGGCGGGATGATCCCCAAAATTCGGCATGCCATCGATGCCGTCGAAAAGGGCGTGGGCAAAGTGGCCATCATCAACGGCACCCGGCGACACGCGTTGCTGCTGGAGCTTTTTACGGACAGCGGCATCGGAACGGAAGTGACCCCATGAAAAACGAACTGATGAAGCAGGCCGATCGTGTGATGGCGGCCACCTATGCCCGCTATCCCCTGGTAATCACCCGGGGCAGCGGCTGCACCCTGTGGGATGGAGACGGCAGGACGTACACCGATTTCGTGGCCGGCATCGCCGTGTGCAGCCTGGGGCATGCCCACCCCCGTGTGGTCGCGGCCTTGAAAGAGCAAGCCGAAATCCTGTGGCACGTCTCCAACCTGTACTACACCGAACCGCAGGTGGCCCTGGCGCAGAAGCTTGTGGATATCAGCTTTGCCGACCGCGTGTTTTTCTGCAACAGCGGCGCCGAAGCCAATGAAGCCGCCATCAAGCTGGCCAGGAAGTATGCCAAACAAAGGGGCGAACCGCAGCGCTGCCGTATCATCGCCATGCAGCAGTCCTTTCACGGCCGCACCATGGCCACGCTTTCGGCCACCGGCCAGGAAAAAATCCGGCAGGGGTATGAACCGCTGCTGGAGGGCTTTGATTTCGTCCCTTTCAACGACGCCCGGGCACTGGCTGGAGCGATCGACGAACAGACCTGTGCCGTGCTGCTGGAACCGATCCAGGGAGAAGGCGGTGTGTGTGTTCCCGGTGATGATTTTTTAAAAGATGTGCGGGAAATCTGTGACCGTGCCGGCGCCCTGCTGATCTATGACGAGATACAGTGCGGCATGGGGCGCAGCGGCAAGATGTTCGCCTACCAACACTGGCAGGTGCCGCCGGACATCATGACCCTGGCCAAGGCCCTGGCCAACGGTCTGCCCATGGGCGCCATGCTGGCCACCGAAGAAGTGATGCGCGCCTTCGGTGCCGGTGCTCACGCCACCACCTTCGGGGGGACCCCGCTGGTGTCGGCGGCCGCCTTAGCGACTCTTGAAACTTTTGAAAGCGAGAGTGTCGTGTCGCACACCCGGCAGACCGGGTTGTACTTCAGAGAAAAGCTCGAAGGTCTGGTAGACCGTCACGACTGCGTTCGGGAGGTGCGCGGGATGGGGTTGCTGCTGGGACTCAGGCTGGACGTCGACGGCGGTGAAGTTGTCAATGCGTGCATGCGGCGGGGGTTTCTGATAAACTGTGTTCAGGGCAACATTCTTCGCTTTGCGCCGCCATTGATAATCGATCGCCGGTCCATCGATGCACTTATCGGATGTCTGGACGAGGTTCTTGTCCAAATGACTGAATATACAGCAAAATAAACCAGACAAGCAGGAAAACCAAGGCACAAAGGGATAGGGAAGGGCGTCAATTTTCGTTTCATGAAACATACGCAGCAGAGGGGAATTTCAGTGGCAGAACGCATAGAAAAAGTGGTCTTGGCTTACTCCGGAGGACTCGATACCTCGGTGATCTTAAAATGGCTTATCGAAACCTATCAGTGCGAGGTGATTGCCTATTCGGCTGACCTGGGACAGAAGGACGACTTCGAGGTGGTGCGGCGCAATGCCGTCAACACCGGTGCTTCCAAGGTCTATATCGAAGACCTGAAAGAAGCGTTTGTGCGGGATTACGTCTTTCCGGCCTTTCGCGCCAATGCCATTTACGAGGGAACCTACCTGCTGGGAACCTCTCTGGCCCGCCCGCTGATTGCCAAGCGGCAGATCGAGATCGCCCACCGGGAGGGGGCCGATGCGGTCAGTCACGGCGCCACCGGCAAGGGCAACGACCAGGTGCGCTTTGAACTGGCTTACCTGGGACTGGATCCGCACATCAAGATCATTGCTCCGTGGCGCCAGTGGGATTTGAACTCGCGCACGGCCCTGATGGCCTTTGCCGAAAAACACAGCATTCCAGTCCAGGCGACGCGTGCCAAGCCGTACTCCACCGACGCCAATCTGCTGCACATCAGTTACGAGGGCGGCATTCTGGAAGATCCTTGGACGGCGCCGCCGGAAGATATCTTCACTTACACGGTTTCTCCCAAAGAGGCCCCCGAAGATGGCCAGACCATCGAGATTACCTTTGAAAGGGGAGACCCCGTGGCCATCGATGGCGAACGTCTATCGCCGGCGGCCATGCTCGGGCGGCTGAACGAACTGGGGGGACGGCATGGTGTCGGGCGGGTGGACCTGGTGGAAAACCGGTTCGTGGGCATGAAAAACAGAGGGGTCTATGAAACACCCGGCGGCACCATCCTGCGCACGGCCCACATGGCCCTGGAATCCATTACCCTGGATCGGGAGGTACTGCACCTGCGCAACAGCCTGTTGCCGGAGTATTCACGACTGATTTACAACGGGTTCTGGTTCGCCCCGGAGATGAAGATCCTGCAGGGGATGGTGGATGACACCCAGCAGAACGTCAGCGGCGTGGTGCGTATCGAGTTATACCGGGGAAACTGCACGGTGAGCGGGCGCAAATCCGATTACTCGCTCTACCGGGAAGATTTTGCCACTTTCGAAGACGACGACGTTTACAACCAGCAGGACGCCGAGGGGTTCATACGCCTCAACGCCCTGCGGCTCAGAATCCGCAGCATGCTGGATCTGTAAAACGAAAACCGCCATACAAGCCGATGGAATGATATCATGCCAGGCAAACCATGGGACGGACGTTTCCAGAGTGATACCGACAAGCGGGTGGAAGCTTTTACCGCGTCGATCCGCATCGACAGCCGTCTCTACCCCTACGACATCCAGGGCAGCCTCGCCCACTGCCGCATGCTGGCCCACTGCGGCATCCTGTCGCAGGAAGAGGCTGAAAAACTGGTTGAAGGGCTGGAAAAGGTGCGTGGGGAGATCGAACGTGGCGAGTTCACATACGACGATCGCCTCGAGGACATCCACATGCACATCGAGGAACGGCTGCGACACGTCGTGGGGCGGGTGGCCTCGAAACTTCACACGGCCAGGAGCCGCAATGACCAGGTGGCGCTGGACGTGCGCCTGTATCTGAGGGACGCCATCGATCGAATCCTGAACCTTTTGAGGACGGTGCGCACCTGTTTTGTCGAACTGGCCCAACGGAACCTGGACGTTGTGCTGCCCGGATACACCCATCTCCAGCGCGCCCAGCCCGTACTGCTGGCTCACCACCTGCTGGCCTACTACGAAATGTTCACACGGGACAGCCAGCGGTTTCGGGAGGGCCGCAAGCGCACCGACGTGATGCCCCTGGGCAGCGCTGCCCTGGCCGGCACCACCTATCCCATTGATCGGCGGTACGCCGCCAGTCTGCTGGGGTTTCCCCGGGTTTCAGAAAACAGCATGGACAGTGTGGCGGACCGTGATTTCGTGATCGAATTCCTGGCTTCGGCCAGCCTGTGTATGGTCCATCTCAGCCGCCTTTCCGAGGAACTGGTGCTGTGGTCTTCCCGGGAATTCGGATTCATGGAGCTGCCCGATGCTTTCGCCACCGGCAGCAGCATCATGCCCCAGAAGAAGAACCCCGACATCCCCGAGCTCATTCGCGGCAAGGCCGGACCGGTTTTCGGCCATCTGACGGCGCTGCTGTGCATCATGAAGGCCCTGCCACTGGCCTATAACCGAGACATGCAGGAGGACAAGCAGCCGCTGTTCGAGACGATTGACAGCCTGTGCGCCTGCCTGGATATCATTGCGGCCATGCTGCCGGAACTCAAGTTCCGCCGCCGTCGCATGCGTCGGGCGGCCTCGTCGGGATACCTGAATGCCACCGATCTGGCCGACTATCTGGTGGCCAAGGGCATGCCCTTCCGGGAAGCCCACGGATGCGTGGGCAGAGCGGTGAGCTATGCACTGGAAAAGGGCAAAGAGCTCGACCAGCTCGGCATCGAGGAACTGCGGTCTTTTTCCGATCTCATCGGGGATGACATCTACGATGCCCTGTCGCTGGAGCAGGTGGTCAACCGCAGGAATAGTCAGGGGGGCACGGCCCGCCAAAACGTGGCAGCGGCCATTGAAAAGGCCCGCAGGGTACTGGCAGCGGAAACTTCTTAACTTCAGAGAGGATGCCATGGAAATGCAGACAGTGCTTCACAGGGGATCGGATGAACACGGCGACGGGACGAAAAAGGGCGGATGGCTTCTTGCGGCAGTCGCATTTATCGTGCTGAGCCTGCTGGCTGCCTGCGGTGTAAAGGGGCCGCCGGTTCCCCCCAGACAGGTACCGCCGCCTCCGGTCACCGATCTTAATTACCGCATCGAAAACGGCTGGGCGCGACTGAGCTGGTCTCAGCCCAAGGCGGCCCTGGAGAAAAAGTCTCCCGAAATCGCGGGCTTCGTCGTCTACCGCAGCAAGACTTCGCTGAAAGAACCCTGCAAGGGCTGCCCCCTGATGTTTCAACGCATCGGACGGGTTTCACCTTACACGACCACCGAGTCGAAACGCCGGGATACCACCATGGAATACGCCGACAAACTGGAAAAGGGTTACCGCTATGTTTACAAAGTGGTCGCCGTGACGGACAACAACGTCGCATCGTCCGATTCCAATCTGATCGAATTCAACTACGGAGACCAGTAGCGCCGATGCATCATTTCGATTACGTTGAAGACGAACTTTACTGCGAACAGGTCCCGGTGCAGAGGATCGCAAAAGCCGTGGGAACCCCTTTTTATCTATACAGCCATGCCACCTTGAAGCGTCATTTTCTGGCGATCCAGGATGCCTTCCCCGACATCGAAAAGCTGGTGTGCTACTCGGCCAAGGCCAACACCAGCCAGGCTATTTTAAAGCTCTTTGCCGATCTGAGAGGCGGGTTGGATATCGTTTCCGGCGGAGAGCTCTACCGTGGGCTCAGGGCCGGCTTCAGCGCCGACCGCATCGTCTATTCCGGCGTCGGCAAACGCGTCGATGAGATCGACGACGCTCTGGATGCCGGTATTCTGCAGTTCAACGTGGAATCGTTTCAGGAACTGGATGTCATCAACCAGCGGGCCGGAATGAAGCACACCACCGCGCCGGTGGCCATCCGTGTAAACCCCGATGTCGACCCCAAAACCCATCCTTACATCTCCACGGGGCTTAAAGAAAACAAGTTCGGCATCGATCACCGGGATGCCGCCGCAGCCTATCGGCATGCCGCCGGCCTGGCGCATGTGAAGGTTGTCGGCATCGACTGCCACATCGGTTCACAGATTACCGAGGTGCAGCCCTTCCGGGATGCGCTAAAAAACCTCCTGAGCCTCATCGGCGAGCTCGGTCAGGCGGGCATTGAGATTCGTAATCTGGACATCGGGGGGGGGCTGGGCATCACTTACGGCGACGAGCAGCCGCCGCACCCCGGGGAATACGCCCAGGCCATCATGGAGGTCATGGAGGGCAGCGGCCTGCGCCTCATCCTGGAACCCGGCCGCGTCATCGTGGGCAATGCCGGCATCCTGGTGGCCGCTGTGCTCTACCGCAAGGGCAGTGAAAACAAGGACTTCGTCATCACCGATGCCGGCATGAACGACCTGCTGCGTCCCTCCCTGTATCAGGCCTACCATGAGATCCGGCCGCTGGTGCGCCGTCGACGGTCGGAAATAACCGCCGACGTGGTGGGCCCCATCTGCGAAAGCAGTGATTTTTTGGCCCAAGGTCGGTCTCTCCCGGATTTTCGACCCGGTGAGCTACTGGCGGTCATGAGTGCCGGGGCCTACGGTTTCTGCATGTCCTCCAATTACTGCTCGCGCCCCCGTGTGCCCGAAATCATGGTAAAAGACGATCGATTTTACATCATTCGGCAGCGCGAAAGCGTCGCTGACCTGGTCAGGGGCGAATCCCTCCCACCCTTCATGAAATGAACGGTCACGCATATGAGTTCACCATTCAAGATTCAAGATTCACCGTTTCCCAATGCGGTTCCTTTTCATAAGATGAGCGGCAGCGGCAATGATTTCATTGTGGTTGATAATCGCGGTGAAAGAATTTCCGAGGCCGCTTCAGCCGCATTTGTGACCGCCGTCTGTCGTCGCAAGTTGTCGGCCGGGGCCGACGGCGTAATTTTCATTGAGAACTCCGAGCGTGCGGATTTCAGGTGGCGGTTTTACAATTCCGACGGCAGTTTGGCCGAGATGTGCGGCAACGGTGCCCGCTGTGCGGCCCGATTCGCCTGGCTGCAGGGAATTGCGGGCCGACGGTCGACCTTTGAAACCCAGGCCGGCATCATTTCGGCCGAAGTGGTCGGCAGGCGGGTCAGAATAAAACTTACCGACCCTTCCGATGTTGCCACGGACCTATCGCTGGATACCCGCATGGGGGACTTCGTCATCGACAGTCTCAACACGGGTGTGCCCCACGTGGTGCTGATGTGTGACGACATCGAAAACATGGATGTGGTGGAAGTGGGGCGCTGCATCCGGCATCACCAAAAGTTCGCGCCGGCGGGCACCAATGTGAACTTTGTAGCCGTCCGTCCTGACGGCGACCTGGCCATACGCACTTACGAGCGGGGCGTGGAAGACGAGACCCTGGCCTGCGGCACCGGTGCCGCAGCCGCCGCGCTGGCGGCTTTCCTCAAGAAAATGGTTTCCTCTCCGGTAACGCTCCATCCCCGGGGTGGTGCACCGTTGAGCGTGTACTTTGACTATGAACAGAAGCGTTTCCGGGAAGTTTTTCTGGAAGGCGACGCCCGCGTAATTTACGAAGGCCGAATGAGAGAAGAGGCGATGGAATTCTAAGGGAAAAGGTACCGGTTGTCAGCTAATACACGAAACCACGGGAGGTTTCCACACAAATGATGCCTATCGAAAAAGCCGAACGGCTGAAAAAGCTTCCGCCTTACCTGTTCAAGGAAATCGATCGACAGAAAGAAGCGGTGCGTTCACGGGGAGTGGACATTATCGACCTGGGAGTGGGGGATCCGGATCTGGCCACGCCACCGCATATTATCGAAGCGCTTAAAGAAGCGGCCATGGATCCCTCCAACCACCGCTATCCATCCTATTCCGGCATGGAACGTTTCAACCGGAGCGTGGCGGCTTGGTATCACCGCCGTTTCGGTGTTCGGCTGGATCCCTCCACGGAAGTCGTCACCCTCATCGGTTCCAAAGAGGGGCTGGCCCACCTGCCGCTGGCTTTCATCAATGCCGGTGATACGGCGCTGGTCCCGTCGCCGGCCTACCCGGTATACGACATTGCCGTGCAGTTTGCCGGCGGTCGGAGTGTCATCATGGATCTGAGGAAAGAAAATGGATTTCTGCCCGATCTGGGCGCCATCCCCGATGAAACCGCCCGGCAGGCCAAACTTCTGTTTATCAACTACCCCAACAATCCGACCTCTGCCACGGCTTCCCTGGACTTTTTCAATGAGGTGGCGGCTTTTGCCCGGCGCCACGAACTCATCGTGTGCCACGATGCCGCCTACACCGAGCTCAGTTTCGACGGCTATCGCCCGCCGAGTTTCATGCAGGCCGAAGGGGCCGCGGAGGTGGGCATCGAATTCCACTCTCTGTCAAAAACTTACAACATGACCGGGTGGCGCATCGGCTTTGCCGTGGGAAGGGGTGAAATTGTGCAGGCTCTGGGACAGATCAAGAGCAACATTGATTCGGGCGCTTTCCAGGCCATCCAGCTGGCCGGCATCACCGCACTGGAGGGCGATCAGTCCTGTGTCCGCCAGGCCGTGGATATTTACCGCCGACGCCGTGATGTGCTGGTCGATGGGTTGGCGAAACTGGGCCTCCGGGTGACCCGGCCCAAAGCCACCTTCTACCTGTGGATCGAAACCCCCGCAGGATATTCCTCGGCGCAGTTCACAACGCACCTGCTGACCAAAGCCGGTATCGTGGTCACGCCGGGAAACGGCTTCGGAGCCCCCGGGGAGGGGTACATACGCATGGCGCTGACCGTGGGAGAAGAGCGACTGCGGGAAGTGCTGGATAGAATGCGTGATGTGGGCCTTCAAACTTGAAAAGTAGACGGTGAGCCTGCCGAACGCCTATATTGCCGTGGGCGCCAATCTGGGCGACAAGATCGGAAACTGCCGGAAGGGGATCGAGCTGCTGAACGCACGGGCCGATACCCGGCTGGTGGGGATCTCCAGGACGTATCGGACGGCGCCTGTCGATTTTCTGGACCAGGGCTGGTTCATCAACCTGGCTGTAAAAATCGAGACCCGGCTGGACCCATTTGAGCTGCTGACCGTACTTCAGGACATTCAGCGACGTGTGGGACAGGGTCCCAAAGCGGTGCGTTTCGGACCGCGCCTGCTGGACCTGGACATTATTTTTTACGATCGGGAAATTATCAATACGCCACAACTGGTTCTGCCGCATCCCCGCATGCACCAGCGCCGTTTTGTGCTGCAGCCCCTATGCGATATGGACCCCGGGCTCGTCCACCCCGTGCTGGGAGAGGGAATGCAGGTTTTGCTTGACAAACTCAACCCCCGTGAGCAAGAAATCGAGGTGCTGGAGGCGTATGCCAATTTGCTGAACGGAACAATGTTGAAAAACCCGGGGGCTAGTGAACCATGAAGAAAATTGAACTGTTAGAGAAGGTTCTGGGCAATCCCAACATTCTCACATTGTACCGTATCGCCGTTGTGCCCCTGATCGTCATCCTGCTGCTATTTCCCAATCGCACCTGTACTTTCCTTGCAGCCGTGCTGTTCAGCCTGGCGGCCATCACCGATTATTTCGACGGTTTCCTGGCACGCATGCGCGGGATGGAATCCTCTTTCGGACGTATCATGGACCCGCTGGCCGACAAACTCCTGGTTTCCTCGTCATTTATTATGCTTACCTCCCTTGGGTGGGTGCCAGCCTGGATGGTGTGTATCATCGTGGGCCGGGAACTTGCCGTCACCGGCTTGCGCAACTTCATTGCCGAAAGTCAGGCCGACGTGTCGGCCTCCAGCCTCGGAAAATACAAAACCGGTTTCCAGATTGCCGCCATCATCCCGCTGATGATTCACTACGATTTTCTGGGACTTCAGGTACAACGCATCGGCGCACTGTTCCTCTGGGCGGCCCTGGTTTTCACCATCTGGTCCGGTGCCGATTACTTTATCCGATTTCGCAGGCTCTTGAAAATCTGAAGAGAAAGCGCGGTCAGAGGCTGTTTTTTTGGTTGACAAACCCGCCAAGAATTACTAAATAAAAGGCCACATCGGGCGGGAATAACTCAGTGGTAGAGTGCGACCTTGCCAAGGTCGAAGTCGCGGGTTCAAATCCCGTTTCCCGCTCCATTTTTTTAGGCGGCATAGCCAAGTGGTAAGGCAGCGGTCTGCAAAACCGCTATACACCAGTTCGAATCTGGTTGCCGCCTCCACGAAAAACAAAGAGGCCTGGTGGCAGACTATTGCCAGCGGGCCTCATTAATTTGATACTTTTCAACAGATTACAGCATCTTTTTAACCTGACGGGTAATGTCTTCGGTGCCTATTCCCTGGTAGGGAATTTGCTCGCCAAGACCACCGTGACCCTCACGCTGGGAGCCCATGAAAGCGTAACGCGGTGCATGACCGCGCTGAAGCAGCCAGGAGCCGAAACGGACGCCCAGTCCGGTCTTGACGTTTTGGGTTTCCACCACCAGCACGAAACCCGAAGCACCGGCCCTGGCCAGCATCCCATCATCCGGAACGTTCAAGGTGGGCTTGTTGATCAGGCCCACGCTGATGCCATCTCGTTTCAGACGCTCGACCACGTCCAGGCAGCGGTATAGCATTTCACCGTAAGAAACGATGTATCCCTCTTGGCCCTCGCGGATGACTTCATCGCGTCCCGGGATAAAGCGGTAGTCCCGGCCATAAAAAGGATTGCCCGCTTCATCGAGTATGTACGGAGTGGCCGAACGGGTGGAGAAGACGAAGCGCAGACCGGGGTCGTGAAAGATGACGTCCAGCACGGCCTTCATCTGGTGGCTGTCGGCCGGAAAGTACAGACGCGTGTCATCTCCCTCGGGCAGCCCGTTGTCGGCGAAGAAGTTGTTGATACCGAAATGGCAGGTGTTGTCAGCCATGTCGTCCACGCCGGCGTGGGAGAAATGGGCCAGCACGTTGGCACGGTTCAGGCGGGCCATGGTGATCTCCGAGATGACCATTTCCATGAAGGCCGAAAAGGTGCCGAATATACCCTGTTTTCCGGGGCTGGACCCGTAACCGGCGGCCGCCGAGTAGTTGTTGCGCTCCATGATGCCGCCGGAGATGTACACCTCCGGGAAGCTCTTGCGGATATGGTGCAACCCGCAGGAGCCTTCCAGGTCGGAGTCGATGACGCGTACGCGTTCGGCCCGGTCCGGCATCTTTTCCAGAATTTCACAGATGAATTTGCCGAAATTGTCGCGGTTCTTGGCTTTTTCCGTCGAGCTGCCCAGGTAGGCCGGCGTGGTGGCCGGTTTCTGGGCACCGTCTATGAAAGCGACGGCTGCCTGCTGCCCGCGGGCCGTGAGATAGGCCCTGGCAAAATCGACCGGGATAACGTCGTGTCCCTTGGGCAGCCCCTCGATGCCCTCCACGCCCACGGCCATTTTGCGCTTGTTGATCAGCGCCTGCGGACCTTTGCGGGCAAGGGCATTGCGGATGCGCCGAAACAGGGACGCGTAGTCTTCTCCGTTACCGCTGTCGACCGGAAGGCCGTGACCCTCCAGCGTTTTCTGAACCGAAAAACCCGGCATATAGCGGCTGGGATGGCCGGCGATGGTCACATCGTTGTCGTCGATGAGCAACTTTACATTCAGGCTGCGGGCCACGGCAAAGCGGGCGCCCTCGGCATCGGAGCCTTCCTGCTGGGACCCGTCGCTGCCGAACATCACCACGGTCTTTCCGGGGTTGGCCATTGCGATGCCGTTGACGTAGCTCCAAAGGTGTCCCAGCCGGCCGGAGCTGAAAAAGATGCCGGCCTCGTCATCGCGCTCGGGATGGCCGTAAAGCCCCTGGTCGAATTCGCGGTAATGCAGCAGTTTGTCGATCGGCATGTAGCCGTTGAGCGCGGCCATCATGTACTGGATGGCCACCCGGTGACCGGCCTCGTCAAACAGCACGGGCACCAAGTTGTCATTGCCCCGCATGAACCCATCCACGATGAGAACCTCGGGAACGATGTCGTAGGGTCCGCCGGTATGTCCCCCCAATCCCCTGGCATTGGCATAGGCGGTAAAGAAAATGATGCTGTCCCGTACCAATTGTATATTGGTGGTCAGTTGCTGAACCTGATCATCATCCATGCTTTCCTGGGATAACGCGAACTCCAGCGGTCGGTATTGGGCTAAATCAATCGGGAATTCCATGGGGTCACCCCTTTTTAACCGAAATAAGCGCGCATGAATTTCAGAAAGCGCTCGTTTTCTTCGTCCGTACCCGGTGTCACCCGGAAATAGCCGCTCTTGCCGTGGATCTCGCCGATGCGTTTCAGAAAGACCTTTTCCATGTCCAGGGCGGCCTGCAGAATTTCCGCCGTGGTCTTGCCGGTCATGGAGGCATCGATGAGCATGTAATTGCCGTGGGCCGGATAGGGCTTCAGGCCCAGCTTTTTGGCTTCATCGTAGAAAATCTGCATCCAGCGGTTGTTGTGCGCCACCTTGGCGCTGATTTCCTCGGGGTTGTCGAGGATGGCCTCGGCGGCAGCCATGGCCATCAGGCTCACGTTCCAAGGCAGGAACATGGTATTGAAGGCCTTGATCATCTCTTCGGACCCCAGTACGAAGCCGAAACGGATGCCGGCAAAGCCGTGGGCCTTGGAAAAGGTGACCGACAGGAACACCTGGGGATACTTCTTGATCAGGTCGGCCTTGGAGGGCTTTTCCGGGTTGTAGTCCTTGTAAGCCTCGTCCACGCACAGTGGAATGCCGGTTTCGCAGAAGCGTTCCAGATCGGCGTCGTCGATGAACACACCGGTGGGATTGTTGGGGTTGATGATCAGGATCAGCTTGGTGCGTTCGTTGATGGCATTGAGCATGCCCTCGACGTCGTACTGAAGGTCCTCTGCGCGGACGGGGATCTGAACGACCTTGCCGCCGCACAGCTCGGCGCGGGGCGGAAAAAGTCCAAAGGTGGGGTTGGACATGATGATCTCGTCGCCGGGCTGCAGGAAAAGGCGCATCATGGCATCGATTACTTCGGAGGAGCCGTTGCACAGGGCCACGTTGTCCGGACCCAGGCCGTACATTTCGCCGATCTTGGTCCGCAGGCGCTTGCCGCTGTCCGGGTAACGGTTTCCATACTTGACCGCATTGACGACGGCCTCAACGACCTTTTCCGAGGGCGGAATGGGGTTTTCGTTGAGCATCAGGCGGGCATAGTCCGGTTTGGCCCAGGCCACGTCCAGGATGCTGGGGTCGTAGGTTCTGGCGGTGTACAGCCAAGGAACGAACCAATCTTTAAGCTCTTTCATTTTTTTTATCTCCTTTTGAAAATAATTTTTCCCATTTACCGACTTTCAACTTCGACTACAGGTTCAATTACAGAATCTCCTCCAGCGGAGTGTACGCCAGACCGAAGGCGTCGGCGACCCCCTTGTAAGTCACCTTTCCATTGATCAGGTTGATACCCTTGGCGATGGCGGGGTTATCCAGAGCGGCCCGTTTGTATCCCTTGGTGGCGATTTCCACGGCGTAGGGCAGGGTGGCATTGGTGAGCGCGCGGGTGGACGTCGCCGATACCGCGCCCGGCATGTTGGCCACGCAATAGTGAACGATGCCGTCCACCTCATAGATGGGGTCGTCATGGGTGGTGGGCTTGGCCGTTTCGATACATCCACCCTGGTCGATGGCCACATCCACCAGCACCGATCCCGGCTGCATCAGCTTGAGCATGTCACGGGTGATCAGTTTGGGGGCCTTGGCGCCATGAATCAGCACGGCACCGATGACCAGGTCCACCTGGGGCAGCAGTTCACGGATGGCCGCCGGACCGGAAGCCAATGGAATGCAGTTGGGCGGCATGATGCTGCACAACTCGCGCAGGCGGTCCAGGTTGGTGTCCAGGATGTATACCTGGGCACCCAGCCCGCAGGCCATTTTGGCCGCGTGGGTGCCCACCACGCCGCCCCCGATGACCATCACCCGGCTGGGTTCCACACCCGGTACGCCGCCAAGCAGAACACCTTTTCCACCGTACGTTTTCTCCAGGTATTTGGCCCCCTCCTGGATGGACATGCGGCCGGCCACTTCGCTCATGGGCGTCAGCAGGGGCAGCGCCCCTCTCTGATCCTCGACGGTTTCGTAGGCGATGGCGATGCAGCCCGAGTCCATCATGGCGCGGGTCAGTTTCTCATCGGCGGCAAAATGAAAGTAGGTGAACAGGATCTGATCCTTGCGCGCCAGGGGATACTCCTGGGGCAGGGGCTCCTTGACCTTCATGATCATCTCACTGCTCTCGTAAAGCGCTGCAGCCGATGAACCGATGTCTGCGCCGGCCTGGCGGTATGCGTCGTCGGAAAAGCCGGAGCCCTCCCCAGCAGTGGTTTCGACGCTCACCTGATGGCCAGCGGCCACCATCTGCTCCACACCGGCAGGGGTCATGGCCACGCGGTTTTCCTTGGTTTTGATTTCTTTAAGGACTCCAATCTTCATGCTAGCCTCCTTGTCTGGGGTTAGGCGAATTTTTTCAGGCAGTCGGCGGCGAAGTTCACCATTTCACCGGTGGCCTTTGAGAACTGATCGGCGGTCCTCACCAGGGGCGGCAGGGTGTTGTACTCTTCCCGTGTGTAGCCGTCGACCCGGTAGGCGCGTTCGAAATAGGGGATCTTCAACAGCTTTTCCATGACCTCGGCGGGGATGTCCTGGGAAATGCGGTCCTCTTCGAGAACGATCTTGTCGCGGTCCTCGAAGGTCAGCACCTGTTCGATGAAGCCCGGCGGGCAGGTAACCACGATGTCGGCACCCGTTTTCTCCTCCAGATGCCAGAGTTTCACCGTGCCGTTCACGGTGGGACCCAGGCGCAGGGAACAGGACAGCATCTTGCTGGGGTAGCTGTGCTCCTTGAGAAGGCGGCAAGCCTTCTTGAAAATGGCCAGTTCGGCCAGGCGCACGTCGCCTTCGGAAAGCTCCACACCCACTTCCGCGGCGAAGTCCCTCAGGCCGCCGAGATCGCCGTAGCGTGATTCCATGTGCGTGATCACCGACCGCCATTTGCTGAGGTCGACGTTGTTTCGCCGGGCGATCTCCAGGCCCTCATAGACCGTACGGGCGCAGTCCATGAGCTGGGGCAGCACGAAGGTCAGGGTGTTATTGGTGGGAATGCCCCGGGCCGTGAGTTCCCTGATGACTTCGTAACCTTCCTTGGAGCCGGGCACCTTGATCATGACGTTGGGGTTGATGGCTGCAATTTCCAGGGCCTGCTCCAGCATGGCGTCTTTGTCGAAGACACTCCTGGGGTCTACCTGGCCGGAGAGATAGCCCTCTTTGTAGCCGGTTTTTTCGAACAGCGGCAGGTACATTTCCGAGCCGCGGCGCACGACTTCCTTGTAGAGACGCCAGAAGAGCCCTTCCGTATCGATTCCGGGATTCTGGCTGATGATGTCCCGGGCAACCCCTTCCCACATGGGGGGATTGTCCTGGATGGCCTGCAGGGACAGCGGCGGGTTGGTGGTCACCCCCCGGAACAGCTGCGACTGCGGATCATCGGGATTGTACATGCGGGCGAAATATTGTTTGAAAAGCGCGGCTTGATCGCCCGGAACCTTGGCCAGCATCTTATGGCACCAGTTCTCGAAGATTACCGGCGATGAATCCCACCAGATCTCCATCCCGGGGCTCAATTCGACCAGTTTTTCCAGCAGATTTTTTTCTTCCATGGGCACCTCCCTTTTTGGATAGCGAATATCGCTATAGATGTATAGACAAATAATTAATAGTAAAGCCGCCTTTTTTTGTCAAGCAAAAAACATCCCTCAAATGGCCTCATCCTGCAGGTGGTAGTGTCCGACTTCGATTTCAAAGACATATTTATCGCCCCTGTAATAAGAGTACAGCATTTCGACA
>CAYUAQ010000019.1:0-15536 GCA_964442705.1 uncultured Desulfobacteraceae bacterium
AAACAGTTTGAAATTCTTAACGCCGGACGACCGCATGGCTCTTCTCCCCGGATGTACGATGTCGCTCCACCGAAACACCATCGGCGCTCCTTGGGCAATCCCCTGCCGGAGGTTTTTGAGAAGATACGGGGAAAAACCGGGCTGGCCCTAGTGCCGGTTTCAGGTGCGGGCCAGTGATCGGAAACAGGGGGCCGCCGGGCCGTGCCTTAGCGTTACCGTAACCACAAGGTAACCATGGTAACGGTTTGGCCCCAGGCGGCGCCACCCCGGTTTTCAGCTGACGGAAGCGGGCTTGGCGTTCTACACCGCCAAATAGCGGTCCTGGATTTCGCGGTTGGATGCCAGGTCGGCGATTGGCCCCTCGTAATGCACGCGCCCCTTGTCGATGACGTAGCCGCGATCGGAGATGCCGAAGGCGAAGTGGGCGTTCTGCTCGGTCATCAGCACGGGTATCTCATTCTTCAGCCCACGGATGATGTCGCCCAGGCTCTCGACGATCACCGGCGCCAGGCCCTCGCAGGGTTCGTCCAGCAACAGCAGTTTGGGGTTGCCGGCCAGGGCGCGGGCGATGGCCAGCATCTGCTGCTCGCCGCCGCTGAGGGCGCCGCCCTTGTGGCGGCGCAGCCGGGCCAATAGCGGGAAAGTGTCGAAGATGCGCGCCATGGTCCAGGGAGCCAGGCCGGGGCGGGGTCTCAGGGCGGCCACCTCGAGGTTTTCCTCCACGCTGAGGTCCGAGAAAATGCGGCGGTCCTCGGGCACGTAGCCGATGCCGCGGCAGACGTTTTCGTAGACCGGCCGGCCGCTGATGCGACGGCCCTCGAAAATGACCTCGCCGGCGGCCGGCGGATTGTAGCCCAGGATGCCGCGCATGGTGGTGGTTTTACCCGCGCCGTTGCGGCCCAGTAGACAGACGATCTCTCCGGGGTCGACTGTCAGGCTGACTCCCTGCAGGATATAGCTGTCGCCGTAGTAGACGTGGATGTCTCTGACCTCAAGCATCGGCGGCCCCTCCCAGGTAGGCTTCCCGCACGCGGGGGTCGTTGCGGATGTCCTGAGGGGCGCCGGCTGCCAGCAGGCCGCCCTGGTGCAGGACGAAGATGCGCGCGGCCACCGAAAAGACGACTCTCATGTCGTGTTCGGTCAGGAAAATGGTGGTGCCGAAGCGCTCGGCCAGTTCGCGGATCAGCTGGATCATGCGCTCGGTTTCCTCGGGGTTCATGCCGGCCGTGGGCTCGTCCAGCAGCACCAGCTTGGGTCGGCGCGCGAGCACAATGGCCATCTCCACCAGGCGCTTGTCGCCGTAGGCCAGCTCGCTGGCCGGCCGCCGGGCGTCTTTGAGAATGCCGATCTTGTCCAGCACTTCCTCGGCCTGCCGGTAGAGGTCCTTTTCGCGCTGCAGTCCACGCCACAGGGAATAGGTGCGGCCATGCTGAAGCACCAGGGGCACCAGCACGTTTTCGATGACCGTCAGGTTGGGGAAGATGTTGGTGATCTGAAAGGAGCGCAGCAGGCCCAGGGGCACGATCTTGTGGGCCGGCAGGCCGGTGATGTCACGGCCGTCGAAAAAGACCCGGCCGCGGGTGGGCCGGAAACGCCCCGAGACGGCGTTGTAGAAGGTGGTCTTGCCGGCCCCGTTGGGCCCGATCAGGGCCGTCAGCACGCCGCGGGGCACCTCCAGCGAGATGTCGCGGATGACCTCGAACTTGCCGTAGGCGTGGCCCAGGTGTTCGATCCTGAGGATCGGTTCCTCGCTCACGGCTTTTTCCCCCGGCCGGCGGCAAGGCGCTGCAGGATGGTGCCCAGGATGCCGCGCGGAAAGAAGATCACCACCGGGATCAGGATGGCGCCCAGGATGATCATCCAGTTTTCGGTGACCTGGATGGTGGCCTGCTCTAGGACGAAGAAGACGGCCGCCCCGAAGGCCGGGCCCAGGAACACCCCGGCGCCGCCCAGGATAGTCATCAGCACCGGCTTGGCCGAGAAACCCCAGTGCATGAAATCCGGGGTGGCCATGTTGTTGAACAGGCAGAAAAGGGCACCGGCCAGGCCGCTCAAGGCGCCGGCGATGACGAAGGCCGCCAGCCGGATGTTCTGCACGCTGGCGCCCACGAAGGCCAGGCGATCGCGGTTTTCGCGGATGGCGGTGAGCAGCAGGCCGAAGGGCGAGCGCACCACGCGCCACAGCACCAGGGTGCCCAGCAGGGTGACGGCCAGCACGAAAAGATACATCCAGCGCGGATCGAAGAGCGAAACCTCCCAGGAGAAGAAGGTCAGCGGTGGTACGGCCGCCAGGGGCAGGCCGTCGCTGCCGCCGGTCAGCGCGATCCAGTTGTGGGCCACGGTGTAGAGCATCATGCCGAAGCCCAGGGTGATCATGGCAAAATAAATCTCGTCGCGGCGCACGCACAGGTACCCGATCACGAAGGCCACCGCCGTTGCCGTGAGCACGCCCGCGGCCAGCGCCAGCCACAGGGAGAGCCCGCCCTTTAAAATGGCCAGGGCGGCGGCGTAGGCGCCCGCGCCGAACATGCCGGCCTGGCCGAAGGACAGCAGGCCCGTGTAGCCCAGCAGCAGGTTGAAGCTCATGGCGAACAGCGCCATGATCAGGATCTCGGTGAGAATGAGGGTCCAGTAGACGGGCAGGAAAAAGGGGCACAGCACCAGCAGGATCAGCAGGGCCGCAGTGCCCCCCAGGCGTTTGGTGGAAACCGCAGGTGTGGCCATGTCTCAGGCCTCCCTTCCGAAAAAGCCCGTGGGCCGGAAGAGCAGCACGGCGGCCAGCAGGATGTAAGGCAGGGCCATCTGGGCGCGTCCGGCGAAAACGGTGCCGAAGGACTCGAAAAGGCCCAAAATCAAGGCGCCCACAAAGGCGCCCGGGAAACTGCCCATGCCGCCGATGACCACCACGATGAAGCTCTCGATGATGATGCGCTCGCCCATGGACGGGGCCAGGCTCTGGTGGGGCGCGGCCAGGGCCCCGCCCAGGGCCGCCAGCCAGCTGCCCAGGGCGAAGACCAGGGTGAAGAGCAGCGGCACGCGGATGCCCACCCCCTCGGCCATCTCGCGGTCCAGGGCCGCGGCGCGCACCACCTTGCCCCAGCGGCTGAAGCGGAAAAACGACCACAGGGCCACCCCCACCAGGGGACCCACAACAACCAGAAAGAGACGGTACACCGGGTAGGAGTGGCTGAAGAGCGGAAACACGCCCGCCAGCAGGGGCGGCGCCTCCACCACGTGATAGCCCGACCCCCAGATGAGGCGCACGGCGTCGTCGAGCACCAGCAGGATGGAAAAGGTCAGCAGCAGCTGGAAGGAGACGTCGCGGTCGTAGACCGGCCGCAGCAGCCACTTTTCGATGACCAGCCCCAGCAGGGCCACCAGCAGGGGCCCCACCAGCAGGCCCACCCAGAAGGAGGGCACCACGTGCATGACCTGCATGCTGAGGTAGGCCCCCAGCATGAAGAAGGAGCCGTGGGCGAAGTTGAGCACGCCCAGCACGCCGAACACCGTGGTAAGGCCCACGGAGATCATGAAGAGCAGCATGCCCCAGCTCAGGCCGTTGAGCAGGTTGACGACCAGCGATTCCAATGCGAACGCACTCCCATCTGCAGAGGACCAAACGAAATGTAGCCGGCCGTTTTGTCCCGGAAGATACTTCAGACGGGATCATCCGGATTTATCCGGACGATCCTGTCTGGTTCGTCGTTTGTTATTTGAGCTTGCAGCCGGTTTCCGAAACGGGCCGCGTGACATCGGCACCCTTGAAGATCTTGAAAGGCTTCAGGATGCGGAAAGGATAGGCGCTGTCGGCGGCCGTCTTGCCCCAGCAGGCGTCGGTGACAGCCTGGTGGTCTCCGGGGCGGATGGTGATTTTGCCCACCGGCAGCTCGACGGTCAGGCCGGAAAGCGCGTCGATGACCGCCTCACGGTCCACTTTGCCGGCTTTTTCGACGGCGGCCTTGTACGTGTAGACGGCACCGTAGGCGCCGTGGGCGTTGTACGAAGGATAGTTCTTGTAGCGGTCGTAGTAGGCCTTGACGAACTGCTGGTTGCGGGTCGAGTCGTTGGCCAGGAACCAGTAGCGCGTGCCCACCCAGATGCCCTCGGGCATCTTGTCGCCCAGGGCGCTGAGTACCTCGACGGCAGCGCCCAGGGTGGCCAGCACCGTGAAATCCCCCTTGAAAAAGCCCATCTCCTTGCCCTGGCGCACGAAGTCGATCAGGTTGCCGCCCCACAGGGACACCAGCACCCCGTCGGGTTTGGACTGCATGACCTTGGTGATGTAGGAACTGAAATCGGTGGTCTTGAAGGGCGGAAAGGCGACCTTGTCCTTGGGCAGGAAGGTGGCATCGGGTTTCACCTGCTTGAGGTACTTCTGGAAATACTCCCAGGACTGGTGGCCGAAGGCGTAGTCCGGCCCGATGGTGGTCCACTTCTTGGCCTTGGTCTGAGCGGCCAGCAGGGCCGCGGTCTTGACGTTCTGGGCCAGGTTGAGGGAGATGCGGAAAACGTAGCGGTTGCAAACCGAACCGGTCACATCGGGGGTGGCGGCGTGGGTGATAATGAGAGGTGTCTTCATCTGCGGTATGGACGGCACCACCGATTTGGCCACCCCCGAGGAATCCAGGCCGATGAGAAAATCGACCTTTTCCTGGTAAACCAGCTTGCGGATGGCGCGCATGGCCACATCCGGTTTGCCGGTGGAGTCTTCGAAATAGCCTTCCACCTTGCGTCCCAGAAAACCGCCGCCGGCATTGACCTCGTCGATGGCCAGCAGGGCGCCTTTTTTAGCGAACTGCCCGTAGGTGGAAAAGGGGCCCGACATGATGTAGACGAATCCGATCTTGACCGGCTTTTCGGCAAATACCTGCGGTGCCAGGACAAGGCCCGCCAGAGCAGCGGCGACCAGGACGGTTAAAGTGATCTTTTTTGCTTTCATGCTGTCCTCCCTGAATTTGTGTGGTGAGTGATGGTGCGGAAACACGGGATTTATACCAGCTTGCGGTGCAACATGCAAACGCTGCTTCAGCGTCCATTACGCCGTGGTAATTTTTTAAGGTTGTGTCTTGACAGCCGCGGCGGAACCCTTATATTGGGATCGATTATGAGATAATACTCATAATGAGTTTTTAGATACAGACGTTCAAAGGGAAACCACCTTTCTTTTTAAATGACCGGGAATTGCACCGGTTGTCAATCTTTTTCGCCGTCATGGGGAACGTATCGATGAAAATTGCCATCGCCAGCGGCAAAGGCGGTACCGGCAAGACCACCGTGGCCACCAATCTGGCGGCCAGCGCAGGGGGAGCCGTCCAGGTGCTCGACTGTGACGTCGAGGAGCCCAATGCCCATATTTTTCTGCCCGTCGAGAACGAGGAGCGCACCGTGGTGGGCACCATGGTTCCCGAGGTGGACAGCGAGCGCTGCAGCCTGTGCGGGGCCTGCAGCGAAATTTGCCAGTTCTCGGCCATCATGAAGCTGGGTGACACGGTGCTCACCTTTCCCGAAATGTGCCACAGCTGCCGCGGTTGCGTGATGGTGTGTCCCGAGGATGCCATCGGCGAATCCAGTCGCGAGCTGGGAGAACTGGTCAGCGGGCGCGCCGGAGAGATCGACCTGGTTTACGGGCGCCTGCGGGTGGGCGAGGCCATGTCGCCGCCGCTTATCGAAGCTGTCAAGGAAAAGGCCGCAGAAAGGGGAACGGTCATCATCGATGCCCCGCCGGGGACCTCGTGTCCGGTGATGACGGCCCTGCGGGGCGTGGATTTCGTGGTGCTGGTCACCGAGCCGACCCCCTTCGGGTTCAACGATCTTGTGCTGGCAGTGGAAGCCGTGCGCACCCTCAAGATTCCCTTCGGCCTGGTGATCAACCGCTGCGACAGCGGCGACAGCCAGGTCAGGGACTACGCTGATGCCGAAAATATTGCCGTGCTGCTGGAGATTCCCGAACGCAGGGATATCGCCGAGCAATACTCCCGGGGCATCATGATGATCCACGCTGTGGACGATATGCGGCCGGCCTTCGAGCGCCTCTACACCGACATTGCGGCCAGGGTCGGCGCCGCAGCGAACACCTGAAAGCAGAAGGGACAACAGCGATCCATGGCTGCAGAAGAACAAAAATTGAGGGAACTGGTGGTACTCAGCGGCAAGGGCGGGACCGGCAAGACCAGCATCACGGCCTGCTTTGCCACGCTGGCCGAGAAGCGGGTGGTGGTCGATGCCGACGTGGATGCCGCCGACCTGCACCTGGTTCTCAAGCCGCGCATCCGGCGGGAGGCGGAATTCAAGGGAGGGCATGTAGCGGTCATCGAAGAAGAACGCTGCACGGCCTGTGGCCAGTGCCGGGAACGTTGCCAGTTCAAGGCCATCAGCGATGATTTCAGGGTCGATCCCGTGGCCTGCGAGGGTTGCGGCGTGTGTGTGCATTTCTGCCCCGAAGAAGCCATCGCTTTTCCCCAGCGCACCTGCGGCAAGTGGTTTATTTCGGACACCGACCATGGGCCGCTGGTCCACGCCCGGCTGGGTATCGCCGAGGAAAATTCGGGGTTGCTGGTCAATCTGCTGCGAAAAGAGGCCAGGGCCCTGGCCAAGGCACGGGGACTGCCCACCATCATCGTGGACGGCCCGCCCGGTATCGGCTGCCCGGTCATTTCTGCGTTGACCGGCGCCGGTGCCCTGCTGATCATCACGGAGCCCACCCTCTCCGGGCTGCACGACCTGGAGCGCGTGGCGGAACTGGCCGCTTTTTTCAAGATACCGGCCATGGTGGCCGTCAACAAATACGATGTCAATGCCGAGGTCACCGGCCGCATCGATACCTACTGCCGTGAACACGAACTCACGTTGATGGGGACGATCCCCTACGATCGCGACGTCACCGGGGCCATGGTGGCCCAGCAGAGCCTGGTGGAGTTTTCCCAGGGGGCGGCAGCGGCGTCGGTGCGCCGCCTGTGGGACAAGGTTTCTTCTAAATTTAGCCTGTAATAACAGAGACAAACATTATTATTTTAAAGCATCAGATCAGGAGAGCTGAAAATGAAAATTGCGCTGACGGCAACGGGGACGGACCTTTCATCGGATCTGGACCCCCGGTTTGGTAGGGCGGAACGATTTCTAGTGGTCGACACCGACACCATGGACGTGCAGGTGGTGGAAAACACCCGCAACCAGAACCTGGCCCGGGGTGCCGGCATCCAGGCCGCTTCTTCCCTGGTGGACAGCGGCGCCCGGGTGCTGATCACCGGCAACTGCGGCCCCAAGGCCTTCCAGGTGCTGCAGCAGGCAGGGGTTGAGGTGGTCACCGGGGTGCGGGGGAAGATTTCCGATATCATCGCGCAGTACAAAAGCGGCCGCCTGCAGCCAGCCGCTCAGCCCAACGTGCAGGGACACTGGGCCCAGGGAAGAGGACGGGGCCGTGCCTGAAAAAATAATCTGACAAAACGGCAAAATGCCTTATATTCGATAGACAGGCCCGGATCCGGGCGTGCATCGCCCGGACCCGCAGGAGAGAAAAAGGTGCATCATGACGAAACTGGCAATCAGCAGCGAAGGCCCCACCCTGGATGATCGCGTGGACCCCCGGTTCGGAAGGGCCGGTGGATTCATCATCGTGGAGTCCGACACCATGGAAACAGCATACCTGGACAACGGCAGCGCCCAGGTGGC
The DNA here is from genome assembly GCA_964442705.1 of uncultured Desulfobacteraceae bacterium. Classification (GTDB taxonomy): domain Bacteria; phylum Desulfobacterota; class Desulfobacteria; order Desulfobacterales; family JALSRD01; genus JALSRD01. Next base: position 7,669 of record CAYUAQ010000019.1, read on the forward strand.
GCCCAAGGGCGCCGGTTACCAGGCCGCCAAACTGGTGGCCGACGCCGGGGCGAAGGTCGTCCTGAGCGGCTATGTGGGGCCCAAGGCCTTTGATACCCTGAAAGCCGCCGGCATTCAGGTGGGTCAGGAGTGCGACAAGATGACCGTCCGTGAAGCCGTAGAAAATTTCAAGCAGGGGAAGATCGTTCTCTCCTGACAAATGTAAAGACATCAACGACGATACAACCCCGAACCACTTTAATTCATCGAGGAGGTTTTTGCCATGAGCAGTACCCTTATTGCCATCCCGTCCACTCATCCGGGGGGGCTGGAAGCCCCTTTCGGCGCCCATTTCGGGCACTGCGATCTCTACACCGTCATCGAGGTGGAAGACGGTTCCATCAAGGATATTCGGATATTGCCCAACATGCCCCATGAGCAGGGCGGTTGTCTGGCACCGGTGCAGCACCTGCAGCAGAACGGCATCAAGGTCCTGCTGGCCCAGGGAATGGGGTTCCGGCCCCTGATGGGGTTCAACCAGGTGGGCATCGAGGTGTACTACGCCGGCGGTGCGCCCACGGTGGGTGCGGCGGCCCAGGCCTTCATCGAGGGCCGGCTGCAGCAGTTCAGCACCGAAAACACCTGCGGGGGCGGCGGGGGTCATTCATCGTAAAACCATGAAGTTTTCAATTTAACCGGTGTCCGGGCCTGTTTAACCAGGCATGGGCACTGGCCCAGGAGCGCTATCATGCCGGACATACTTCTAGTCACCGGGCGGCCGGAACTGCTGGCGGCTTTTGCCGACAGCCTGAGCGCATCCGAAGATGTCAAGCTGACCGTGGCCCGGAATGCGGCTGGGGCGCTCCAACGGGCGCGTTCGGTGCCGCCCCAGCTGGCCGTCATCGACAGATCCCTGCCGGACATGACGTCGCTGGACCTGGTCAGGGAGCTGCTCCAATCCAATGCCATGATCAACACAGCAGTGGTCAGCACGCTGGACGATGAGGAATTCCACGAAGCCAGCGAAGGTCTGGGGGTGATGGCGCGGTTACCGGACCCACCGGGGCCACAGGACGCAAAGGCGGTGCTGGCGCAACTGGACAGGATTCTGCATCCTGGTTGATGCTCCTGGAAAAGCAGGCGACTGCGGACCGGTTTCAGATGTTTTCCTCTGAAATCGATCCTTTGTTTTAGAAAGCGCGGGTCACAGCACCAGCGCCGACGTCACAGCTCCGGCCAGCACCACCCACAGGATATCGACCTTCAGCCGGAAAGCGACCAGGGCGGCGACGGCGATGAGGATGGCGGCGGTGTTCCAGTGGATCACCAGGGCAAAGCGGATGGCAACGGCCAGCAGCAGCCCCACGAAGGAAACCAGGGCACCGCGCAGGGCCCGCTGGATGACGGGATGGTGCTGGAGGCGGTCGAAGTAGGGAACCGCCATGGTCAAAATGATGAGCGACGGTGAGAAAATGCTGATGGTCCCCACCAGGGCACCGGGAATGCCGGCCAGCAGGTATCCCACAAAGGTCGCCGTGATGACGATCGGTCCCGGTGTGATCTGGCCCAGGGCGATGCCGTCCATGAGCACTTTGCTGTCCATCCAGTGCCGCACTTCCACCACCTCGTGGAGCATGAGCGGAACCGAGGCGTAGCCGCCCCCGAAGGCGAACAGGTCCACTCTGAGCATCAGCAGGGAGAGATCGAAGAGCGTTCTGCGCCAGAAAAAAAGCACGGCCAGCCCCGCTGCCAGCAGTGCCGTCATGACCAGGGCGGGGTACAAGAGCCCAAACGCGCTTGCCGTCCGGGGTTTGGTGGCCGCGGGCTTGGCCAGGTCCATGCGCAGGTAGAGCAATGTGGCCGCCAGGGCCGACACCACGATGGCGACGATAGGGCTGCCGCCGGCCACGAGAAAAGCGGCCGCGGCCAGACCCAGCAGGACGTCCTGCCATTTTTTGATGGCCCGGCGGCCGAAGTTGATGGTGGCGTTGGTCACGATGGCCACCACGATGACCTGCAGGCCGGTAAACAGCGACACCACCGCGGGCAGGCCGTGCACCCGGCTGTAAAGCGCCGAGAGCAGCACCATGAGCACGAAGGCCGGCAGGCCGAAACCCACATAGGTGGCCACGGCACCCAGGGGGCCGGCCGCCCTCAAACCCGCGTAGGCCGCGGCCTGCATGGCCGTAGCCCCCGGGATGGTCTGGCAGATGGCGACCCCGTCCTTGAACGATTCTTCCGACAGCCACTCATTTTTCCTGACGGCCAGATCCCGAATGTAGGCCACCATGGCCGGTCCGCCGAAGGCGGTCAGACCCAGCCGCAGGAAGGCGAAAAAGAGCCTCGCCAGAAAAGCGGCCCTTTGCCGATGGTCTATCAGCTGGAAATCAACAGTCATGATCCGTCAATAGCTGCAGGCTTCTGCAATGGCAACCGTAAACCGGTTCCTGTGATGGGATACGGGCACGGCTTGTTTTAGAGATAATTCCCATAACAAAACCGCGACGATTTCACAATGCTTCTTTGAACGCCGGGCGCAGATAACGTTTGCGCTGACCGCGGTTTCCCCCCGCAGTGTTTTTAACCGGGGCAGGCGGAAAAGAGCGGCGTCGTTGACAGGGTGTGGGGTGTGAGAGGGCGTGTTCTGGCCGGAAGCACCCCGTCTCATGGCGGGAAAACAGGGTGCTTCCGGTTTAACCGGCAGGGAAAGCTATTCCTGCCGATGCGGCATGCCGGACGCGGCCTGCCTGGCGGCAAAGACGAAGCCGTTGTCCGACGGTTTGGCGGCCTGTTCGGGATGGGTGGCATACTGCAGCAGCAGGAGATCGTCCACCGTGGCCTGTTTCTGGATGGCAAAGGAGATGAAGTCGGCGCTCTGGGCCGCGCCGAAGCCCTGGCGCAGGACGCAGCCGCCGATCAGACGGCGCGACTGTGCATCGAATACCAGCTTGGTGTGGATAGGGGCCACGCCCGGCATCATGGGGTACTTGTCCAGTACCTCCGACGCGCCGGTGACCACCTCGATGCCGGCGTCGCGGGCCATCTGTTCGGTCAGGCCGGCCTGGCCCAGGCCGATGTCGAAAACCGTGGTGGCGTTGGCGTTGATGACGCCGGGGAATTTCTTCTTTTTGCCCAGTATATTCTGGGCGACCACCCTTGACATGAAGACGGCGTTGGTGCCGAACTCGCCGCGGCACGGCTGACGGGTGATAAAGGAACGCTTTTCGACGCAGTCCCCGCTGGCATAGACATGTTCGGCCGAAGTCTGCAGGTACTCGTCGGTCCACACGCCCAGGCGGCTGGTTTTCAGGCCAGCCTCGGCAGCCAGTTCGGTGTTCAGAATGACCCCCACCGACATGACCACGAAATCGGCCGTGAGCACTTCGCCACCGTTCAACTGCACATCTATTTCGGTGTCGGAGCGCTGCGTGAAGGCGGCGACCCCGCTGCCGGTGAGCAGCCGCATGCCGTGCCGGGTCAGTTTGTCTTCGATGTGGCCGATAAACTCCGGTTCGGTGGTGGCCATCAGGATCTTGGGCAGCATTTCCACCAGCGTCACCTCGATGCCCATTTCCTGCAGGACCACCGCCACTTCGATGCCGATGTATCCGCCGCCCACGACCACCGCCCGGCGGCCGGCGGTGGCGAAACGGCGCAGCCGCGAGAGGTCGGCCAGCGAGCGTACCGGGGTGATCAGCGGTGAGTCGACACCCGGCAGGGGCGGAATGAGCGGACGTGATCCGGTACCCAGCACCAGGTCGCCGTACTGAAAGGATCGGCCACCCGCGGTGGTGAGCACCCGTCCGGCGGTGTCGATGCCGGTAACCCGGTCGATGACCAGTTCAGCACCGAAGTCGGTGACCAGCGTGTTGGGGATCTGATATTTTTCCAGGGGCTTCTCATCCGGTATGCCGTAGGGGACGGCGCAGCGGTTGACGTTTATCTCCTCGTCTTTGATCAGGGTCACGGAAAGGCCGGCCCCGGCGGTGTGCAGCGCGTGGACAACCACCCGGCCGGCGGGGCCTCCGCCGATGATCACTACGTCTCGTTTTTCCATTTTGTCCACAGGTTCTCCAGGTTTGATGTTTACAGGGACGCCAGTTTGTTTGCCTGGTCCGCCAGCAGGGATTTGAAGCGGTCCATGGTGACCGGGTAAGCCTGCATGGGAATGCCCATCCAGTCACAGTACTCCAGGAAGTCCTCGGGTTTTTCGGCCATGTACTGGTCAAGGTACCCGATGGCATCCAGCACGATGGCGCCGCCGGTGTGCTTGGGGAAGTTCTCGTTGGCCAGCCCCTTGTCCCACCCCTGGAACACCTTGTGGCGAAACTTGACCCAGCCGGGGGTCATCCACCAGACGGGTTCACCGCCGGCGAGTTCCTGGGCGATGGCTTCGCGCTGGGCTTCGTCGGCGAGCATGTCCATGCAGTGGGTGGCCTCGATGCGGGTGACCATGGGGCCCTGCTCTTCGATGATGACGGCCATGGTGCGCAGGGGTTCGTCGGCGTTGACATAGCAGAACTTGCCGCCATAGACCACGATCACCTTTTCGACCTTCTGGCGGGCCTTGTCGATGCGCGCGATGAGCTGGCGCTCCAGTTCGGCGATATCCTGGTGCAGCCCCGGGGTTGTATACAGCAGGTGTTCGGTGTCCAGAAACCCCTCCTCCTGCAGGGCCTTGAGTTCCATGCTGAGGGTTCCGCAGGAAACGATGGCGATGTCCTTGAAAGTTACGCTGCCCATGACAGGCCTCCCTTCTGAAAAGAAGCCGTCAGGTTTCAGCTGTCAGCTATCAACCGGCGGCGGAAACCCGACCGACCTCGGCTCGTTAATATTTGCACGCCACCTGGTAGCCGGCCTGGACGGCACTGAAGATGTCCTGAACCTGGTTGGCGTCTCCGATGATTTCGATGCGGGCAACGGCTGCGCGGATATCCTCGCCCGGCCCCGGGGCACTGCGCATGCCGGATGCCAGGATGACCGTCTGGAACGGTTCCAGGATCTTTTCCTTCCCGTCCTGTTCGACCACCACCGCGTCGGGCTTGAAGGCCTTTACGGCGGTGTGGGGCATGAGCGTGACATTGTCCATCTTTTCAAGACGCATGAGAATGAGCTTTTTGGTGATCATCTCCATCATGCTCCCGATGGGGTCGGTGCGCTTGGTGGCCACCACCTGGTATTGCTGCATGCCCAGTTTTTCGGCGATCTCAAGACCGGCCCGGCCGGCACCGATGACCAGCACGCGGGGACCGCGGACTTCGCCGGAACCCTCGAAAAATTCCAGCGACGTCATGCGGTGCTGGGTGTCGAGACCCTCGATCTGCGGGATGTTCTGGTGGGCGCCGGTGGCCCACACCAGCAGGTCGGGTTTGATCTCCCGCACCAGGTCGGCATCTACCGCCCGGCCCAGCATCACGGTCTCGGCGTTGGCGCGGGCGCAGTAACTCAGAGTGTCCAGACCATCGTGCATTTTTTCCTTGCCCGGTGCCTGCCAGGCCAGGTTGAACTGGCCCCCCAGGTGGTTTTTCTTCTCGACCAGAATCACCTTGTGGCCGCGCTGACTGAGGTATTTGGCAGCACTCATGCCGGCGGGACCGCCGCCGGCAATCAGCACCTTGAGAGGTTCGCGGGCGGGAGAAAGCTCGGGCAGCCCCAATTCCGGGTTCAGGTTGCAGCCCAAGGGCTGGGCGTTTTTCACCCGGTGCAGGCAGCCCTGCAGGCAGTACCCGCAGTAGCGCACTTCGTCATATTTTCCCTGCTGCCACTTTTCGATGAAATCCGGGTCCGCGATGAGCGGCCGGCCCAGGGCGATCAGGTCGGCCAGATGGGTGTCCCTGATCTGATCGATTTTTTCCATGCGGCCCATGCGGCCGGCGGCGATGACCGGAAGGCTCGTCTGTTCGCGCACCCAGGCCAGGGCGTCCAGCTGCGGCTTTTCGGGCAGGGCTGAGTGGTGAAAATACCAGGGCGGGCTGAAGCAGGCGCTGCCCATGCCCACGTGTACGGCCACGACACCGGCTTCCGCAGCCAGGTCCAGCAGGGCCTTGACGTCCTCCTGGGCCACGCCGAACTGGGGCGACATTTCGTTTCCGGAAATCCGCAGGATGACGGGTAACCGGGGCGCCCCCTCACGAACCGCGGCCAGGGCTTCGCGGGCGAAGCGCAGTCGGTCTTTTCCATAGTCGTCGTCACGCTGGTTGACAGCGGCGTTCAGAAACTGGGAAACCAGGTAGCCGTGGCCGCCCTGGACCTCGATGAGGTCGAAGCCGGCCGCCGCGGCTGTGGCCGCCGCGCTGCGGTAGCCGTCGATGATGGTGCCGATCTGCTCCTGCGTCAGGACTTCGGCGGTGAGCCCCGTGGTGGGGCAGGTAACGGCCGACGGCGCCAGGGGCGGCGAGCCCGAAGCCTTGGGGTTGGCCGCTGCACCGGCATGATTTAGGTGCAGACAGGCCAGACGCTTCTGCTCGTGGATGACGCTGGTCAGTTTTTTAAGCTCCGTCTGACTGTAGGGTTGGTGGACACTGAGCTGTTTGGGGTGCTCGCGGCCATCGGGCGTGACAGCGGCCGGCTCGAGGATCAGCACGGCCGGGCCGTTGGCGGCAATCTGGCGGTAGTAGGTGATTTGCCGCTCCGTGACTTTGCCGTCCGGGGATCCATAACCGGTTTTTATGGGGGGGAAGATGAAGCGGTTGGCCAGGTGCAAGTCCCCGAGGGAAAAGGAATCAAAGAACTGTTTCATGGCAACCTCCTGTATTTTTATATCCTTTTAAAGTTTTGCGGTCTGAAAAAGGTTTGAACGGCAGGCCCTCTCCGGCAACGGATCTGTTCAAAAGACTTCGAGAAAATAATCTTCTTTCAAAAAGCATACCACCGGCGGTTTTTGAGTAGATACCGTCGGCCGGGGGGCGCGGGCCTAAACCGGCAAATAAGCACCCTGGTGCCGCCGGTGTGTCGTCCGCGGCAAAATGCCGGCGATTTTGTGCCTTCAGCAGGCATCGCATCGACCCATTTTCAGGCTGACAGCGCCACATTTCCGTTACTTCGGAGGAACGTACCGTTACGGTAACGTTAATAATCATGGGGAATGCCCTTGATGTGCAGCATCAGGTGATCACGGTCTTTCATCCCTTCCAGCCAGCCGTAATTGGCGTCGGTCTTGGTGTCCAGGTCCCGGATATAGGGCTTTATGTCCAGCAGGGGGGTGCCGTCGAAAACGTCCAGGCCGGAAGTGGTCAGTTCATTTCCCCGAACACCCCTCAGCCGGACAATACTCAGGCCGATGGGATTGGGGCGTGCCGGCGAACGGCTGGCGAACAGGCCCACTTGCCGGCCCTTTGCCCACGGGGGCGAGACCGTCATGGCCACGTCACGATCCAGGCGGTCGATGTAGTATAAAAGGTAAATATAATTAAATTTATCAAGTAGATGGAGACCATCCACATAGCCGGGATCCAGGACGACGCGAAAATCGCCCCTGTCGTTTTCCACCGGCTGGTAAGGGGCACTGTCGGTGTACGGGGTGTGGATCGTTCCGATGGGCCTGAAGGATACCAACCGACTGTATTTTTTCTGCATGCTGATTGCCTCCGTTCTCGGGCCTCGGCTTCCTGTTGAAGACCAAGGTGACGTATGCGCTCCGAAAAAAGATCGGCCCCCCGGGGCTGTTCCGGAGGGCCGATCGGCTGCAAGGGGTGGGAGTTTAACATTGATGGAGGTAAAATGCCAAGTTTGGTTCCCTTGCACGGCTGACTATAACTTTATGCAATCGCGATGCCAGTTTGTGAACGCATGTGCAAAAAATGGATAATTTCCTGATCGGTGTGATCTATACGGAAAAAAAGATCGGCCCCCCGGGGCTGTTCCGGAGGGCCGATCGGCTGCAAGGGGTG
>CAYUAQ010000019.1:15636-47787 GCA_964442705.1 uncultured Desulfobacteraceae bacterium
AAAAAAGATCGGCCCCCCGGGGCTGTTCCGGAGGGCCGATCGGCTGCAAGGGGTGGGAGTTTAACATTGATGGAGGTAAAATGCCAAGTTTGGTTCCCTTGCACGGCTGACTATAACTTTATGCAATCGCGATGCCAACGGGGAAAAATATTTCAACACGGGCGTTGGGCACGTCGCATCCTCCGCCGGCCCCTTTTTTCATGAACAGGGCACCGGGATCAGGCGGGCACGGTACGCTTGGCTTTGAGGCCATAGCGTTTCATGCGGTTCCACACCGTGACCCGTGAGACGCCCAGCAGCTCTGCGGCCCGTGACTGGTTGCCGCCGGCTTTTTCCAGTGCTTCGATAAGCTCCTGTTTTTTTGTTTCATCCCGGGTTTTAGGCCTCTTTTCCGGCACTTCCAGCGACGGTGCGAGGTCGCTCTGGAGAATTACCGGAGGCAGGTCACCGGGTTCGATGGCCTCGCGTTGGCAGGTCACAAAGGCATATTCAAAAGCACTTTTCAGTTCCCGCACGTTGCCGGGCCAGGGATAGCGCATCAGGAGCTCCATGGCCCGGCTGTCGATCCCCTGGATGCGCTTGTTGCTTTTGAGCTGAAGTTTTCGGAAAAAGGATTCGGCCAGCAGCGGGATATCCCCCGTGCGCTCCCGCAGCGGTGGGACGTGGATGGGAATGACGTTGATGCGGTAAAAAAGGTCTTCTCGAAAAGCGCCTTCGCGCACAAGCTTGGGCAGGTCCCGGTTGGTGGCCGATATGATGCGCACGTTGATGTTGATGGGCCGGTTATCGCCCACCCTTTCGATGACTTTCTCCTCCAGCACCCGCAGCAGCTTTACCTGTGTAGACAGGGGCAAGTCGCCGATTTCGTCGAGGAAAATATCACCACCCTCGGCCGCCTCGAAGCGCCCCTTGCGGGTCTGAAAAGCCCCCGTGAAGGCCCCTTTGACGTGGCCGAACAGTTCGCTTTCCAGCAGGGATTCATTCAGGGCGGCGCAGTTGACTTTGACGTAGGGCCTTTCCCGGCGACGGCTGATTTGGTGAACGGCGCGGGCCACCAGCTCCTTGCCGGTACCGCTTTCGCCGAAGATGATCACCGGTGCATCGGACCCGGCCGCGTTGGTGATAATGTCGCATACCCGTTGCATGGGGGCCGAAGCGCCGATGATGCCGTGAAAGGTATCTTCGGCCCGCAGTTCCCGCCGAAAGGCCTCGATTTTGGTGTCCCTTTCGATCAGTTCCGTGATGTCGGTCATGGTCTCCACGGCGCCGATCACATTGCCGCGGGCATCATGCAGCACAGAGGCATTCTTGAATATATGCAGATAGGTGCCGTCTTTGCGCATCAACATGCAGCGCTGTTTTTTGAGGAGGCCCTTGCGGAACAGTGCGCACCAGTGGCAGCCGTTTTTTTCACGGGCGATTTCACAGCTGTTGCAGTTCAACACCGAGCACGGCTTGCCGATGATTTCGTCGATGCGGTAGCCGGTAATGGTTTCAAAGGCTTTATTGACCGATACGATGGTGCCGCCGGGGTCTACGATCATCACGCCGTCCTGGATGGTGTCGACCACGGTTTTCCAGTAGGCGTTCAACTCCTGTTCAAACATTCCCCACTCCCTGTTAAAATTTTAACATTAATTTAACAATTGTTAAAAAATAAACTTAACACTTTAACAGGCAAATAGCAACAGAAAGAATGTTTTTGAAACCCTCCCCGGCTTTTTTACGCTTACAGAATCTTAAAGCCATAAGCAGCAGAGGCCTGACGTCTGATGGCTCTGGACCCAAAATTTGGCATACCAATTGCAAATACGAGCGGCGAATTCTGCTGTAAGTTTCTGAAGAGGGTGATCGATTGGAAAAAGGGTGATCGATTGGCAAGCAAAAATAAACAGCGGCTTGATTTACGGGGGCTGCTGATACCGTTTACACTGCTGAAGGTCAGCCAGGCATTCAGGGAGCTCGAGGCCGGAGAAACCTTGGAAGTGCTGTGGGGTGAACCCCAGGTGCCCGGCGAACTTTACAAGGTGCTGCCCGAATTTTCATACGAGGTGGTTCTCACGGAAACCTACGAACCGGATCGTTCCTGCAGGGTTCTGCTGAAAAAGAAGGCCTATCACCCTTCTCGACCCCCGCTGATGGATCCCGATGGCTGTCTGGGAAAGCAGAAAAAGGGAAAACCGCAGAGCCATCATGAAGAAAAATAGACGCGTACCCCATTAACCCAACTCACAGCTTAAGGAGGCAAAAATGTCAGAAGATCTTAACAACATCGAAGCAGCAAGCACCGTGGACGCTCGGGGAAGTGCATGCCCGGGACCTCTTCTGGAAGCCAAGAAGGGCATCGGCAAAGTAAAGGTAGGTGAAATTCTGGAAGTCTATTCCAATGACTCAGGCACGCGCGCCGATATCCCCGCATGGGCCAAGAAGGTTGGCCACGAATATTTGGGCTTTCTGGAAGCCGATGGGTATGACAAGCACTATGTCCGCCGAAAAAAGTAAAAAAGAATAGGACTGTCATGGCTAGTGAAAACGCATCAAAGAAAGGCAAGATTCTGATTCTGGCCACCGAGAGCTGCGCTTACCCGGGTGCCAATTCAGTGGGACAGGCGCATTCAACCTATCCGGCCAATACCTATATTATGAGGGTCAGAGCACCGGTGCTGTTTCCTGAGAAGTTCTACCTTGACTGTTTCAAGAAGGGCATCAGCGGCATCATCATCATGTCCTGCGGGGAAGAGTGCCCCTACGAGGGGGCCTACCATGCCTTTGCCAAGCGGATTGACAACGTTTTTCAATTGATGAAAAAGCATAATATCGATATCCGCCGGCTGCGGCTTACGGCCATCTGCACGGTCTGCAACCGCGCCTTCCTAAAGGAAGTCAATGACATGAACGCGCTGATAGAAGAACTCGGTCCTCCTGAATTCAAGGATGCGGCCTGACGTTACCTGTAAAATGAATAGGATAAACGCCCGAAACAGGTGATGTGAGGATTTGTTCTGTTTCGGGCAGCCGGGAGATATTCATGGAATCGAGTCGTGAAATGAATTTCGACGCCCTGGTGGTAGGCGGGGGCATAGGCGGTCTGGAGGCGGCTTTAGACCTGGCGGACCAGGACTTCAAAGTCGCCATCGTGGAAAAAGATGCTTCCATCGGCGGTAAGATGATCCGGCTTTCCAAGGTGTTTCCCACACTGGACTGTGCCAGCTGCATCACCACGCCTAAAATGGCCGCCGCCGCCCACCACGATAATATCACCATTTTCACTTATTGTGATCTGAATTCGCTTACCCGTGAATCCGATGCCGTGGTGACGGCTACCGTGACCCAGAGACCGCGTTATGTGGATGCCGACAAATGTATCGGCTGTCGACAGTGCGAATATGGTTGTCCCGTCTATGTCCCGGATGAAGAGCAGTCAGGATATACTTTCCGCAAAGCGATCTACATCCCCTTTTCGACGGCCATACCGCAGTTGGCATTGATGGATGTGGAAAACTGTTCACTCTGCGGCAAATGCGCCAAGGTCTGCCCCACCGACGCCATCGATTATTTTCAGCAGCCGGAGGAATTTGTCATTCATGCCAAGACCGCCATTCTGGCCACCGGCTTCAAACTGACCCCCATAGACCAGAAGCCGGAATACGGCCAGGGCAAGATCCAGAATTTAATCACCTCCCTGGACATGGAGCGGCTGCTGGCCCCCAATGGACCCTACCAGCGGGTCATTCGACCCTCGGACGGCAAGGAACCGGACTCCATCGCTTACGTGCAGTGCGCCGGCTCACGCGACAAAACGCTGGGAGTGCCTTATTGTTCACGGGTTTGCTGCATGTATGCCATAAAGCAGGCCATGCTGCTGTCGGGATCACTGCCGCTGGCCGACATCACCATCTACTACATGGATATACGTGCTTTCGGCAAAGGCTATGAGCAGTTTTTCCAGAATGCCAAGGCCATGGGCATCGAGTTTGTCAAGGCCAAAGTCGCCAAGATCGAGCAGGCCGATGGTCAGTGCGTCAAGCTGCGCTATGAAGCCCAGGAGGGTGATGGCGGCGTTCAAGAGCGCGAACACGATCTGGTTGTCATGTCGCTGGGCATGGTTCCCGACTGGAACCCGGCTGGAATTTGTTCGGTTTCCTGCGACACGGATGCCTTCATCAAGTCGACCATGCCTAAAATTGCGCCAACATTGACCGATATGCAGGGCGTGTATGCCGCCGGGGTGTCGACAGGGCCCAAAGATATTGTGGACACCATAGCCGAGGCGGGCGCTGCCGCCATGGAGGCGTCCAAGTATATGAACGCCCTGGAAAATAAACAGGCCGCCTGAGGTGGACGATGCGGCCTGAATACCATGACTTAGGGTGAGCTCTTTCGGAACCCCATGCCGTTACTGGAGAGATAGGAATGTCATCAAAAAAGAAAGAAGAGACGAATGAGCCCAAAGTCGGTGTGTACGTCTGTCACTGCGGCGGGAACATTTCCGACCATGTGGATGTCAAAAAGGTGGCTGAAAGCGTAAAGGATATTCCCGGCGTCGTCGTTTCTCACACCAATATGTTCATGTGCTCCGATCCCGGACAGGAGCTGATTCAGGAGGACATCAAAAAGGGTAAAATCAACCGCGTGGTGGTTGCCTCCTGTGCCCCCAGCCTGCACGAACTCACCTTTCGCAATGCCATCAAACGGGCTGGGATGAATCCTTACCTGTATGACCATGCCAACATCCGTGAGCAGGACAGCTGGGTTCACGACGGAGATCCGGCTACCGAAAAGGCTACCATTCTGGTCAAGGCGGCCATCGCCAAGGCCAAGAATCTGGAGCCGCTGGATCCCATCCGTGTCGATGCCCGCAAACACGCCACGGTGATCGGTGGCGGACTGGCCGGTTTGCGGGCGGCCATCGACCTTTCCCAGCGGGGCATCGACGTCGCCCTGGTGGAAAAGACGCCTTTTCTGGGCGGCCAGGCGGCCAACCTTCAGAAACTCTATCCCACCGGAGAGATGGCGGAAGACCTGATTCAGCAGCTGGCCAAAGCGGTTGTCGACGATCCGCACATTACCATTTACACCTGCAGCCAGGTCGCCAGCTACGAGGGCTATGTGGGCAATTTTGCCATTACCATCAAGAGGCAGCCCCCGGATTCGCCACAGGATCTGGAGAAGATGGAAAAACTGGCAGCCGGAGGCGCCCAGGTGGGCAGCTACATTCCCTTTGCCGGCTTTTATGCCGAAAAGGCGCCCAGCAGCGCCGAAGAACTGTCACTGGAGACGGGCGTGATCGTGTTCGCCACCGGGTTTGAAACCTATCAGCCCCATTCGGGGGAATTCGGCTTCGGCGAAAACCCGGAAGTGATCACCCTGCCGCAGCTGATCCGCTTCATGGCCGAGGAAAAGGCGTCCGGGAAAAAGCTGACCATCAATGGAAGGGCCATCCGCAGGGTAGCCATGATTCACTGCGTGGGGAGCCGCCAGATTCCCGGTATTCACGAGCCCGACCCCATCAGCGGTGAACTAAACGAGTACTGTTCCAGGACTTGCTGCAGTACGGTGCTGCAGGCGGCCATAGAAATCCGCGAAAAATATCCGGAAACCCACGTGCTGGACTATTTCCGCGATATTCGGACCTACGGCCGGGGGCAGGAAGAGTACTATGAACAGGCCGGCCAGGATGGTGTGCTCTTTTTCCGCTACGAACCGGAAGACCCGCCACTGGTCGAACGTCAGTCCGGCGGGCAGTATCCGCTCAAGGTGACCGTCAAGGACACCTTGACCTTCGGCGAAGAACTGGAAGCCGAGGTGGACTTGGTGGTGCTGGCGGTGGGAATGGTGCCCAGCAACATAAAGCCCCTGGTGGAAATGATGAAGCTGCCCCTGGGCGCCGACCATTTCCTGCAGGAGGTGCATCCCAAGCTGCGCCCGGTGGAGCTGGCCAATACCGGCATTCTGCTGGCCGGTACCTGCCAGGCCCCCATGGACATCACCGAAGCCTGCAATGCGGCCCAGGCCGCATCGGTAAAATCTTCGATTCTGCTGACCAAGGGATACGTCGAGCTCGATCCTTTTGTGGCCAGCGTCGATGTCCAGCGTTGCGAAGCCACCGGCGCCTGCATAAAAGTCTGCCCGGTGGATGCCATCCAGATGAAAACCATGGAGATCGACGGCCAAAGCGTGGAGCGGGCCGAGGTCATTCCGGCCCTGTGCACGGGGTGCGGCATCTGTGTGGCGGAGTGTCCTCATAACGCCATCGATGTGAAGGGCTGGACCCTGAAGCAGTATGAGGAAATGGTGGATGCCATTGTCGCGGCCTAGGCCGGCTGACAGACCGGGCGTGGAATTGGTGCAGCCATGACCACAGGAAATCGTTACCTCTCAAGGCAAAGAAGTGGGGATCCCGATGAGTGAAAAGAAAAAATCAGACAAGGCAGGTTTGAAGGCCCTGCGCGAGCAGCGCAAGGCCAGCATCGACCGCGCCAGACAGGCCATCAAGACACAGAACAGGGACATCAAGGCCATTCGCCAGGTTTTGAAAGAGGGCGGTAAGACCGTACCGGAAATTGCCGCCGCCACGCAGCTGGCCACCTCCCTGGCGCTTCGCTATGTGGCCACCATGAAGAAATACGGTACGGTGGCCGAAGGCGCCAAAGAGGGCGACTATTTCAAATATGAACTGGCCGAATAACATGCCCTGATGATGCTGTTTCCGCTTTAAGCGGATATGGAACGACCACAGCAATTGAGATCTACATTTTTTTTACGGAGAAATATCATGGCTACAGCAGTCGATCCCGAACTTTTGTTGAACCTGAAAAAATTCGGTGTGAAAGATGCCAATATCTGCTTTAACTGCGGCAACTGCACGGCGGTCTGCTCCCTTTCAACGGAATCGACCCCTTTCCCGAGAAAAGTAATACGCTACCTTCAGGTGGGTGCGACCGACAAGCTCCTGCAGAGCCCGGAGCCCTGGCTGTGTTATTACTGCGGCGACTGTACCGAAACCTGCCCGCGGCAGGCCAATCCTGGTGAGGTCATGATGGGCCTGCGCCGCTACCTGACGACGCGCTACGACTGGACAGGCATTTCACGGCTTTTTTATACCTCCAAGGTATTCGAGGTATTTGCCATTCTGTTCATAGCGGCCCTGGTTGGACTGGGGTTTTACGCCTACCACGGCCCCATGCTAACCGACCGTGTGGCGCTCAACGTGTTTGCCCCCAATCGCGTTATCGAGGTTCTTGACTTGATCATGTTGGGGGTGCTGTCCTTTTTCCTGCTGAGCAACGGCTATCGGCTCTTCAGGGGGGTGATGGGGGACCCGGCGCAGTATCCTGAGCTGAGCAGCTCCGGTAAACAGCAGTTCCAGAACCGGATCTTTCACGGGATTCCGATACCGATTTATATCAGCGAGTTCAAGGCGTTTGTGACCCACTTTTTCACCCAGAAGCAGTTCGGCGCCTGCGGCACCAGCACCCAGCGTGTTCAGTGGTTCATTCACCTGCTGATCATGACCGGCTACACCCTTATTTTTCTGCTGGTGGTGGTGGGAATCCGCTGGTTCCAGCGAGACGAGATCTACTCCATCTGGAACCCTATACGGCTGATTGGCTATTACTGTACCTTTGCCATCCTGTACGGTACCACCTACGCGATCATCGGACGCTTGAAGAAAAACAAAACCGTCTACGAACACACCCATTCGTCTGACTGGGCTTTCCTGATCATGCTCTGGCTGACCACCTTTACCGGCATTCTGGTGCACATATTCAGGCTGCTGGAGATGCCGCTCAGCACCTACTATATCTACGCCATTCATCTGATGATCGCCGTTCCGATGCTGGTCGTGGAAGTCCCGTTTGCCAAGTGGACCCACCAGCTCTACCGGCCTTTGGTCCAGTACCTGATGAATGTTCGGGAACGCGCCTTCAAGGCCGAATACTAACACTCACTCCAAAGAAAAGGAAGATTTGAATCATGGCGGAAAAAGAAGAAAGAATCATGTATTTTTGCACGCATGCAAACGACAATGCGGAGAAGGCAGCCATGCCGTTCGTGATGGCCAATGCGGCGCTGGCCATGGATGTGCAGGCTACGGTGGTGCTGCAGGGCGAGGCGGTCTACATCGCTCTTAAGGGTTTTGTGGATACCATGGTGGCGCCCGGCGGGTTTCCTCCGCTCAAAAAACTGCTGGCCGACTTTCTGGAACTTGGCGGCGACCTGCGGGTATGCGTACCCTGCATCCAGGATCGCAACATTGAGGAATCCGCATTGGTGGAAGGCGCCAAAACCACGGCTGCAGGTCAGCTGAACGTCGATGCTCTGGAAGCGGACGCCGTTTTCGTATACTAACCCACAGTTGCAGGATGCAAGCTCAAATCCAACAGTTCTTCTGCAGACACCGGTCGGTCCAACGCAGCCTGCAGGCAAAAAAGAAAAGAGAGGCGAATCATGGCAGAAAACAACGTCCATAAACCGCCGAGACGGGTTACCGATCTGATTGAGCTCAAAAAAGCCGGCTCAAAGGTCACCTGTGAGCCATCTTTTGAAGTGCTCCCCGTTGATTTCGCTCACCGCAAGCACCAGTTCCAGGCATACGTTTTTCTATGCCGGTACAGCGGCAGTGTGGACGGGCAGGAGTATCTGTTCAGGAAATGTTACGCCCGGGGGTGCCCGCATAACCTGTGCCCCCACGTGGCCCAGGCGGTAATGATCGCCAACCGCTACCTTTTGCGGGATTTTCGCCGTCTGCGGCAGGGAGGTATCGATGTGCCCGAGACGATGTTTACCCTCGATGACATGGTGGTTAAATTCGAAGACCTGAAAGAAGATCAAGGTCCTGTGCTGACCATCCATGACTACATTAACATCGCCAATGAAGGCAATGATGTTTCGGTGGAGATTTCTCTGGAATCGGTGCCGGCCGTGGAGCATTTTGCTGGAGAGAAGAACAAGCAGACCTTTCTGAATGTAGATTTCGCTGTTACTACGCTGGGGCGCACCGGGCACTATCAGCGCTGCCTGGGGTGCTATGCGACGGAAAATGAAAAAGAAGGAAGGCCTGTGGCCGTGGTTGTGGCCAATCAGCGGCTGTCGCTGCTGTACCAGGAATTCGACAAGGCCGGCATCAAATACAAAAAGCGTTTTTTTGATTAGACGCAACGGCGACGAACAGCTGCCAGGTTCCCTGAGAGCCGGGCAGTAAAGAGGAATTGTTCGCCATTAACTGCACGTATGGATTTTCTCCGATCCGGCGACAGGGGCTGTGGGCAGAAAGGTCTGCCGGAACTAGTTGACAATCAGCATACTGCTGATTTGATCCGATGACAGGGGAGGATTTTTACAACCACAAAAAGGGGAGTATAGTTAAAAACATGATGGAGGAAAAGGTTACCGAGCTCGAAAAGAAAATCGAAGAACTTCAATCCCAGATAGACGACCTCAGGGGCAGCGCCCCGGAAGACCAGCTTTCCATGGTGGTGTTCAGCGGAAACCTGGACAGGGTGCTGGCGGCTTTCATCATTGCCGTGGGTGCTGCCGCCATGTATGAACGGGTCGTCATGTTTTTCACCTTCTGGGGCATCACCGCCCTGCGCGACCCCAGGAAAAAGGTCTCCAAGGACGACGTCATGGCCAAAATGTTCGGCATGATGCTGCCCAACGGTCCCAACGCCTTAAAGCTGTCGAAAATGAACATGGCCGGCATGGGCACCAAGATGATGAAGTCCCTGATGAAACAGAAGGGCGTTCTCTCCCTGGAGGACCTCATGCAGACGGCCGCCGATTCCGGCGTAGAAATCGTTATCTGTGAAATGTCCATGAACCTGATGGGGTTCAGCCCCGAGGAAATGATCGATTATCCGAAGGTAACCCTGGCCGGTGTCGCCAGCTTCCTGCAGGAGGCCGGTCAGAGCAAAGTAGCGCTGTTCATCTGAAAATCGATATGAAAGGGCGGCCTTCCGGTCCGCCCGGGACATTAACTTTACAGCTCTGAAAAGAAAGGAAGAGGGTCATGATTGAAAATGTTGTAGTGGTTATCTCATGCGGCACGAACAACCCCAACCGCTCCACCCGGGGCATTCATCTGGCTACGGTGGCTCACAAAGAGGGGAAGAACGTCACCGTTTTCCTGCTCGACGAGGCGGTCAACCTGGCCAAAGAAGGGCTGATCGACTACCTGCGGGCGGCCACCGGAGACATCGCCGACGACCTGATGACTTACCTGCAGGCCCACGAGGTGCCGATCCTGGTCTGCACCCCCTGCGCCGAAGCGCGGAAAATCAAGCAGGAAGACCTCATTGAGGGGGCTGTTCTGGCACCGGCTTCCGACTTGATCAAAGCGGCCTGCAACGATGCCACTGTCATCAGCCTGTAACATCGACCAGTAGACCTGCAACACAGAACCGGAAAGGAGACGTCGCGGGTAACCGCGGCGTCTCCCCCTGCGACAAGGAGAACCCATTGGAAATGGCCGACTCCAGAAAGAACGTGATGGTCATCGGCGGCGGGATTGCCGGCATTGCAGCCGCTCTGACGCTCTCTGAACTGGGAATGCATGTAGACCTGGTGGAAAAAGACGATTTTTTCGGGGGCCATGCCGTGCGCTTCGCCTGCAAGGCTACCGACCAGTGCGTGAAATGCGGTGCCTGCATGGTGGAGGAAAAGCTCAGTAGTGCGCTTGAAAATCCGCTCATCCGCATGCTTTCCGGCTGCCGTGTAGAGAAAATCAGGCGCAACGGTCGCTTTGAGGCGGATCTGGCCGGCAGGCCGGCCTATATCGACCCCGACAAGTGCACGGCATGCGGGTTGTGCTACCGGGAATGCCCCGAGGGAGCCGTGCGCCACGGTTACGCTGCTAGTTCGCGGCCCTTTTTCGCCATCGACGAGAGCCGGTGCCTGTACTTTAAAGATAAATCCTGTGAAAAATGCCGTGATATCTGTCCTGAACAGGCTATTTCCCTGGACGCAGCATCCCGGGCGATTACGTGCGAAGCCGATGCCCTGGTGATGGCCACCGGGTTCGATGCCTTCAGGCCGATCTCCAAACCCTATGGTTACGGCAGCTTCAAGAACGTCGTTACCAGCCTGGAAATGGAAGACATTCTGCGGGAAAACGGTGGGCCCGTCAGTCCCCGGGACGGACAGCCGGTCCGCAAAATGGCCTTTATCCAGTGTGTCGGCAGCCGGGATGCCAGCCTCGGGCACCTGTGGTGTTCGCGCATCTGCTGCGGCACCTCGCTGCGAATGGCGCGGATGCTCAAACACCGTGACCCGGAACTGGAGATCACCTTTTTCTACATAGACATCCAAACCTTCGGCAGGGATTTCGACAACGTCTACCAGGCCATTCAGGAGGAAATGCGGCTGATCCGTGCCATACCGGGAGACATTTACGAAAATGAGGGCGGCGGCCTGAAAGTGGCCTACCAGGACATCGACAGCGGCGAAAGCATCAAGGAGGATTTCGACATGGTGGTGCTGTCGGTCGGATTGACGCCCAGCGAGGGTACCCAGCACATCGCCGGTTTGTTGAAACTGCAGACAGCCGACTGGGAAAACCCATTGGGCGAGGCTGCCGTTCCGGAGGGGGTTTTCATGGCCGGAACCGTTGCCGGGCCCATGGGAATCGCGGATTCGGTGGCCGACGCCGGGCGCGCGGCCCTGGAAGTATCCAGGTACCTTGGACTGAAATCAGACGGACAGTGATGGCCGTTGGCAGAGAACACGCGGATCGTAGCGCGCAAAAACGAGGTGACAGTCTTGACAAAAAAAACGGTTATTTTCGGACAAGGCTTCTGTGCCGGTGAAATAAAGCGACAGCTGTCTGAATTCGGCTGCCCGGTAGTCATGGCCAGGCAGCGGGGGGAAGGTGGGACCGAACAGGGCTCCCCAAACGGCGGTGATGCCGCACCTTTTGTCTACGACCGGCTGCTGGCCTGCACGGGATCGGCCGGTGATCTGACCTTGCTGGCGAGCGTGGAAGGGCAGGTCGTCCGTCAGAGGGCGGCCTCGGTCATACTGGCCGATGAAGGCCCCAGAAAACCCGACTTCGCCGCTTACGACCTGTCCGGCAACGCGGCGACCATGTCCCTGTCGGCGCTCCAGGAGCTGGCGGATTCCGGGGATGCACTGGCCGCCAGGCTGGGTGGGGTCAAACGGGTGGCTTTTCTGACAGGCATTGCGCGGGAAAAGACCCCGGCCGTGTGCGAAGATGTCATGCGCACAGCGTTGCTGCTGCAGTCACGCTACGACGTGCAGACGTTTATTTTTACGCGCAACCTCAAGGTCGCCGCCTGGGGGCTCGAGGCACTGTACCGCGAAACCCGCACAGCCGGTGTGATCTACGTGAAGCTCAGCCAGCCCCTGCCGGAGATAGAAGTGGGTGATGATGGCAAACCGGTGATCACCTGCAGGGACGATATCAGTCAGGAATTCATGCGGCTGCGACCCGACCTGACCGTGGTGGACGAAACCCTGGCGGCCCCCTCCCTTATCGATGAGCTGGCAGGCGTCTTTCAGATCGATCAGGATGATCAGGGGTTCGGTCAGAGCGACAATGTCCACCGCTGCACCGTGGCCACCAACCGGCGGGGAATCCTGGCGGCGGGGCCGGCCCGCAGTGCATTGACCGCCGGCAAATACGACCAGCTGGTCGATGCGGCCAATGCCGCGGCGACGGTGGTGGGCACCGTGCTGGGGAAAGAGGGGGGGCGGCAGGATGCGGCCGAGATCGACACCGGACAGTGCGTCCGCTGCCTGACCTGCTACCGTCTGTGCCCCTACCGCGCCGTGCTGCTGCGCGACGAACAGCCCGTGGTAGACCCGCTGGTGTGCGAACGCTGCGGCATCTGTGCCGCCGAGTGTCCGGCCCTGGCCATCCGCCTGCCGGGATTCGAGCGCAGTGAGGTGGGGGAGGATATCGGACGGGATCTGCCATCTGCGGACCAGGATCGCGCTGCCGGGCCTTACCTGGTGGCCTTCTGCTGCGCTCGGTCGGCCGCGCCGGCCGGGCGGCTGGCGGCCATGCTGGGGCGGGAGCTGCCCGCCAATTTGAAGGTCATCGAAGTGCCCTGTGCGGGCAGCGTCTCGCGGGAGTTCCTTCTGGAAGCCTTCACGCGCGGCGCCGACGGCGTCATGCTGCTGACCTGTCACACCGGCAACTGCCACTCCGAAAGGGGCAACCGGCACGCCTGGGCCAGGGCGGCCGAAATACAGTCCCTGCTGCCGCTGGTGGGCATCGAGAAAGAGCGACTGGCTACAACCACCCTGGCTTCCCCCATGGGAGCCGAATTCGCACGCTTCGTCAGTGATTTTGCCGAGAGTATCGCAAAACTTGGACCTCGGAGCTGATGGGCTCCGAACGCCGCGCAGTGGGGTTCCGGCAAACCCGGCGCAGCAGTGAAACCGTTAAAAGATACGGATGGTAAAATGAATGCAGCCCCAAAAATCATCGATCTGAACCAGGCGGACCCCAAAAAGTTCCGGTCCTGGAATTTCCTGCAGGATTTCTGCATCACCTGCGGCCTGTGCGCCAGCTCGTGTCCGGCCAGCGGCATCGACGGGTTTGACCCGCGCAAGGTCGTGCGCATGGTGTCCTTGGGTATCGAACAGGAGCTGGTGGACTCCAAGTTTCCCTGGATCTGCACCATGTGCGGCAAGTGCGAGGAGGTCTGTCCCATGCAGATAGACATCCCCGACCTGGTGCGCAAGATCCGTTCCCTGCGGGACCGCGACAAGGTGCCGGGGACCCTGTACAAGGGCCTGATGGCGGTCCTGAAGACCGGAAACAACCTGGGCCTTCCCAAGGACGATTTCATCTTCATCCTGGAGGATGTGGGCGAGGAGATCGCCGCTGAACCCGGTTTCGAGGGATTCACGGTGCCCATCGACAAGAAGGGCGCCAATATCATGACCACCATTCACAACAAACTGATCAACACCCAGAACGAGGACCTGAAGCACTGGTGGAAGATATTCTACGCCGCCGGCGAAGACTGGACCATCCCGTCGGACAACTGGGAGGGGGTCAACTGGGGATATTTCAACGGCGACGACGAGGCCATGAAAACCCTGACCGGGCGCATCCTGGAGAACATGCGGCGGCTGGAGGTGAAAACACTGATGTGGCCCGAATGAGGGCACGCCTACATGTCGACCCGGTCCGGGGTCGAAAAACATTTTCCGGAAGCCTTCAACGAGTTTGAATTCGTGACGGTCTTCGATCTGTTGATCCGCTACATCAAGGAAGGTCGCATAAAGCTCGACAAGAACAAGTTTGCCGGCGTCAAAGCCACCTACCACGACCCCTGCAACTACGGCCGCAAATCCCAACGTCTGTTCGGGCATGCCTACTACGAGGAACCCCGCTGGATCATGGACCAGTGCCTGGACGACTGGGTGGAGATGTATCCCACCCGTGAAAACCAGCTGTGTTGCGGCGGCGGCGGCGGCACACCGCCCACCGGATACCACGAGGAGCGCTTCCACTACGCCCGCTGGAAGGCCGAAGCCATCAAGGCCACCGGCGCCGAGATGCTGGTGGTGCCCTGCCACAGCTGCCACGGCCAGTTCAACGCCATGAGGAAGAAATTCGACATGGAATACCTGCAGGTGAAGTACCTGTGGGAACTGGTGGCCGACTGCCTCGTGGTTTGATGCCGGCCGAAAGTGGTGACCATGGGCCGATTGCCGAATGTCCTTAGGGCTCGCTTAATAATAAGTTCACATTTCTGACGTCGATCCATCCCGCCTGGCTGCGTTGTGGAAACACGAAGTATGCTTGATATTCCTGCGTTTCCACGCCTTGCCAGGCGGGCGCCTCAACGCCCGAAAATTGCGAACTGATTTTTTCGCGAACCCTTAGCGCGCAGGACCGTTCGGCAGTCGGTCTTTTGCTTTCCGCCATCCGGATGGCGCCCCATCGACGGCATGAAAAGAGAGAGGAGATTTTTTCTATCAGGGTGTGTTTACCTTTTCCAGGGCCTCGGCCAGCCACTGCAGGTCCGGGCGCCTGTTGATGTCGGACACCAGCAGAAAGCGGATGATTCCCTTTTTGTCGAGGACGAAAAGCGCTCTTTCGGCGGTGCCGTCGGAACGTAGAACGCCGTAGCGGTCGGCCACGTCCCCGTGGGGCCAGAAGTCGGACAGCACTTCGAACCACAACCCGCCCATGGCCCGGATCCAGGCATAGAGGGTGGGAATGTTGTCCACGCTGATACCCAGCAGGACGGCGTCGTTTTCCTCGAATAGTTCCCGGGCGATGTTGTAGCCGGGCCACTGGTCGCTGCACACCGGCGTCCAGGCCGCCGGCACGAAGGACAGCGCCACGTTCTTATGGCCCCGGAACGCGCTTAACGTGACTTTGCGGCCGGACACCGCCGGCAGGGTGAAGTCCGGCGCCATCTCACCGACCTTTACCTTCAGGCGGCTGTCCACCGGCTTGCGCTTTTTGGCCGGGTAAATCTCCGCCTGCAGGCGGTCGCCGGCGGCCCATGCAAGCGTGCCGGCCAGCAGCAGAACCACCGCTGCCAGGGTGATGATTTTGCGGGCAACCTTCATGGGGTGTTCTCCTGTTTTGGCCTTTAGTGAAAAAGCGGGGAATACCAATCCGGGCGGCCGTGGGGTTGGCAATCGTTTCATTACATGATAACGGCAGTCAGGCGGGCGGCCCACCGCACAACGTCATTTGCAGGAGGAAGCCACCATGAAACCGATCATAATGGTCGCGCTAGCATTTCTCGCCGCGGCGGTACTGCCTTGCGCCACGACGGCAGCCGGGCCGCCTGCCGTGGGCCGACCCTTTCCGGATATCAGACTGCCGGTTCCCGCCGACGAAGCCCAGCGCCACTACCTGGACCTGGCGGCCGGAGAAAAGACCTTCACCATCGGGCAGATTCGCGCCCGGGTGGTTATCATCGAGATCTTCAGCATGTACTGCCCGCACTGCCAGCGGGAAGCCCCCGCCGTCAATGCGCTTTTTCGCCGCATCGAAGCCGATTCGAAGCTGAAGGGAAAGGTCAAGCTCATCGGTATCGGCGCTGGCAATTCCGCCTATGAGGTAGACTTTTTCCGCCAAAAATATGCCGTCTCTTTTCCGCTTTTTCCCGACGGCAAATTCGATGTCCACAAGAAACTGGGTGAAGTGCGGACCCCTTATTTCGTGGCGGTAAAAATAGACCCGGACGGATCCAACCGGGTTTTTTTCTCCCGTTTGGGGGGGGCGCAGGATGCCGCAGTGCTGCTGAAGGAACTCATGGAGCAGGTTCCTCGCTCTCCTTGAGGACTTATTTGCCGCACCCACTGTTCGCCACTGATAATCCGCGGAGGCTTGCCCATGCGCTGCAGTGTTAAATCCATCTGCCTGTCACTGGTGGTTCTGTCCGGTGTCCTTGTGCCGCTGAACGCCTCACTGGCAGGGGGTAATTTCATCCGCAAAATCGAACCCCCCGCTTTTGACAAGCTGATCCAGGGTACCACCAGACCCCTCATCGTTGCCATGATGGCATCCTGGTGCGCTCCCTGCATCCGGGAACTGCCAACCCTGAATGCGCTCTATGAGCGGTACCGCGGCAGGGGGTTGGGCATCGTCGGCGTAAGCCTTGATTTTGGAGGCCCTGCCGCCATGCAGCCCTTCATAGACAGTCTCAAGGTGCGCTTTCCGGTTTACTGGCTGGGCGAGGCGGGCGCCCGGTTCTACAACATCACCGGCATTCCCCTGCTGTGGATCGTCAAAAACGGTGAAATCAGGGAAAAAATCCTCGGCAGCCGCCCCCAATCCTTCCTGGAAAAAAAGATTGTCGACCTGATCGGCGAGGGGAGGCAGGCCCCCTGAGTCCTTAAAGGCTCAAATGCAGGTCGATGCCGCTCTCATAGCCCATTTCGAGGGCCTTGACATCGAAGTGCAGGGAGGCCATATGTTCCAGTTCGGCGATCAGCGGCCGGTCGATCTCCCGGCTGTCGACGCTTTTGAGGTACTTGCGGCATTGCTCGCACACGTAAACCCGGCATTCTTTTTCAGATTCGCTGAAAAAGTAGCTGAGCGTCTTGACGTCCGTGTTGCCGCAGAAAGGGCAGGCCAGTCGCTGGGCCGCCCAGCGGTGCCAACAGAACCCGCAGACCAGCTTGCGCTGGCCGGAACGGCTTAAAATCGAAATCACCGGGGAGGTGCCGCACACCGGGCAGTATCCTTTTTCCCAGGCGCGCTCCGGGTCCAGGTAGGTTTCCAGTTGTTGGACGCCCAGCTCCAGGGACGGCTTGATGCTGTTGTAGCAGAAAAAGGAAAGGGCCTGATCATGCACTTCCAGTGACTGCGCAGCGCGGGAGAGAGCCTGGCTGTTTTCCGACAGGATGCAGTCGAAGAGGTGCTCCGGCTGCACCCGGCCGCCGGCCAGGCCCTTTTTGATTTTTTCAGCGGCCGCTTGAAGGTTCTGGTTCCCCAGGGTGGCCAATTCGCAGAGCTCGTCCAGCAGTGCGGCAGCCGCGCGGGTGTCGATGACGAATTCGTCCAGGCCCACCAGCGGCATGGCTTCGCGGGCTTTGAGCGCCAGCATCTCATCATCTATATCGATGGGCGCAATACGCGTGTTGTCGCGGGATTTCCGCTGGGCCTTGAACAGGTGGCCATAGAAATCCAGCAGTTCTTCCCAGCCCGGTCGCTGGCCCCTGAGCGCCTGGAGCGCCCGGTCGATGTCAGCCCCGGAGGGTTCACGCCCCGACGGCATAGATTTTTCTCCCTTCCAGAAAAAGCGGGCGCCGGCAGGGGCGCCCGCACAGGGTCGTCGTGCGGTTACAGCCGCAGCCGGCGTGAGGCGCTGCGGGCCACCGGCCGCACCATGCGTTTGAGGGCCATTTTACGGGACATAGCGGGGGCTCCCGCATCGGCCCTGGCGTTTTCATAGTACAACGCCGGATCAAAGGCCGTCAAGTAGATGACGCGTACATCGTCAGGGTCGATGAGAACCGCCTGGGGAAATTTCTCTTTGGCTTCGGCCAGTCGCTGCTTGGCGAGGGCCAGGATCTCGTCCCGCTCGCCGAAGTTCATGGCACCTGTCGGGCAGGTTTCCACACAGGCCGGCAGAAGGCCGTTTTCCACCCGGTCGATGCACATGTCGCACTTGGCCAGGGTGCCGTCTTCGGCGGCGCGCGGTATGTTGTAAGGGCAGGCCTCGCGGATGGCGGCGGCATCCAGCTTGGCGGTGGCGGCCGTGTAGATGACCGCACCGGTGCGGTCGTCGGAAAATATGGCCGCCGGGTCACCGGCCTCGTCCCGGCAGGGCGGCTCCAGGCAGTGGCGGCACTGGTCCGGGAAAAAGAGCCAGCGGAGACGATCGTCGACGACCTCTTCCTTCATGCGTACCAGCTTGTAGGTATCGAAGGACAGATCCGCCGGATTCTGGTAAGAACCCGTGTTGCTGGTCTTTTCCGCGGGCAGACCGTGCCACTGCTTGCAGGCCACCTGGCATCCCCGGCAGGCCATGCAGCGTGTCGTGTCGATCAGAAAAGATTTGCTCATCTCGCTCACCTCCTTTTAGATCCGGCTCACGTTGACCATGAAGGCCTTGGTTTCCGGGATGCGGGTGTTGGGGTCGCCCGCAGACGGCGTCAGCAGGTTGGCGCTTTTTTCGGCGCCGCTCCGGGGCATGCTCCACCCGAAATGCCAGGGCAGCCCCACCAGGTGCACGGTGGTGCCTTCCACCTTCAGCGGCCGCATGCGTCTGGTGACGATGGCGGTGGCCTCCAGGGATCCCCGGCTGGAGGATACTTTGACCCGTTCGCCGTTCTTGATGCCCTTGAGCTTGGCCAGTTCCTCGCTCATTTCGACAAAGACCTGGGGCTGCATTTCCAGCAGCCAGGGCTGGTTGCGGGTCATGACCCCGGTCTGCCAGTGCTCCGACACCCGGTAGGTGGTGCCGACGATGGGGTACTTGGGGTCACAGGTCTTGTAGGTATCCTCATCGGTGCCGTAGGTAACGGCCGTGGGGTTGGTGAACTGGTCGCTGAGCAGGTTTTTGGACACGGGGCATTCCAGGGGCTCGTAGTGTTCGGGGAAAGGACCGTCGGCGCGGCCGGGTCCGTAGATCTGTCCATGGCCGTACTTGCGCATGATGAAGGCATAGCGCGAGTCCGTGCGTTTGCTGCCGTCGGGGTTTTCCATGGGGTACCAGCCGCCGTCGGGCACGTCGCCGATCCACTTCTTGCTGGTCCACTTGCCGTCTTTCTGTTCGCCGGTGAACTTGATGACCCACTGCTCCTTGTCCCAGGGCTGCCCCTTGAGGTCCACCGAAGCGCGGTTGTAGATGATGCGCCGGTTGACCGGCCAGCACCAGGCGAACTCCGGGTACAGCCCGATCTTGTTGACGGCGTCCTTCTGCCCGCGGCGGGCCGCCATGTTGCCCTTTTCGGTGTAGCTGTTGCAGTACAGCCAGTTGCCCGAGGAGGTGGAACCGTCGGCCTGCAGGAAGGCGAAGCTGGGTACCAGGGTGCCTTTCCGGAAGGTCTTGCCCTTGACGGTGACGTCCCTGACGAAGTACCCGTTGATCTCTTTGGCCACCTTGTGCGGATCGTATTGGCCGTTGGTCAGGTAGTCCCATTTGAGGTTGACGATGGCTTCCGGGAAAGTGCCGCCCTTCTGGTAGAGGGCCTTTAGCCGGGCGCCGAGTTCCATGATGATGTCGCCGTCGGGCCGGCTGTTGCCCATGGGGCGGGGCCCCTGGTAGCGCCACTGCATCCAGCGTCCGCTGTTGGTGATACTGCCCTCTTTTTCCACCGACACGGCGGCCGGAAGCATGAACACCTCGGTCTTGATCTTGGCGGGATCCACGTCCGGCGCGCGCCAGAAAGATCCGGTCTCGTTGTCGAAGATGTTGACGTTGACCAGCCAGTCCAGTTTTTCCAGGGCTTTCCTCGTCTTGACGGCGTTGGCGCCGCTGCAGGCCGGGTTCTGACCCCAGGCGAAAAAGCCCTTGATGGTCCCCCGGTACATTTCATCGAAAATGTCCAGCCAGGAGTAGGCCTTGCCGTCGTCCACCTTGGGCAGCCACTGGTAGCCGAAGTCGTTTTCGGCCGTGGCCTTGTCGCCGAAGAAGGATTTGAGCAGGCTGACCGAATACTTGGGGTAGTTCTGCCACCAGTTGGCGCTCATGGGATCGTTGCTGACCGGGGTCCACTTCTTGTTGTAGGCCGCCAGGTCCGTGTTGGAAGCCCGCGGCGTCTTCAGGTAGCCCGGCCAGATGTGCCACAACAGGCAGTGGTCGGTGGAGCCCTGGACATTGGACTCGCCGCGCAGGGCGTTGACGCCCCCGCCGGCCACGCCCATGTTGCCCAGCAGCAGCTGAATCATGGCCATGGCCCGGATGTTCTGCACACCCACCGTGTGCTGGGTCCAGCCCATGGCGTACATGATGGTGCCGGCCCTGCCCTTGGCCCCCGTGGCCGTGTATGTTGTGTAGATCTTGACCAGGTCTTCTTCCGGGGTGCCCGTTATCTGCGAGACGACCTTGGTGTTGTAACGGCTGTAGTGCTGCTTGAGCAGCTGGAACACGCAGCGGGGATTTTGCATGCTGCGATCCACCTTGGGATTGCCCTTCTCGTCCAGCTGAAAGCCCCATTGGCGCTTGTCGTACTTTTTTTTCTGGGCGTCGTATCCCGAGAAGAGTCCATCCTTGAAGGCATACGTGTCTTTCACCAGAAAGGGGGCATTGGTGTACCAGGCCACGTATTCCTTGAAGTACAGGTCGTTGTCCAGGATGTATTTGATCATGCCGCCTAGAAAAGCGATGTCCGTTCCCGAACGGATAGGGGCGTAGATGTCCGCCTTGGAGGACGTGCGGGTGAAGCGGGGATCCACGCTGATCAGCTTGGCCCCCTGCTGCATGGCCTCGGTGACGTATTTGAAGGAAATGGGGTGGTTTTCGGCAGCGTTGCTGCCCATGATCAGAATGCAGTCACTGTTCTTGATGTCGATCCAGTGATTGGTCATCGCGCCGCGTCCGAACGACTCTGCCAGAGCCGCAACCGTGGCGCTGTGTCAGATGCGGGCCTGATGTTCGATGTAGACCAGGCCCAGGGCGCGCATCATGGCCTGCAGGATCCAGCACTCTTCGTTGTCCAGGGCCGCGCTGCCCACCGAAGCGATGGCCGTGGTGCGGTTGACCACTTGGCCGGCGGCGTTTTGGGCCTCGAAAGAGGCGTCGCGGGTTTTTTGGATACGCTCGGCGATTTGATCCAGGGCCCACTGCCAGGACACTTTCCGCCATTCTGTGGCGTGGGGCGCGCGGTAAAGGGGTTCGGTCAGACGGGTGTCGTTTTCCACCAGCTGGGACAGGGCCGACCCCTTGGAGCACAGGGCCCCCCGATTGATGACGTGATCGGGGTCGCCCTCGATGTTCATGACACGGCCGTTTCCCTTTTTGCTGGTGTGCACGATGATGCCGCAGCCCACCGCGCAGTAGGGACAGATGCTGCCGGTCTCCCGGGCGTACTTGGTTTTGAGCATCTGGGCCCGCGCCCTGACCGGCCTGAGATCAAACCCCAGCCCGCTGATGGCCAGCCCGGCGGCTGCAGCGCCGGTGACCTGTATGAATTGTCGACGGTCAAGCTTCATAGCGCCTCCTTATCTGTGTTGGTTAACAGGTTGCCTGCCATGGTTTTGGCTTGAAAACGAAAGAGAAAATTATTCGCGAGTTGATCTGCGGAAAGATAAAATAACACTATCAGCCGGAAGGTTAAAAAAAGGTTACAACGGCGGCAGGCAGGCCGGATCAGGCCTCGACCAGCTGCTGATAGAGGCGTGTGGTGGCCTTGTCGGGTTTGACCCCCAGTTCGGTCTGCAGGCAGCGGCAGAGCTGCTTGTAGACCCTTACGGCTTCTCCGCGGCGATTGGCGGCGGCGTACAGCTTTATCAGCCGCTGGCTGGCCTCTTCGATGCAGGGATCGGCGGCAATGGCAGCCTCGCAGCACGCCGCGGCTTCATCGGGCATGCGGTGGCGTTCGTAGATTCTGGCCATTTGCATCAGTACGGACAGGTAAGATTCCTTGAGGGCCCAGCGCTTCATTTCCGCCCAGGGGGCATAGGGCTCTTCGGGCAGGAAATCTCCCTGGTAAAGTGCCATGATGCGGTGCCCCAGTTCCAGAATGCGGTGTGACTCTTCGCCAATGGTCAGACGTTTGATGTCCTGGCACAGCCGCACAAACTCCTGCATGTCAACCCGGCAGCGGGCCGGATTCAGCGCAACCCGCCCGTCTTTGAGTTCTACGTAAGATGATTTCTGGTTTTTTCCGAGGCGCGGCTCCAGAATTTTCCGCAGACGGTGCAGCGTCACCTTGAAATTGCGGTTGCCGGCGGCGGGTGTGCTGTCGGGCCAGAGGTCATCGATGAGAATTTCCTTGGGGATATCCACCAGGCCGTGCACCACGATGCATTTGAGTAGCAGCCGGGGGCGTTGCCCGCCCCAGTGGGCAGGATCGATGGGAGGCCCATCGCCGATGGTTACCTGAAAGCGGCCGAAGGTGCGTATAACCAGTGTATCGCCGGAAGCGTCGTTTTGCAGCGCCGGAGGCTCCGGGCCGACGCGGCTTCCGCTGGAATGGATGTCGGGGAAAAGGGGCATGGCCGCGTTTTCGGCCGCTCCGGGGTCTGGGCGGCGGTTTGACGTCCGGTCATGTTCCACCAGGGCGGCCAGCAGTTCAACCTGCTCCAGATCCCGGGGGGTCAGATGGATAAAATGGGACAGCGCCTGCTTCGCTTTCAGCTTCAGGCCGGTTTGCAGGTGATCCCGGGCCGCGGGCTGGTGGGAAGGGCTGGTGGACAGCAGCCCATAGGCGAGGTGGGTTTCGATAAACGACTGCATATTGCCCGTTTTTTCAAAATAGGGCAGGACCTGTTCAAAAAGTTTCGCGGCCTGGTCGACGTGCCCGAGCCTCAAGATGATGAGGCCCTTGAGTTGTCGGACGCACATGAGGTGCTGGGTAGACCGGTCCGTGTCGAAAGCGGCTTCGGCCTGTTCGATGGCGGCACGGGCGTCGACAAACCTCTGCTGGTAGTAGAGTTTGAGGGCCCTCAACCGGTGCGCCATTCCAAGGTAAATGCTGTTGTCGGCAAACGCGGCCACGTCCAGCAGATGGCGGCAGGTTTTGGCGGCGGCGGCAAACCTTCCACTGTAGATTTCCAGAAAGCCGCGGATGTCCAGGTAGACCGGGTACAGAAAAAGCAGTTCGTAGGATTCGATTTCTCTTCCGATGGTGTCCAGACGCTGCGCGGCAGCCGCCAGGTCCCCGCGACGCAGGGGCAGTTTGACATCCACCAGTGCTTTCAGCAGGCGATATTCGGTCATGGTCGCAGAGTACGGGGAGGCGCCGATTCCGTCGAGGGCCTCTTCGGCCTGCTGGAATTCGCCGGCGGTGACGTGGCCCAGTGCCGCCACGATGGCGACGTTGGTCATCAGGGCTGTATCCTCCATCTGCCTGGCCAGCAGCCACGCCTTGCGGCAGGCCGACAGTCCCCTGGCCGGATCGAAGCCGCCGGCGATGCACCCGAATCCCACCTGCAGCCAGAGCAGTGCCTTGGCATAGGTAAAATAAGGGTTTCGACTGTTTTCAGCCAGCAACTGCTCGGCCTCGTCGATGCGCCGGCGGCAGGCGGCGGTGTCGTTTCCCGAAAAAATATGGGCTTCGATGAGAAAGGCCAGGGTGAGCAGCTGGCCCCGCGTGTCACCGGCATCCTGAAAAGCCCCCAGGGCCGTCTGGAAGCCGTCGATGTTGCGGGCCCCGCCACGGATGCGCCGGCTGAGGGCCTCTAGCAGATGCAGCCAGGGGTCATCGGACACCATGGCGATGGGAAGAGCGCTCAGGGCGGCGGCCAGATCCGCGCCGCGGCCCCGGATCATCCAGTCGATGCCGATTTTTTTGATGCCGGCGGCCGCCCGGTCAAAACTGCGGGCGCGGATGAAATATGTTATGGCCGATGAAATGCGGCCTTCCCGCCAGTAATGGTCGGCGACTTTGAGATAAAAGGCATCGCGCTGACGGTCGGACAGGTGCACTGGCCTTATGGAGCGCAGGAAATCGTGGAACAGCTGATTGAAACGGTAAAGGGGGCGGTTCTGCCGGTCGAAAAAGGCGTGGATGAAAAGATTCTGCCGAACCAGCTGCTGCATCAGCATTTGCGTGCACCCGTTTTCGTAGGCGTCGGAAAGAAGCGCCGGGTCGACCACATCCAGCAGCGCCGCCCGGATCAGAAAAGCCTGGAGGGAGCGATCCAGCACGTTGAAGATCTCTTCCGAAAAGTAGGGCATGGTCTCGCTTGTCATGCGCGCCGGCAGGTGTTCGCACAGGTAGCGGTGCCGTTTTTCGCCGCGTTGACGCTGCAGCGCCTGGGAGAGCAATACCAGTCCGCCGGTCCAGCCGTCGGTGATGCCGTGGATACGTCCAGCCGCGCTTTCAGACAGGGAAATGCCATGCAGGCGTTCGAAATAGGTAATGATTTCGCCGGGGGTAAAGGCCAGCATTTCGTTGTCGATCACCGTCGTCTGCCGCCGTACGACGGATCGCTGCATTTGGATGGGAGGCCATGTCCTGGAAATCAGAACCAGCCTGACGCCGTCGCGGGCCAGGGCGGTTATCTGGCGGACCAGCAGCCGTGACGGCGCTGTCGGCGCCAGCGTTTCGAGGCCATCGATCACCAGCACCAGGTCCGCCGGAAGGCGGCGCCACAGCCGGGCCAGGGGATCGGCAATTCTGGCATGGTCGTCGGCGGTGCCCAGAATGACATGGCGGTATTCCAGGAAATCATTGAGATTTTCCCGGACGGCCTGCTGTATGGCGCGCACGAGCAGAAGGTAAAAATTGGCTGCCTCGCCGTCCTGGCTGTCCAGGTGCATCCAGGCGGTGGTCCGCCGGCGACTGCGCAGATAGTCGGCTGCCAGCGATGTCTTTCCCTGGGCCGCCTGGCCGGAAATTACCGTTATGGGCCGGTGCGCCATGGCGTCCATGAGCCCGAACAGCCGGTCGCGGCGAACCATGGGCGGTAGCCGGGGAGGCGTGTATTTTACCGGGTCGACGGGCCGTTTCATCGCCTTTTCACCATACCAGAAATCCGTTCCCTTTCAAATGCCGAATCCATCTGGACAATGGGGCGGATCCTCTGATATCTATAGAACGCAAGACAACCGTGGTCTTATCGAGGATATGATGCCGGAGGGGGCGCCATGACAACCTGCCGAAACCACTGGAGGGGTTCTTGGCCCGGCGGCCGTTTTTTCTGTCTGTTGGGGGCGGTGTCCGTTTGTTTCCTGATGACGGCCTGCGCCACCAGCCTGGAGGACTACAAACCGCATTCAGCCGAAGAGGCCGGTGTCAGAGATGTGCTGCTCAAAGCCGAGGCGGCCTGGAACCGGCGGGATGTGGCCGGGTTTGCCGCCCTGCTGGACAAGCACGCCACCTTCA
Organism: uncultured Desulfobacteraceae bacterium; assembly: GCA_964442705.1. Lineage (GTDB taxonomy): Bacteria > Desulfobacterota > Desulfobacteria > Desulfobacterales > JALSRD01 > JALSRD01. The sequence goes on from CAYUAQ010000019.1 coordinate 41,077, forward strand.
CCCTTCAAAAGGACGGCCGGGTGGTCGACAAGGAGACCTTTGTAAAAGCGCTGCCCCGGAAGATGAAAAGCGTGCGCTGGGATTTCGGCCCCCCCAAGATCACGCTGCAGGGCAGAAAAGCCTTTGTGTACCTGGCCCTGAAGACGGAGCCGGAAAAACCGGTGGTATTCTTCACCCTTCGCAGAAAAGACAACCGCTGGCGTATCCTGGCCATACGGTGACTGCACCTATCCCTGGCGGATGGCCTCTGCAGGGTTCAGGCGTGACGCTTTGAAGGCTGGGTAGAGGCCGGAGAAGATGCCTACCAGTACGGACGTGGCCAGAGGCAGGGCAACCGCCCATGAGTTGACGGCTACAGGCCAGCCGGCCAGGGAAGACACCAGGGCCACGGCGCTCATGCCGGCCAGGACTCCCAGGATTCCGCCGATGCCGGTCAACACCACGGCCTCGATAAGAAACTGGGCCACGATGTCGCCGCGGGCGGCCCCCACGGCACGGCGGATTCCGATCTCGCGGGTTCTCTCGGACACCGTGGCCAGCATGATGTTCATGATACCGATGCCGCCCACCACCAGGGATACGCTGGCGATGGCGGCCAGGAAAAGGTTGAAAGTACGCCGGGTCTGCGAAGCTTCACGGAGCAGTTCCAGCGGCACCACCAGCTGATAATCGGCGGCTCCCCGATGGGAAACCTCCAGGGTGCGCCGAATGATGCGGGCGGCCCCTGCCACCTGTTCCCTTTTTCTGACTTGAATCACGATTTCGCTGACCTCTCCGGAGAGAAGATCCCGGGGCGACTGTTCAAGGCTCGTTTGGGAATCCAGAGGGATGAAAACCATGGCGTTGTAATTCCGGGATGAAATGGCCGGCCCGCCTTCGGCCTGGTGGTCGATCCTGGACAGGATGCCGATTACCTGGAAGAGGTGTCCCTGGATCCGGATCAGGCTGCCGGGAGTCGCCGCATCGGGTTTCAGCGCCCGGGCGACTTCGTCACCCAACACACATACCAGGCTACGGCGCCGGAAATCCAGATCGGATAGAAAACGTCCCCTGGCCAGACTCAGGCTCTGTAGGCGGGCATAGTTCGAGGAGACAGCCACCACCTGAGGCGTCATCCTGCCGGCGGCCGCCGGCAGGGCGGCGGTCAGTTCCACCAACGCAGCCGCCTGCTCCACGTCGGGACAGGCGGCCACAATGTGCCGCAGATCGGCGCTGTTCAGTCCGGCGGTGTGTTTTTCGCGTGCACGAAGGGCCTGGTCTGGGGTAAGGGAAACCGCTTTTACGTATATGTTGCGGATGCCCAGTTGTTCGATCTGAGACAGAACTCGCTGTTTTACACCTTCGGAGATGGCCACCATGGCCATTACGGCCATGACACCGCAGATGACTCCCAGAATACTCAGCGCGGAGCGCAGTTTCTGCTGGAAAAGGGATCGGAAGGCGATGCGCAGGATGGCGGCAATTTTAATCACTAGGCAGCAGTCCCCGGTCAGACCAGCACACCGTCTGTAAGTAGAACACGGCGCTGGGCACAGGCGGCCACATCCCCATCGTGGGTGACCATGATGATGGTGGCGCCGTCGGCGTGCATTTTGACCAACAGATCCAGGATGTCGCGGGTGGTTTCAAGATCCAGGTTGCCGGTAGGCTCATCGGCCAGAATCAGTTTTGGCCTTATGGCAAGGGCCCTGGCGATGGCCGCACGCTGCAATTCGCCGCCAGAAAGCGCCGCCGGACGGTGGTCGGCGCGCTGACCCAGCCCCACCCACTCCATGGCCCGCCGTACACGCTTTTCAGCATCATCGCCCGGAGCGGCGTAAACAAAGGGCAGGGCGATGTTTTCACGCACCGTCAGTGAAGGAATCAGGTTGAAGGTCTGGAAAACAAAACCAATGTGACACGCCCGGATGCGGGACAGAGCCGGATCCGATAAAGCAGTGACATCGGTGCCGTCCAGCAGGTAACGGCCGGCGGAGGGGGTATCCAGGCACCCCAGGATGTGCAGAAGGGTGGTTTTCCCCGACCCCGAAGGCCCCATTACGGCTACAAACTCTCCCTGCTCAACAGTGAAATCGATGCCTCTGAGTACGGACAACGACGATGTCCCCCTGCGGTAGGTTTTGACGAGGCCGCTGGCGGCAATCAGACAGGGCGATGACATGCTATCCCCGGTGCTCTGCTTCGGGCTTGAAGAGGCTGACACGGTCGCCCGCCGAAAGACCGGAGAGAATTTCGGCAAAATCTTCGTTGCGGCGGCCTACAATCACACGGACACGGTAAAATCTGCTCCCCCCTTGGCGGTAGACGAATCGCTGTCCATTTTCTTCAAAGACCGCTTGAACGGGAAGTGTCAAGGCGTTGCGGACCTCGTCCGTCAGGATGGTGGTGCGGGCAGTCATGCCGGGGCGCAGCCGGTTGTCGCTGCCCTGCAGGGAGATCGTGAGCTGAAAGTACTTCTCTCCGCCGGCCTGACGCGTACGGCGAGCCGCCAGGGCACCGATGAAGGAAACCCGTCCTTCAAAAAAGGTGTTCGGATAGGCGTCCACGCTGACCCGGCAGGACTGATCGATGAAAATCCGGTGCAGGTCGACCTCCCGCACCTGAGTCTTGACTACCATACGCGAGACATCGGGGAGATAGAGCAGGGGCTGGTTCTGCCAGATGCGGTCTCCCACGCGGGGTTTGCGCTTCTGTCCATCACGAAAGGCCTCATGCAAGATGGCAATGCCGTCGAAAGGTGCCCGCAGGGTGGTTTTTTCAAGCTCTTTTTGTGCCAACTGCAGCGACGCCTCGGCTGTATCGAGACGCCCCCCGGCCTCCTTTAGCAGGGAGGCGGCCTTGGCTACTTTGAATACCGAGGCCCGGCGGGTCTGTTCTAGTTCCAGGGCGGCATTTTCAACCTTGGCGTTGGCTGTTTCGGATAGGGACGGCAATACGTAGTCACGGTAGCTGATGAATTTCTGCCTGGCTGATTCGTATTTTCCCCTTAGCTCGCTGCGAGTCTGCTCGGCCAGGGCGATTTCATCCTGGTTGCCGAAGCCGCGTTCTTGCAATTTTTTAAGGCTGCCGATGTATTCGCTGTAGCGTCGATATTCTTCCTGGGCTTTTTCTTTTTCGGCCCGGTACTGGGCCAGTTGAATGGGCCCTTCGCCGCTTACCAGTTTTTCGCGCTCCAGACGGGCGATCTTGAGATTGAAGCGGGCCTTGCGGATTTCGCGGTCCACCTGGGCTTTCTCCCACTCCAGCATCTGGGAGGCGGATTCCACGGCGGCTTCAAGGCTTGCGACTTCACCCTTCAGGCGCCGGACTTCTTCTTCGAAGACCGAAGGGTCGAGACGCACCAGCACCTGCCCCCGCGATACCCGGCTGCCGTCGGGTATCAGGTAGATGATTTTTCCTTTGTCTCCCCGGATGGCCGATGAAACCACGTGAGAGCGCGCTGCATCCAACACCCCGACGGTGTTTACACGAATGATAAAATCCCGCTGTTCCACCTGTGCCACCTGGTAGGCGGGATCGGCCACGTCGGTTTTGACCAGGCGCACCCCGAACACGATGGTGGCACCACACAGGGCTACCACGAGGACCGCCAAGGGCAGGGCCTTTGTTTTTATTGCCGAGTTCATTTTCAGGATTCAGTCTTTCAGCAGGGTCCCCAGAGCCCGTCGCAGACGGTAAATGCCAACGATGTAATCGATACGAGCATTGAGCAGGCTGCGGCGCGCGCCCTGAAGTTCCCGGTCGGCATCCATGACATCGAAATTATCGGCCATGTTGTGGCGAAATTTGACAACTGCCAGTGCACGCTTGCCGGCGGCTTGATGGATCATGGCCCGTTGTATGTCGATGCGCTTGCGGGCGCGCCGGAGTGCATCCAGCTGCTGACGCACCTCCCGTCTGACTTCTTCACGGGTGTGCCGGAGTTTCAACCGAGCAGCCTGAATGTCGTTTAGGCGCTGCCGGTAGGCCATTTTCTCGGCCCGTCGGGCCCAGTCCGTACCCCCGGACAGACCCAGGATCCAGCGGGCGTCATCGGGACGGAAAATGTCCCCTAGTATGGCGGATGAACGCGAGCTGACATATCCGGCCACCAGGTTGACAGCCGGCAGCAGGTTCTCTTTGGCCACGTCAGACTGGCGTCTGGCCTCTCCGACCGCATCTTCAGCCTGATGTATTTCAACACGCCGGCGCAGCGCGATCTCGGTGGCCCGGGCGGTGTCCAGGTCCGCCGGCGCGATGTCCAGGGGAGCCGAGACCCTGAGGGATCGCCCCTGGGAGACGGCCAGAATGAGTTTCAGGCGGTCGGCGGCGTTTTGCAGGCTTTCCTGGGCGAGGGTCAGACTGTCCAGCACGTCCCGTCGCTGAATGTCGGCCCGGTAGACATCCAGACGGCCGGCGATGCCGACCTGTTGTCGCAAACGGACATCCTGGAGGTGGTGTTCGAGTTTGGCGATGCGTTCCTGAAACAGATCCACCAGGTGTTTCTGGCGCACCACATCATACACGGCGGTCACCGTATCCAGGACTGTTTTGACTCTGGATAGATGGTAGGTGCGCTGCATAGACCGCAGGGCAAATCGTGAAGCGTTGATTTTGTCAAGGGTGAGTGTCCGTCCGAATCCCTTGAAAAGCGGCATTTCCAGCCTGGCTGCAATTTCACCCCGGAAGCCGTCTTCAACAAGGCCGAATTCCGGAGAAATGGAAGCCTTGAGGCCCGTTTCGAAGGTTTTGCGGAGATTGACCCCTCCTGTCAGGCGGTCCCCCTCGTCGGAGGTCCCGATGTTGGAGAGGGGCCTGATTTTAATGTCCAGGTCGGATTGTGCGGTGGCCACCGACAGATTCCGGTTTTTTAAAGCGTATTCGGAAGAGCGCAGCAGGCGGTTTTGGGCCAAAGCACGGGTGACGGCTTTCTGAAGGGTCAAGTGAAGAACGCTTGAAGAGGCATCTTCGCCAGGTTGAGAAGCGCCGTAAACTCCGATGGAAAGAATGCCAAGAAGCGCCACTGCCAGGAGCATCCCCTTGGCAAACCTCCCACAGCTTGCGAATGCACCCGCTGGCAGCCGGCAGCGGGGAAGATGGTTTCGCGGATGGAAGTCAGGGCTGACGGACGGCATAGGTGTCACATGGTCAGGTCGAAGGTGAACTCCGCATCTCCTTCCAGGGGGGTCTGGGACGTGTCCTGGAAGTTGGCGAAGACGAAGGTGATGGAGGCGGGCAGGTCGTCGGCGTTGCCCGACTCGGGGCAGTTGTCCTCCCAGGAGATCACGTAGGTGCGGGCATCGGTGAAGGTCCCGCTGAACGGCCAGTCCTCTACCGATACGCCGATCTGTCCGGCCGCGGTGTCCATGTCCCTATCGAAGGTGAAGGTCAGCGTTGCGGAAGTGCAGGACAGCGCCGATCCGGTCGGCGGATCGATGCCCGTGATCTGGGGTCCCGCGGGGGGCGGCTCCGGTTCGGGCGGCGGCGCGGGGGCGGGTGCCTCGCCTCCCCCCCCGCCACCCCCACTGCCGGCCGCCAGGGCCACGGCACCGACAACGGCGGCGGCGCCCAGTCCGATGGCCACAATCGTACCGGTGGACATCTTTTTCTTTTCCGGGGGGGCGGATTTTGGGCCGGCTTCCGGTTTCGGGGCGGGCGCGGCGGGTTCGGTGACCGGCGGAGTCGTTTGCGCCTTGGGTACGGCCGGTTTGGTTTCCGCCAGGGGTGCTGCTTCTTGGGCCGGTGCGGGCTTCTTCACCGGGGCCACTGCCGTCACTTCGGCCGGTGCCGGCACCGCCCGTGTAGCCGGCACTGCCGGCGCTGCCGCTTTTTGGGCGGGCTTTTCCGGTGAGGGCTTGGCGGGAACAGCCGGCGGCTGGGGCGCCCGGGCCACGAACACCTTGGCCTGCAGTTCGGTCAGCGCCGACGGCGCCACCGCCAGCCGGGGGTCCTGGCGCAGGGCCCGCCTGTACAACTCGGCGGCGGTTTCGTATTTGCCGCGGTCGCTGGCGTCGACAGCCTTAAAAAGCAGATAGAGCGCGTCGATATCGGAAGATAGCGGCTTTTCAAGCCGTTTGAGCTGGTCGGGTTTCAGCCCCAGCTGAAAGGCATCGATGAGGTCGAATAAAATCTCCTTTTCCATGGACACCAGGTCCGCCAGGTCGCCTGCGCTGACCGGCTGGTCCAGGAGCATGTCGTTGGGCACTTCAATGCAGCTGGCCGTGATTTTAAGATCGGTGATACGCCCCCTGACAATGCTTCCCGAGACCACATAGAAGGCACCCAGCATTTTGCCCAGACGCAGCACCGCATTGGTGGAAAGGGGATCCGAGGGCTTCAACCCCAGGGCGTCGTACATCGCCTGAACGCGGGCGTGGTCGACGACCTTCAATCCCTTTATCCTGGACAGATCGGTGGAGAGCATCAGCGCAAGACCCTTCTGTAGGGGCGCGATGTCGCTGCGGCCGGTCTGGTTGCTGAAATACAGCACGGCGACGCTGCCGGGGGCGGGCGGTTTCCGGGCTGACGGTTTTGCCGTGGCGGCCGCATGGGCCCAGGACCTGAGTTCATCGGTGACGATCTGGCCGGCCAGAACCGGGGGGGCGGTTAGGGGGGCGGTGCAGCAGAACGTCAGCATCAGCAGGAGAAGCGATTTTTTCATCCGGAGCTCCTTGTCGTGGCGGATATCCCGGTTTCTTGAAGTGCCTGCGCTGCAGGGGGGCATTAGACGGA
>CAYUAQ010000020.1:0-47510 GCA_964442705.1 uncultured Desulfobacteraceae bacterium
CGTAGCACCGTTTCCCGCCGGGTGCCTCCATGACCACCTCGTGGCCGGGTTCATGTCCAATCAGGGCCCTGCCCAGGGGTGAGGAGACGGATATACGTCCCTGCTTGATATCGGATTCGTCAGGCCCCACAAGCTGGTATTCCACGTTCTCGCCCGTATCCAGATTTTCCAGAACCACACGGCTTCCAAAAACCGCCCTGTCCCGGGGGAGTTTATCGGGATCGATGATGTCGGCGTGGCCGAGCTTCATCTGCAGTTCGTTGATGCGCGCCTCGATGAAAGCCTGCCGTTCCTTGGCGGCTTCAAATTCGGCGTTTTCCGAAAGATCTCCATGGGCCCGGGCTTCTTCGATGGCCTTGATGTTGAGGGGCCGCTCGACTTTTTTAAGCTTTTCCAGTTCTTTTTTAAGGGCTTCAAACCCCTGTCGGGTGATGGGTATACGTTCCAACGTTCCTCTCCTGCATAAAAACATTCGGGGGCAGCGCTACGCCGCCCCTTTCTTTAAACTTTTAAAAGTTATTAAATTTCAATCAAGCAGTCAAGCAGTTATTTTTTGCCTGACAGCACTATAAATATTTTTCCACCAGCAGCTCTGCGATCTGCACCGTGTTGGTGGCAGCCCCCTTGCGGATATTGTCGGCCACAACCCACATGTTGATGCCGTTGGAAATGGATTCGTCCTGTCGTATGCGGCCCACCAGGGTCAGGTCCTGGCCTTCGGCATTCAGGGCCAGCGGATAGCGGTTTTCGCCGGGGTCGTCGACCACCTGAACGCCCGGTGCGGTTTCCAGCAGTTTCCGCACGTCGCCGGCACTGATATATTCCCGGGTTTCGATGTTGACGGCTTCCGAGTGGCCGAAGAACACCGGAACCCGCACGGTGGTGGCCGTCACGGCAATGCTGTCGTCTTCCATGATCTTGCGCGTCTCGTGGACCATCTTCATCTCTTCCTTGGTGTAGCCGTTGTCCAGAAAGACATCGATGTGCGGCAGGCAATTGAAGGCGATCTGGTGGGGATAAACTTCCCGCGGGCACGCCCTTTTCTCCATGACGGCCTTCGTCTGCGCAGACAGTTCCTCGATGGCGCGTATGCCGGTGCCCGAAACGGCCTGGTAGGTGGAAACGACGATGCGTTTGATGCCGGCCCGGCGGTGGATGGGGTACAGGGCCACCACCATCTGGATGGTGGAACAGTTGGGATTGGCGATGATCCCCTTGGTGGTGTACCCCGCCACGGCACGGGGGTTGACTTCGGGAACCACCAGCGGCACCAGGGGGTCCATGCGCCAGGCGCTGGAGTTGTCCACCACCACGCACCCGCTGCGAGCGGCGGCCGGTGCGAAACGCTGGCTGGTGCCGCCGCCGGCTGAAAACAGGGCGATGTCGACATCCCCGAAAGAATCCTCGGTCAGTTCTTCCACCGTGAGTTCTTCCCCCCGAAAAGGCAGCCGACGTCCGGCCGAGCGGCTGGAAGCCATCAGGCGCAGCGATTTCAGGGGAAAATTCCTCTCTTCCAGACAGGCGATCATCTGGTTGCCGACGGCACCGGTGGCGCCGACCACGGCCACATTCGGTTTTTTTGTACTCATGACAACCTTTCCTCGTTGGTAACGGTCCTGGCAACGGGCTTCAGCACCTGGCAGAACCAACGCCGGCCCCGCCACAGGACCGGCACGGCAGTGAAATGTTATGGAAAATGGGAAATCAACGGGTCACGCCACCAAGCGGGGGTTCAGATGGAAAATGAACCGTGGTTCTCGGGTTCCGGCGGTTCTACTTCCTCCTCCAGGACGGTCCGGTGGCGGCGGAAATAGTTCACGGGCCCTGACAGGATAAAGCCGATCCAGAACAGGAGCAGCGCCAGGGAGGGCTGGGCTGCGACGAAAATGAGCACCAGAATTGTGGCGACCAGTACGTTGAAGTTGATGCGCTTGAACAGTTCCAGGTCTTTGAAGCTGAAATACTTGATGGTGCTGACCATCAAAAAGGAGAGTAGATACAGCAGAATCAGCATGACAACGGGGTAATCCGCACCCTGGATGCCGATGCGGTGACTGAACAGTATCACCGTGGCGGCGGTGCTGGCTCCGGCGGGAATGGGCAGACCGGTGAAATATTTGCCCGAGGAACTGCCGGCCTGGGTGTTGAACCGGGCCAGGCGCAGCGCGCCGCAGGCCATGAACAGGAAACCGGCCAGCCACCCGATGCGGCCCAGCGACTGCAAGGCCCACAGATACATCATCAACCCCGGCGCCAGCCCAAAGGAAACCAGGTCGGCCAGCGAATCGTACTCGATACCGAACTGGCTGGTGGTGTTGGTGGCCCGGGCGATTTTGCCGTCCAGCAGATCGAACACAGCCGCCACCAGAATCGCCACGGCGGCCGCAATGAAATTGCCGTTGATGGAAGAAATGACGGCGAAAAATCCGCAGAACAGGTTCAATGAGGTAAATATATTGGGGAGCACGTAGATGCCCCGACGCACCCTGCTTCCATCAGACCGTTTTCGTTTTCTCATGACAGGTTCCCCACAATAGTTGTGCCGGCTTTAACTTTCTGGCCGGCTGTTGCCGTCAATTCCGCACTGTCCGGCAGATACAGATCGAGACGCGAACCGAAGCAGATCATGCCAAACCGCCTGCCGCGCCGCACCTGTTCACCGGGCTGCAGTTTGCAGATGATGCGCCGGGCGATCAGTCCGGCGATCTGTATGACGCACAGTTGCCGGCCCTCCGGGGTTTCTATAAAAACAGCATTTTTTTCGTTTTGCTCCGCGGCCTTGTCCAGGTTGGCCGAGAAAAATTTTCCCGGGTGATAAGCGATTCTGGTGACCACGCCGTCATAGGGGATGCGGTTGACATGTACGTTGAAAATGGACATGAAAATACTGACCCGCTGGCAGGGTCCATCACAATAAGGACCGCCGTCATCCCTGCCGGCAAAGATCACCTTGCCGTCGGCAGGGGCGACCACTGCCCCCCGGCCGGTCGGCGTCATGCGGTCCGGGTCCCTGAAAAACCACACGCAGAACCCGCCTGCCGCCAATGTCAGCAATGCCGGCAGCTTGAGGCCCAGCACCGCAAAAATCGCCGTCACGAATGCAGCCGCACCGATAACGCCGTATCCCGGACGTGCAATGGGGAAAGCGGTGTCGCGGGGCGTTTCAGCCCAGATCATCTTTTCCTTCACGGGGGTATTTCCGTCTTCACCCTCAACCGGATGCATGTGTTTCGACCCTTTATTTTTATCAGTCTGCTGGTAAATTGTCAATAATAGAGCAAAAAACAGGGAACGCCTTTTTTCAGCCGCACACCGGCCCCTTCGAAGGGATCTCGGCATCCGGCCTGCGAATATAACGCGGGGCCAGACTTTCGGGCCGACAGGCCTCCGGCCGCTGAAGCGGCACCCGAGCCAGCCGGGCTACGCTGGAAGCACGAATCAGGTCGGATCCCGGGGGGACAAACAACGCCCGCTCACCGAGCATGCCAGCAATCAGATCCCGGTAAAGCAGGGCGCCGCTTCCAGCAAAAATAACCGGCTCATCGATGTTCCGGATGGCTTCGCGGGGAGGCAGAACCGCCTCCCGCCCCTCGGCTGCCAGCTGACCGCCTTTCCGGCGGTACCTGGCGCAATAAACCTCTCCCTTGCGGCCGTCGATGAGCGCACAGACGGGCAACCCTCCAAGGGCGCACTGAAGGCCCAGCGCCTGCAGGCTGGAAACACCGGCCACAGGCTTTTCCAACGCCGTTCCGAGACCCTTGACGGTGCTGATGCCGATGCGCAGACCGGTAAAAGACCCCGGCCCCAGACTCACCGCAAAGGCATCGACGCTTTCCAGGGGCCAGGACGAAAAGCTCAGCACTTGGTGGATCATCTCCATCAGGTGCCGGGAGTGGGTCTGCCCCGTGGCAAGCACCAGTTCTGCGTGCAGTTCAGTGTCTTCCAGGGCGGCCACCGATGCGCTGATCGAGGCGGTATCCACGGCAAGTATGCGCATGCAATTGGTTTTTTTCTCGGTTGGGGTTTTCGGGACTACTGGTCTGTTTCTTTTGCCTTTGGTCGTCATCCGGCCTGTTTGGGACGCGGCCGCCTGGCCGGCCCTTTGCGTCGCGGCCGGGGGGCCTTTTTCTCCAGCGCCACATCCAGCACCTGCTCCATCTGTTTGACCGTAACAAACCGTATCCGGCGACGGATGGTTTTGGGGATTTCGGCCAGATCGCGCTTGTTTTTTTCGGGCACCAGCACCGTGTGAATACCCGAACGAAGCGCCCCCATGGCTTTTTCCTTCAACCCGCCCACGGGCAGCACCCTGCCGCGCAGCGTGATTTCGCCGGTCATGGCCACATCGCTGCGCACCGGGCGCTTGGAAAGGGCCGATATCAGGGCGGTGGCCATGGCCGTGCCGGCCGAAGGGCCGTCTTTGGGAATGGCGCCGGCGGGCACATGGATGTGGACATCGTACTGGTCGAAGGGGTTCCCCCTCACCCCCAGGGAAGTCAGGTTGGCCTTGGCATAGCTCATGGCCGCACGGGCCGATTCCTGCATGACGTCGCCCAACTGCCCGGTCAGGATGAGATCCCCCTTGCCGCGGATCAGCGAAGCCTCCACGTAGAGCACCTCCCCGCCGGCCTGGGTCCATGCCAGTCCGGCCGAGAGCCCCACCTGGTTCTCTTCCTTGTCCATCTCGGGGTAATATCGGGGCACACCCAGGTATTTTACCAGGTTGCGGCGCGTGATCCTGAAAGGCCCCTTATCCCCCTCAGCCAGATGGCGGGCCACCTTGCGGCAGATGGAGGCCAGTTCCCGTTCAAGGTTTCTCAACCCGGACTCGAAGGTGTACTCGGCGATGATCTGCTCCAGAGCCCCTTCGCTGATCTCCAGAACGCCCTTTTTGAGGCCGTTTTCCCGAACCTGCCGTGGCAGCAAGTAGCGGCGCGCGATGGTCAGCTTTTCGTCCGCGGTGTAGCCGGCCAGATTGATGACCTCCATGCGGTCCAGCAAGGCCGCGGGGATGGTGTCGGTGATGTTGGCGGTCAGAATGAACATGACCCGCGACAGATCGAACGGCAGATTGAGGTAGTGGTCCGAGAAGGCGTTGTTCTGCTCCGGGTCCAGCGCTTCCAGCAACGCCGACGAGGGGTCTCCCCTGAAATCGGCGCCCAGCTTGTCGATCTCGTCCATCATGAAGACGGGGTTGTTGGTACCGCACTGCTTGAGTCCCTGCAGAATACGACCCGGCATGGCGCCGATGTAAGTGCGCCGGTGCCCCCTGATTTCGGCTTCGTCCCGCACACCGCCCAGAGAGATGCGGATGAATTTTCGCCGCGTGGCATTGGCGATGGCTTTGCCCAGAGAGGTTTTGCCCACTCCCGGCGGGCCCACGAAACACAGAATGGGCCCTTTCATGGCCGGATTCAGCTTGCGGACGCTCAGGTATTCGAGGATACGGTCTTTGACCTTTTCGAGACCGTAGTGTTCCCTGTCGAGTTCCTTCTTGGCACGGCGGATATCGAAAACATCACGGGAGGATTTGCTCCAGGGCATTTCCACCAGCCAGTCGAGATAGGTTCTGACCACCGAGGATTCGGCCGCATCCGGATGCATGATCTCCAGGCGCTTGAGCTGCTTCAAGGCCTCCTTGTGCGCCTCTTTGGGCATGCGGCATTTCTTGATCCTTTTCCGGTACTCCTGAATCTCTTTGGTCTTTTCGTCGCTTTCGCCCAGTTCGCGGTTGATGGCCCGCACCTGCTCCCGGAGGAAATAATCCCGCTGACTCTTGGAGATTTCGTCCTTGACGTCGGATTGAATCTTGGCCTGCATGGAAGACAATTCGACTTCCCGGAAGAGAATGTCGTTGACCTTCCTGAGCCGCTCCAGGGGGTCGAGCATTTCCAGCAGGCCCTGGGCCTCGTCGATCTTCAAGGTCAGGTTGGAGGCCACCAGATCCGCCAGCTTGCCCGGGTCTTCGATGCTCCCCAGAATGGCGCCGATGTCGGCGGTCAGCTCCCCGTGCAGCGCCAGAATCTTCTCGGCGTACTGCCGCACATTGCGCATGAGAGCTTCGATTTCCAGGTCGATTTCGGCCACCGGCTCGCTTTCGATCACCTCGATACGCACCCGGAAGAAGGAACGCTTGCGCACGTATCTTTCGATGCGCCCCTTGGCCAGGCCCTGTACCAGCACCTTGACCCGGCCGTCGGGCAGTTTCAGCATGCGGATGACACGCCCCACCGTGCCGAAACGAAAAATGTCATCCTCGGTGGGGTTTTCGATGGCCGCCTCCCGCTGGGTGGCCAGAAACAGGAACCCGTCCCGGGCGATGGCGGCTTCCACGGCGCGTACCGACTTGTCGCGCCCCACAAACAGGGGCAGCAGCATGTCGGTGAAAATCACCACATCACGTACCGGCATGAGCGGCAGCGTTTTGGGGATATTCAGGTCCCCGTCGTCTTCTTCAATCAAACTGATCAGATCGTCTCGATCGGTTTCGGCCATTTTCTCTCCCGCCGGAAAAGCCGCAGCAGTCTGTTCTCCAGTTGCCTGGGCGACCTTTCCGATTGCTGTTTATCGAAACATGCCATCGACGGCCCTCCCGAAAGCCGTCTTGAAGTGCTTTTACCGTAATCTGCTAAAATAAGACTTTTTTTTGGTTTGACAATGTATGGCGCGTAATTTTAGGCTCCCCTACCAGTGGTGTTTCGGCGGCAGGGGTTTTCATGTTTTTGGCGGCATGCGCCGATAAGGCAGAACTGAGGGAGGCAAATTCACCTTTTTAATCCCATGAATCCTATTTTCCAGACCATCGCTTTCGTGTACGGACTGTGTATCGGCAGTTTCATGAATGTCTGTATTTATCGCCTGCCCCTGTCCAGGTCGCTGATAAGACCCGGCTCCGCCTGCCCGCAATGTGGTCGCTCGATACCATTTTATGACAACATCCCGGTGGTCAGTTTCCTGCTGCTGCGCGGCCGCTGCCGCAACTGCGGGGCCTCGATCTCCTGGCGTTACCCCCTGGTGGAGCTCCTGGGGGGGCTTACCGCCCTGGCCACCGTTGCCAGATTCGGCCTCGGCCTACCGGCATTGGTGTATTTTGTCTTCATCGCCGCCCTCATCGTGGTCACCTTCATCGATATCGATCATCGCATCATACCGGACATCATCACACTGCCCGGCATCGTCCTCGGGCTGGCGGTTTCTTTCCTGCTGCCGCGCACAAGTTTTACGGAGGCCCTGCTGGGAACCCTGCTGGGCGGCGGGAGCCTGCTGGCAGTGGCCGTCGTCTACCGGCTCATCACCAAAAGAGACGGCATGGGCATGGGCGATGTCAAGCTGCTGGCCATGATCGGGGCGCTGATCGGCTGGAAAGGGGTCGTGTTTACCATATTTATCGGTTCGGTAGCCGGAAGCCTGATCGGCTTTCTCCTGGTTTTCGTCCAGCGCAGAAAAGATTTGAAGCTGGCCGTGCCTTTCGGCCCCTTTCTTTCCCTGGGGGCCATCCTATACCTGTTCGCCGGACCGGAGCTGACCTACTGGTATTTTCATCTCATGTCCTGAACCCTCTGGCCGGCCCGCAGGGCCACCACCTCCTTCAGCGGTTTGGCCCCCACCATGGCTGTCATGCCCCCCACATCCCGGCCCGGATTGCACTCCACGATGTCGGCCCCCACCACCGGGGCCTCGAGCCGCTGGAGCCTAAATGGTCCACTCATACAGAGAAACGCGGAACAAATTAACACCACCGTATATTTTATGCATTCCGTGTCCCTGACTGGTTTTTTGAATTTTAACATGTTATGGTAACGCATCGTCGCAAGTGCCTGCACGGCCGGTTTCTTTACCAGACCCCCTTTTTGAAAACAAGCCGCTTTCTGTTCCCCTCAAAGCGTTCGGCCAATCTAGGAGGGGTTGATTTTCCCCGACCGACGCACTCCGCCGGGGATATGGATGGTCTGGCCCGAAAGATATCCGTGCGGCGGTTCAAGTTTCAGCGGCGGCCGACGATAATAACTTTGTCCATTCGTGTCCGCAGGGAGTGCCGGCTGCGGGAAGCCCGGCGCCAGAATCTGCATTCTTCGGGCACTCGGTTTTCTCAAACGCTTAACCTGTGGAGGGAATACAATGAAACGACAGATTCTCATTCTGCCTGTCCTCCTGCTTTTGATCGTCCCGCCTCTGGCGGCGGCAACGGGACCGCAGTCTCAGCCGGCCGCCGATGCCACGCAACAGGCGCGCCAGTGGTCGGAAAGGGGCGCCATTTGTGCCGCGTACGGCAACCACAAGGCAGCCGTACGCTATTTCAGTCGCGCCATCTCCCTGGATTCCACCGTGGCCTACTACTTTTTCGGCAGAGGGGTCAGCCTGGGCGAAATGGGCAGGTATGCCGACGCCCTGCGTGACATCGACCGCGCCGTGGCGCTGGATCCCAACCGGCCCGCCTATTTTTATGGCCGAGGGTGGGTGCACCTTCTGGCCGGAGACCAGGAAAAAGCACTGGCCGATTTCAAGCTGGCGGCCGAAGGCGGAAACCAGGATGCCATAGCGTATCTGGCGCGCAGGGGGGAAACGGTCCCTTAAAATTCGGCCGGACGGGAAGCCCCATCAGGTGCGGACCTGCAGGCCCAGCAGGACGGCCAGGGCCGCCGGATCACGGGTGAACACCAGCTGCAGCAAGGGCACCGGTTTCTGTGGAGAGAGGCGCACCGAAATCTCTTCGGGCTTGTCTAAAAACCGGTTCACCGCCGTGACGGTTTCCCGCAGCCGGGGGTCCTGCGGGTTTCCCATGGCCCGGGTGAAATCTTCGGAAACACGGCGGGTGTATTGCCGGACACTCATACCGGAGCGGCGGGCGCCGTCTTGGAGCACACGCTGCACCAGCGAGGCATCGCGGTAATCGAGGCGCATGCTTGAAATCGCCGCCGAAGGCAGCAACATCACCAGGCCGAGGGGGTTTTGAATTCCGGTCTTCAAACGGCTCACGTCCAGGTTTGCCATCTCCACGGCCAGTTCGATTTCCCCCATGCGGGCCACCGCCACACGAAACGGCTCCACGTTGAGCTTTCCGGCCGTTTCGTCGTAACGGTAGCGGCACTCCAGAGAGGCTTTAAACCTGCGGTACCCCAAGCGCTCGAGGTCCTTTCGGAATGGCTTCATCAGGGGATCACTGACGTTGACATCCAGGCCCTCGACCGCCAGGTGCAGACCGCCCGGAATCGTTGCGCCGGCCTTGAAACCGTCTACGGATAGGCGCTCCATGTGCAGTTGCTGGTCCGGCACCGTCAGCACCACCGTCACATCCCTGAGGCTGACGTGCTGCCGAAACAGGGCCACATCCAGTTCACCATATTCAACCGCTTTGACCTCCGGCAGCTCTGCCACGGTTTTCTGAATCTGCCGGGCCACCTGGCGGGTGACAACCCACTTCGCCCCCAGGTAGCCGACTGCCGCCAGAACGCACAGCAGCAGCGCCGCCAGTCCTATTTTCTTTTGCATGCCCTACCTTTTCTAATTACGCTCATCCGCACGAGCGCTCCTGCGGCTGAAGCGCCGCGGGTCGATGTCGTATTTATTGATCCGTTTCCAGACGGTCACCCGGCTGACCCCCAGGATTCTGGCCGCCTGCGACTGGTTGCCGGCCGTTTTGCGGAGGGCGTCAATGAGCTCCTCACGTTCGGAAAGATCTTCCCGTCCATTTCGCTCCAGGTCTGCGGGCTGCACCCCGACGGTGGTGACTTTGGGCGGCAGGTGCTCCACGTCGATGGCGCCGCTGGGACAGAGCACGAAAGCATATTCGATGGCATTGCGCAGTTCACGCACATTTCCCGGCCAGTCGTATTTCAGCAGCTTCTGCATGGCCTCGGATGTGAGCCCCAGAATTTTTTTGCCGCTCTTGGCGGCGTTCTGGCTGATGAAATTCTGAACGATCAGCGGAATGTCGTCCCGCCGCTCCCTCAGGGGCGGGCTTGTGAGGGGAAATACGCTGATGCGGAAATAGAAGTCCTGGCGAAAGTCTCCGTTTTCGATCAGGGCCTCAATATTCCGGTTGGTGGCACTGATCACGCGAACGTTGACGGGGATGGGCGTGTGATCCCCGACGCGCTCGATGTGCATCTCTTCGATGACCCGCAGCAGTTTGACCTGGGTCGAAAGGGGGATATCGCCGATTTCATCCAGGAAAAGGGTGCCCTCGTGGGCGGCCTCGAAGCGTCCCACGCGGGTCTGCTCGGCGCCGGTGAAAGCGCCCTTTATGTGCCCGAAAAGCTCGCTTTCCAGCAGATTCTCATTGAGCGCCGCGCAATTGACCTTTATATAGGGCTTGTCCTGGCGAGGACCGGCGTTGTGAATGGCCCGGGCGATCAATTCCTTGCCGCTGCCGCTCTCCCCCTGAATAATCACCGGGGCCTCGGACTGGGCCACGTTTTCGATGATTTCGAAAAGGTTCTGCATGACGGCGGTCTTGCCCAGCAGCCCGTAAAAGCCGTCATTCAAGTTGCAGGTCTGGCGCAGCGTCTCGATTTCGCGCTGTTTGCGAACGATCTCCGACATGTCCCGCAGGGTTTCCACCGCGCCGATGGCCCTTCCCTGTTCATCGCGCAGTACCGAGGCACTTTTGACAATGTGTATCACCCGACGGCTTTTCTGGGTAATGAGGCATTTCTTGTCCAGCATGAAGCCTACAGAAAACAGGCCGCACCATTTTTCGCCAGCCCCCTCTCCGCGGATGCGGCACCCGGTACAGTTCAAAATCCGGCAGGATCTGCCGATCAGCTCCTCCTCCTTGTAGCCGGTCATCCTTTCGGCGGCCGGATTGACGGCCCTGATGTTGCCCCAGGGATCGACCACCACGAGGCCGTCCTGCAGGGTGTCCACGATGGTTTTCCAGTATTTGCTCAAATCCATGAACTGTTTCCCTCTCTGTAAATTGCTAGTTAACAGGTGTTAACTAACAGTTTACATGCTGACTGGCAAGAAAATTATGAAAAATAGATATGCACTGTCTTTACAGCCGCTTATATTTTTTTTGGAAATTTTTAAAACATGGCACAGCATTTGAATAACTCCCCCGTGAAGGGTTTCCTCGGAGAGTCCGCCAGGGTTTACCCTTCATCCGAACGGCAGGGGTGCGGGGGATATCTTTCAACCTTTTTCATTCAGGGAGTGGAGGAAAAAAAGATGGCGTTTTTTAACGGCAAGGCCAGGAACTCTGTCTGTTTCGGCGTTCTGCTCTTATTTCTATTGCTCTTATGGCCCGGCTCCGGCGTGTTTGCCGGGGAGGTCGAAGAGCTGAAGCAGCAGCTCAAGGTGCTCAGTGAACAGATGATGAAACTGCAGCAGAAGCTGGAGCAACTGGAAAAGGCCCAGACGGAGAAGAAAGAGGAAATCAAGGAAATGGATGAGCGCCTCAACAGGGCCGAGATCCACACCGCCACGGACAAGATTTCCCTGGGCTTCGAACTCAGGACACGGGTGGACACGGTCCACTACAAGGACATGCTGACGGCTCCTCCCCAGCTCATGCAGGGCTTTTTCACCCCCTATCCCCAGGGCTTCAACGGCGCCACCGCGCAGCAGATCCAGCAGGGCATGGCCGCCTTGGCCGCCGCGGGGATGGTGCCGGCGCCGGACAAGCAGGATCTGGACAACGACGCCGTGTGGACCAACCGTTTCCGGCTCAATATGCACGCCAAGGTCAACAACCAGCTGAGCTTTGACGGCCGCCTGGCGGCTTACAAAGTGTTTGGCGACAGCACGGGAGTGAGAGTCTTCAACGGCCAGATGGACAACATCACCTTTGACGGCAATGACGTCAGCCTGCCCTATGGCGACACCATCCGGCTGGAACGGGCCTATTTTCTCTACAAGGGCCAGGCGGGCGAATCGGTTCCGGTGGCCTTTTCACTGGGCCGGCGTCCCTCCACCGAGGGCCCGCCGCTGGAATACCGCAACTACAGCCTGGAAGGCGGCTCACCGCTGGCCACCATCATCAACTGGCAGTTCGACGGTGCCTCGCTCAACTTCGGCCTCGAAGATCTGATCGGCGTGCCGGGTTCGGCCATCAAGTTCTGCTGGGGCGTCGGGTACGAGGGCGGCCTCGGCAATGCCTCGTCGCTGGGGCTCTCCCAGGCGGAGGTGGACGACGTCAACCTGGGCGGTATCATCGCAACTTTCTACGACGACGACAACACCAGCCTGGTCTTCAACTGGGCGCACGCCTGGGACATCACCGACGGGTTCACGGGCCTGACGGTCATGCCCTTTACGGTCATGCCCCAGGACACCAACGGCGACGGCACACCTGAGCTTTACTTCCAGCCCAACGGCGGCATGTACATCACGCGCGTGGAGCCCTCCAGCAACATCGGCTCCTGGGACGCGGCCACGCTGCTGCTGCGCACCAACTTTGCCGAGTGGTTCGAATGGGACATCGACTTCTTCCTGGCCGGCTCCTGGTCGCACACAAGCCCTGACGGTCTCTCCCAGAACCCCTTTTACAACGCCATGGGCCTGGGCCTGCTCAGCTCCAACGGCAACCTGGAGTCCCAGGACGGCTACAGCGTCTACACCGGCGTCATACTGCCCCTGTGGGGAGATGCCCGCTTCGGATTCGAGTACAACTACGGCTCCAAGTACTGGTTTCCCTTCACCGGCGCCGAAGACTCCGTCATCGGCAGCAAGCTGGCGGTCCGCGGCAACGCCTTCGAGGCTTACCTGATCCAGCCGATTTTCAAACAGAACTTCTTCCTGCAGTTGGGCGTCAAGTACTATGACTACAACTATACCGGCAGCGGCAACCCGCTGGGGGCACCGGTGAAGATCGACGATGCTACTGCCTTCGACACGATCTTCCCGGTGGTCGACAAGGTATGGGATGGCTATCTGTCGGCAACGGTAAGGTTTTAATCCGGCCTGCGGGTCACGGAATGAATAAAAAGCCCTGGCGGACGGGGCGGTCTTCGGAGGAGAGAGGCAGCAATGGCCAGTGAAAGTTTCTGGAGCAGCGCCCGGGAGGAAACTCTTAAAAGCTATCATGCGCTTTTTGACAGTGAATGGCCGCCGTGGCTGGCCGGCATCCTGATCGCTATTATCGCACTGATGATTTTTCTCTGGCAGGCACCCTGGGGGATCGCCGCCGGCTACGTCAACTGGGGGGACTGGGTGTATCACCTGATGGGAACTTCCAAGGAACGCCCCCTGGCCCCTTGGCTGCACCCGGTCTCGCTTTCCAACTTCGGTATCATGGTCGGCGCTTTTGCGTCGGCCTTGATGGCCCGGCAGTTCAAAATCCGGCGGGCACCGCGCCTGGAATACGGCAAGGGCATCGTTGGCGGCATCCTCATGGGTATTGGCGCCGGTATGGCCAAGGGCTGCAATGTGGGCGGTTTCTACACGGCGGTGGCCATGTTCTCCGGCGGTGGCTTTGCCATGATGTTGGGCCTGGGGGCCGGCGCCTGGGTGGGGCTTAAATACCTGCTGTGGGAAATGGAGAACCTGCCCTCCAGGCCGGTGAAAGCCAAACCCAGGAAGCCGAAAGTAGAGGGCCAGGGCATTGACTGGAACAAAGCCCAGCCCCGCATCGGGTTTGCCGTCATTGCGGCCGTGGTCGCTGTTTTTTACCTTTACGGCATTGTCGACAAGACGCAGTTGGGCGGCTGGCTGTTCTTCGGTTTTCTCATCGGCCTGGTGATGCACCGCTCGCGCTTCTGCTTCGTGCGTGCCTTCCGCTGTCCCTTCATGACCGGCGAGGCCGATATGGTCAAGGCGGTGACCCTCAGCCTGATGATCTACATCGCCGGGTCCGCCGTGATCAAGTGGAGCTACCTGCAGGAGCCTAACATGGGAATCTACCACTCTTTTTTTCTGGGGAGCCTGATCGGGGGGTTCATTTTCGGCATCGGCATGCTGCTCGCGGGCGGTTGTGCCAGCAGTACCCTGTGGCGGGTGGGAGAGGGCCAGACCAAGCTCATGTTCACCCTGGTGAGCTTCGCGCTCTCGGACGCCTTTACTGACCGAGTGTTTCGTTTTTTGGGAATTTCGGAATGGCTGGGAAAAGACATTTTTCTGCCCGACATACTCTCCTGGCCGCTCACCATGCCGCTGATTACCGCGTTTTTCCTGCTGTGGGTAGTGGCGGCCGTGTGGAACGAAAAAACGGAAAAATTTGTCGTTTTCTAACATACGCATCAACAGCAGTCGTCCGCAGCCGCGGCGACTGTGGAAGTCAACAAAACAACGAAAAGGAGAGAGACCAACCATGGACCTCAAAGACATCAAAGCCGATCAGGTACTGGACACCAGGGGACTGACCTGTCCCATGCCGATGCTCAAAACCAAGAAAACCCTGAAGGGCCTGTCCGCCGGGCAGATTCTGGAAGTGCTGGGTGACGACCCCGGTTCCAAAAACGACATCCCGGACTTTGCCAACAAGGGCAGCAACGAATTCCTGGGATTCTACGATGACGACGGGGGGTTTACCCGCTACTTCATCAAGAAAGGATAGGTTCACGATGAAGAAAATCGCTGTGCTCATTAAGGATGTCGACCAGCAGTACGAGGGCCTGCGCACCAGTTTGGGACTCCTGCTGGAAGCCGCCGAAGTCCAGATGTTCGTCCTCAACCACGAGATTGCCAACATGGATGAAGCCTACCATGACAACATGGAGTTTCTGGACGAAATGGAGGGAGAACGTTTTTCCAACAATTCCGCCAATGTGGAAAAGTACGGATTTCAGTATGTCACCATGGCGGACGTGGCCGAAAAGCTCAAAGAGGCCACCGTCATCATACCGTTCTAGTGCAGGGGGTGCTCAAAAATGAAAATACTTCATATTCTTCGTTCGGAACCGGATGAAACCGTCGAAAAACTCAGTGCCGCCCTGTCCAAGGAAAACACTACTACGGTAACCCCCCTATACCAGGGGGATGTGGACTGGGAAGCACTGGTGGATGACATTTTCACCCACGAAAAGGTCATCTGCTGGTGGTAGTTCAATCCGTTTGCAAGCCAACCGGCTGCGATACATGGCAGTCAAGATTAACCCGCAGTATCATGGAAGAGGAAACCGCTCATGGCTGACACCCTGGGAATACTGGTTAGCACTGATAAGCACCTCGATTATGTCATCAACCTGACCGAGGCCGCCCACGCCAAGGGCAAGGAGGTGCAGATATTTTTTACCGGCAGATCGGTGCTGCTCACCGTTCAGCCGGACTTCAAGAAACTGGTGGGCAAAGCCAAGCTCTCGGTGTGCGACGTCAGCTTCCGCGCCAACGGTCTGCACGGACGCGAGGATGAAGTTCCCGGCGTGGGTTTTAAAGATTTCGCCACCCAGGCCAGGCACGCCGAAATGGTGGAGAAAGTTGACCGTTACGTTGTACTTTAACTATCTGGCCATTGTTTCCTGATGCTTCGTTTTATCAGTGAGACGATGAAGGCATAAACAGTACGATATTACCATATCTTTCAATTTTTACCTTTTTAATGCAGGAGGAAACGACATGAAAAAAATCATCATCGCCATGGTTGCCGTTCTTTTTACCTTCACTTCCGTGGGCGTCTGCCTGGCCGGCGCCAAGGCCAACGAGCGCAAGGGGAAATACACCTACCGCAAGGTCTACAAGGCCTGCCACAAGCGCGGCGAAGTTGCGTCCGCCAAACCCATCCTGAGCCCGGATGCCAAAACCCAGGCCCAGTGGGACCGGGTATTCGAAAAGAAGGACTTCGATCAGTTCAAGTGCAAGGAAGAATGGAGCAAACTCAGCGAACAGGATCTGGCCGATATCCACGCCTATCTGCATGCCCATGCCGCGGACTCTCCTTCCCCGGCCAAATGCAAGTAGGGATTGAAAGCGCTCAAGGGGTGCGGCTGAATTTTCCGGGGCAAGGCGGATGTCTGCGACCCGGTATTTTCAAGCCGCCCCAGCAACCTTCCTAAGCTAATCACCTAATATCATTTTATATCTACAGGAGATATCATGCGATCTTCGAAATGCATGACACGACCGGTACGCTCTTTCGCGGCTGTGCTCGTGATCCTTCTGTTGGCGGCCGGGCCGTTGTTTGCCTCCACCGACAACGACAGCGAACTGGCGCCGGGAAGAAGAATGGCCGACCAAGCCACCAGAAAACGACATTTCTGGGTAACGACAGACCATTCCAAGATGAAGGAACTGCAGCGGGCGTTTCTGTCCGGTGACGAAATCACCAAGGCCTGCCTTTCCTGCCACAACAAGGCCGACGAACAGATCAGAAAAACGCTTCACTGGACCTGGACGGACCCCAAGTCGCCGGCTGACAACCGCATGGGCAAAGCGCAGTATTCGGTCAACAATTTCTGCATATCCACCAATCTGATGCACGACCAGAAGTGCGCCTCCTGCCACATCGGCTGGAACGGCAAGAAGGGCCGGATCGACTGCCTGAAATGCCACGGCCAGACGGAATTCAACTTCAGCGAGGCTTTCGAGGACTACCACGCCTTTCATGAATCAGAAGATGCGGAAGAGCGCGAAATGGCCAAGGAAATCCAGCAGTCCATCCAGGAGGCTGTCCAGTCCGTCGGCCGTCCCACCCGCAGGAACTGCGGCTCGTGTCACTTCAGGGGCGGCGGCGGCGACGGTGTCAAGCACGGCGACCTGGACTCCTCCATGACCAAGCCCAACAAGTCCCTGGATGTCCACATGGGGATAGACGGCCAGGGGTTTCAGTGCGTGCGCTGCCATACCACCATTTCCCACAACATCGCCGGCCGCATCTATGGCACGCCGGCCGCCATGGACCGCAAAAGCCTCATCCAGAACGACCTGGCCTCCAAGATCATGTGCGAGTCCTGTCACGGCGACAAACCGCACAAGGCGGGCAGCAAGCCCAACGACCATACCGACAAGGTGGCCTGCCAGAGCTGCCACATCCCCACCGTGGCCCGTGTGCTGCCGACAAAAGTATGGTGGGACTGGTCCAAGGCCGGCAAACTCAAAGACGGCAAACCCTATACCGAGGAAGGCCCCCTGGGCAAACACAGCTACATGTCCATCAAAGGCGAGATGAAATGGGCCAAGAACCTGGTGCCCGAGTACATGTGGTTCAACGGCTCGGTGCAGACGCTGACGGCCAAGGACATGATCGATCCGGGCGATGTCGTTGACGTGGGCTGGCCTGTGGGCGACCGCAACGATACAAATGCCCGCATCTTTCCCTTCAAGGTGCACCGGGGACGGCAGCCCTATGATACGGTCAACAAAACCCTCCTGGGCCCCCTGCTGTCGGGTCCTGACGGCTACTGGGCCACTTTCGACTGGCAGGATGCGCTGACACGCGGCCAGAAGTTTCTCGAGCTGCCTTACAGCGGCAGCTTCGACTTCGTGGAAACCCGCTACGTTTACCCCAGCACGCACATGGTGGCGCCCAAGGACAAGGCCCTGGCCTGCACCGAATGCCATCGCCGCCCCGACAGCCGCCTGGCATGCCTGACCGGCTTTTACATGCCCGGCCGCGACCGCATCAAGCTGCTGGACATGGCTGGCTGGCTGCTGGTTTTGGGAGCCCTGGCTGGCGTTTCCCTGCACGCCTTGGGAAGAATCGTTTCCAGGAATGGAAGGAGGAAGTGATCGTATGGATGCCGCCAAGATGAAAAGAATATATCTCTACACCCGTTTTGAAAGATTCTGGCACTGGCTGCAGGCTGTGCTCATCATCCTGCTGATCATCACCGGACTGGAAATCCACGGCAGCTATCACCTGATGGGCTACGAAAACGCCGTCAGCGTGCACAATTTTCTGGGGCTTTCCTGGCTGGTGCTGTTTGCCTTCATCGTGTTCTGGGTGCTTACCACCGGCGAGTGGCGCCAATACGTACCTACCACCAAGAAGCTCTTTGCCGTCGTCCTGTACTATTCCTGGGGCATATTCAAAGGCAAGCCGCATCCGGTGGAAAAAACCCCCGGTGCCAAACACAACCCCCTGCAGCGCCTGACTTACCTGGGTCTGACGGCTGCCCTGCTGCCGGTCCAGATGGTGGTCGGCCTGCTCTACTATACCTACAACCAGTGGCCCCAATGGGGACTCAGCAGCTTCCTCAATCTGGAGGTGGTCGCCCTGATACATCTGGTCATCGCCTTCCTGCTGTTGAACTTCATCATCGTCCACGTTTACATGACCACCACCGGGCACACCATCTTCGCCCATATCCGTGCCATGTTGACCGGCTGGGAGGAAGTTTACGAAACCACCCAGATCCACGACTGGGAAACCGCCGGCCGCAGGAGGCAGTAACCGGCCGCGACACATACACACCCTAAAAAGAGGGATCCTGCTGTCACAAAGGATCCCTCTTTTTGTACTAAAAACGTGAAATACCTGTCCGCGGGCGTCTCATTCGGACATGCTGAGCACCTTTTTCAGGTCGATGCCATACTTCTTCATGCGGTTCCACACGGTTACCCGGTTGATGCCCAGCAGACGGGCGGCCCGGGACTGGTTGCCCCCGGTGCGGCGCAGGGCGTCCACCAGTGCCCGTCTCTCTTCGGGCTCCGGAGTGTCCAGAATGTGGAGAGCCCCGCGGGCGGCGGCGCTGCCGAAAGACCAAGCGTCGGGGGCGGCGGCTTCCCCCGGTGACTGCAGAATCTGGGGCGGCAGGTGTTCCGGTTCGATTCGGCCCTTCTCGCCGATGATGAAAGCGTATTCCAGGGCACTCTTGAGTTCCCTGACATTGCCAGGCCACTGGTAGGCCATGAAGCCCTCCATGGCCTCCCGGGACAGCCCGGTGATGGGTTTGCCGGTTTTCTTGCTCATGCGCCGGATAAAGGTGCTGACCAGCAGCGGAATGTCGGCTGCCCGCTCGCGCAGAGGCGGCAGGTAAATCGGGATGACGTTGATGCGGAAAAACAGATCTTCCCGGAATCGACCTGCAGCCACCATTTCACTCAAATTCCTGTTGGTGGCGGAGATGATGCGCACGTTGACCGAAATGGGCATGTTGTCCCCCACACGCTCAAATTGCTTGGCCTCCAGCACCCGCAGCAGTTTGACCTGGATGGACATGGGGATGTCCCCGATCTCGTCCAGGAAGATGTCTCCGTTGTTGGCCGCCTCGAAACGCCCCAGCCGGTGACGGTCGGCACCGGTGAAGGCCCCTTTGATATGTCCGAAAAGCTCGCTTTCGCACAGCGACTGGTTCAGGGCGGCACAGTTGAACTGCACGAAGGGCCCCTTCCGGCGGGGCCCCAGCCGATGGATGGCGTGGGCCGCCAGCTCTTTGCCGGTGCCGCTTTCGCCGTATATGATCACCGGCACGTCGCTCTGGGCCGCTTTCTCGATGACCTCTATGGCTTTGAGCATGGGCGGCGATTCCCCGATGATGCCGCAGAAGCCCCCCTCATGATCCAGCCAGCGGGACAGCCGCCCCACCTCCTCCTCCAGCCGGTCCAGCTCCGAAATATCGGTGAGGGTTTCCACAACCCCCAGGGGGTTTCCCTCGCCGTCCCTGAGCACGGAGGCGTTTTTCAGCGCGGGCAGCCAAGTGCCGTCCTTCCTGGCAATCATGCACCGGCAGCGCTTCAGATCCTCCTGCCCCTCCCTGAACAGCGTACACCACCCGCCGCCCTCGTTCTGCAGCATTTTTTCGCAGGCGTCGCACTCCAACAGGGTGCAGGGACGCCCGATCACCTCCTCGGCGGTGTAGCCGGTCAAATTCTCGAACGCCCGGTTGACCATCAGGATGGTTCCCTGGGGACCCACCAGCATCAGGCCGTCATTCATGGTATTGACGATGCGCTTCCAGTACCGATTGATCTGCTGTTCGTTCACCCTGTTCCTTCTCCGGACCTTCCGCTGGGATGAAGGACTCGCTCAGAAATAACTTCTCATTTCTGACCTTGATCCATCCCGCCTGGATGCGTTGTGGAAACTCGAAATATGCTTGATATTCCTGCGTTTCCAGCCCTTGCCAGGCGAGCGCCTCAACGCCTGAAAATTGCGAACTGATTTTTGCGCAAACCCTAACCGCAAAACAAGCCTTTTTTTTATCCCAAACCCGATCAATTTGCAACACCTGCTTAAATCATTAAACAGGTGCTTAAACATCCTCTCAACGCCAAACGCCCCGGCATTTTTGCAAATGACGGGGCGTTCTTTTCGATGGTGGTCGGTTTCAACCGTGAGCGTATTGGATTTCGGTACCGCGTGCCGATGTTTGGTGTCTACTTCACCAGTGCAGCCATTTTTACGGCGATCTCCTCGTAGGCCCTGGTCACCGGTGAGTCCGGGTAGGTGTCCTGATAGGAGGTACCGGAATCTCCGCAGGCCACCAGCTGCCGATCGAAGGGAATCTTCCCCAGGAAGGGTATCCCGCTGGCCAAGGCGGTTTTTTCGCCACCGCCGGAGCCGAAGAGGTCCACCAGTTCGCCGCAGTGAGGACAGGTGAAGGCGCTCATGTTTTCGATGAGGCCGAATATTTCCATGTTGACCCGTTTGCAGAAGCTGATGGACTTGCGCACGTCGGCCAGCGAAACCTCCTGGGGCGTAGTCACGATGATGGCCTTGGCGTCATTGATGGTCTGGGCGATGGTCAGGGGTTCATCGCCGGTTCCCGGGGGCGAGTCGATGATCAGGAAATCCAGTTCCCCCCACTCCACGTCGCCGATAAACTGCTGGATGGCCGAATATTTGATGGGACCCCGCCAGATGATGGCCTCGTCCTTGTTGGCGGTCAGGGATTCGATGGACACGACCTTGAGGTTTTCCGAGTAGCTGATGGGATTGAGTTTGCGGTTTTCGTTGAGATCGAGGAGCTGCTGTCTGCCGAGCATGCGCGGCACATCCGGGCCGTGTAAATCCACATCCATGATGCCCACCTTGAGACCCTTTTTAGACAGCGCCACGGCCAGATTGACCGACGTGCTGGTCTTGCCCACGCCGCCCTTGCCGCTCATGACGATAAATTTGTTCTTGATACGTTCCAGTGAGCCCTTGACCGCCGCTTCCTGCTGGGCCTGGGCGTTGCTCTGCTGCTGGGATGACGGACAGCTGCCGCCAGAGATCATCTCCATGGTTTACCTCTCCTTGTTTCCTTATGTTGCCGTATGACGTTCATTTTCAATGCGGCCACCGGCAAGCCGGCGGCGCTTTTCAATCCTTTATAGGGTTGCCCGTTGCGTCCGGCGCACTCTCCGGCTGCAGAATCCTGAAGAAATCATCGCCGCCGCAGCCGGGGCAGGCTTCGGGTCGGCCGGTTCCCCGGGGCTCATTCCACTGGGTGCGGCAACGGTTGCACGCAAACACCCGCTGCTCACTGACGATGCGGTAATTGCCCCCTTCTATGCGTATGGCTTTGCCGTTGATAAGGGCATCTGCCAATACCCGGCGCGCCCTTTGAATGATGCGGCCGAAGGTGGCCCGCGAAACGCCCATGAGACGACCGGCTTCTTCGTGGGACAAATTGTCCAGATCGGCCAGCCGCAGGGCTTCACGCTCGTCGACCGTCAACTGAACTTCTTCCAGATCCAGCATGGGGATACCCCGCGGTTTGAAATAGCTGACACTGGGATGAACCCCTACTGTGCGTCGTTTCTTGGGCCTTGCCATAATAGTCCAATTATGAGATTTGTCTCAAAAAAATAAAATAGGGGCTGCCCATCACCTTGTCAAGGCGCAATTGCGCTCGCAATCCGCTCTTTGGGTAAAGGATTGCAGGGCGCCGGCGCGGTGCGGTACGGCCAGGCTCAGGTACTGGTCCCCCTCGCTGAACATCAGCCTCATGGACACCATCATTTTCAGAAAAGAGCGCAACTGTTCGGTTTTCAACTGGTCAAACCGGCCGGCCATGCTTTTCAGCGAACGCCGCTTCTGACAGAAGAGGTAGACCAGCCGGGAGGTCCCCTTGAGCCGGTGGATCATGGGTTTTGCCCCCAGGCGGCGCTGGCGGATGACAAGAAAATCACCGCCGTCGCGGAATGTCAGGATGGGGCCGGCCTGACCATCGGCGTGCAGTGCGCTGTAGGTCTTCTGCCATTGTTTCACCTTTTCACTGACCGGCCGCCACAAGCGGCGCTGCCGCATCAGGTCGCCCCGGTAGGACTGGATCATGAACACCAGTTGGCGGGCGATGTCTCCCGGAAACAGCACGCCGTAATGGCGGTGATTTCCCAGCAGGGTGATGCCGTATCTGTCCGGGTCGGCCCACACCGGACTGCCGTACCCCAGCCAGAAGCCCACCACCCGCAGCGGCCGAAAGACCTTGGCGAATTCCAGGACTTCCAGCGTCTGGGCAACATCACCGCTGTCGCTGCCCGGAAAGTGCATGATGAGGTTGGAGCGGCTCTTGATGTCCAGGGCCTCGCAGTTTTTCATGATCTCCAGGTTTTCGATGGCACTGGTGCCTTTGTTGAGCTTCTGGAGCAGGCGTGTGCTCAGGGCCTCGATGCCCACCTGGACCTCCTCGACACCGGCGGCTGCCATGGCCGCCAGACTGCGGCGGCTGAAGCCGGCTCGGATTTCGGCGAAAAACTTGAAGTCCTTTCCCAGGGCGGCCACCTTTTCGAACAGCTCGTCCACGCTGCCAATGGGCAGCACGTTGTCCATGAAGGCCAACGACAGCAACTGGTAGCGGCGCGACAGCCGTTCCACCTCGGCCGCCACGCGGGCGGGATCTTTGCTGCGGTAGCCGTTCCACTGGAGGTTTAGGTTGCAGAAGGCACAGCCCGGAAGCCGTTTCAGGCCTGCTGGCCTTCGCCACCAGCACCCCCGCGAGGCCTCCACCGGCAGGGTCGCGAAAAACCGGCGGGCGGGCGGCATGTTTTGCAGCATCGCGAAGTAATCGTCATAGTCCGGCACCGGCAGCGCGTCCAGGCGGCGTACTTGCCTGAAAGTGTTTTCGTGATCGCGGCTCTGTCGGGTGACCACACCGGGCAGCGATGGCGGCACGGCTGCCCCTTCGGCCAGCCGCGAGACGATGGCCTTCAGGGGCAGCTCCCCTTCTCCCTGGACGACGGCGTCGATCTCGGTAAAGCCTTCTGTCAACCGGCGGGCGGCCGTGCCGCTGAAGGTGGATCCACCTACCACGATGAAGGTTTCCGGGGCCGCGTGGCGCACCTGCCGGACAAAGTAGAGCGAAGAAGTCAGTTGGCACAGCGACAGGGAAAACCCCACCAGGCCGAAACGGCGCCAGTCGACCCCTCCCACCAGTCTTTCTGATATCCGGCCGACCCGCGCCACCAGTTCCTGGAAATCGACACTGGCCAGATCGGCTTTACCGGCGGCTTCCCGGTTGAAAAGCGCCTGGATGCCCTCGATCCGTTCGGGGTACATCAGGGCCGCGTACACGCTCTCGGCCAGCCAGGTGCGCTCACACAGGGCCTGATAGGTGCCGTAGCCGATCTCCGCGGCCACCGCTAGATAAAAGTGAAGGCAGGACACCCGCACGGTCGGCAATTCCCGATGAATATAGGCTTTCAGCGATCCCAGCTGAATGGAAGGGCGATTGAAAAGAGGCCAGGGAGCGGAAACCAGCGCGACCTGGAATGTGGCGCCTTTTTCAGCCCCTTTCACGGCTTTTTCTCCAGCCGTGCCACGGATTCCACGTGAAAGGTGTGCGGAAAAAGGTCCACGGGCTGGACTTCGGCCACCTCGTAGGCCTCTGCCATAAGGGCCAAGTCCCGTGCCAGGGTGGTCGGGTTGCAGGAGACGTAGACGATGCGGCCGGGCGCCAGGGCCATGACCTGCCGCAGGACCTTCTGGTGCATGCCCGCCCGGGGCGGATCGATGACCATCACCTGCGGCCGGACGTCAAGTGCGGCCAGCACCTGGCCAGCGTCTCCGGCCTCGAAGCGGCAGTTGTCGATGTGGTTGCGGCGGCAGTTGCGGCGGGCGTCGGCCACGGCATCGGCCACCTGTTCGATGCCGATGACCGTTTTCGCCTGATGGGCCAGGAAAAGAGCAATGGTCCCGGTGCCGCAGTACAGGTCCACCACGGTCTCGTTTCCCTTCAGCCCGGCGTAAGCCTTGACAATGCCGTAGAGGGTTTCGGCACCGCGGGTGTTGGTCTGAAAAAAGGAGTTGGCCGAAATCTGAAACTCCAGATCCCCGATGCGGTCGGTAATCACGGGCACGCCGGCCAGGCAGACCTCGAATTCGCCCACCGCGATGCCCGCCTTGCGGGCCGTGACGTTGTTGACCACCGAGGCGACCCGGGGAAAAGCGCGCCGCAACGCATCGGCCAGGGGCTGCACCGCCTCCCTGTCCAGGGCCCTGGTGACCAGGTTGACCATCCAGGTGTCCGTCGCCACCGAATGGCGCAGCATGACAAAGCGCCAGAACCCCTCGTGGCTGCGCAGGCCGTAGACCGGCCGGTCCGAAGTGCGGATGTACTCGCGCACGTGTCCCAGGATGGTGTTTCCCAGGGAAGGCTGGATCAGGCAGGCCTCGATGTCCAGCACCTTGTGAAAAGTGCCGGGCACGTGCAGCCCCAACGCCATGCCCTGGGTGACGTCGTCGCGTCCCAGTTCCTCGGGCAGCAGCCAGCGGCGGTCAGAGCAGGAGAACTCCATTTTATTGCGGTAGCCGAAAATCTGTTCCGAAACCCGGGTGGGGTGCACCGGGATTCCGCTGAACAGGCCGATGTGGGCCAGCGATTCGGCCACGTGGCGCCGCTTGTAAAAGACCTGTTTTTCGTAGGAGAGGGACTGCAGGGTGCAGCCACCGCAATATCCGCTGTACCGGCAGGGCGCCGTCACGCGGTCCGGAGAGGGGGACAGGACTTCCAGCACGCGGGCTTCGGCGTAATTTTTCTTCTTGCGGTAGATGCGGGCTTCCACGCGGTCCCCGGGCAGCGCGCGGTCCACGAACACGGTGAACCCGTTTAGGCGGGCCAGGCCCCGGCCGCGAAAGGCCAAGTCTTCGATCTCCAGCACCAGCGTTTGACCCTTTTTAGGTACCATCGCAACCGTTTGTCCTTTGTCAGCTGTCAGGAATCAGGCGTCAGACGTCAGCCATTTGAAGCTGATACCTGACTGCTGACACCTGACACCCATTTTTACCCGACACCCATCTTTTGCCTGACACTTATTTCGAAAATAGATGCTGTACAATCCATGCCACGGCCTCCCGCATGAACTCGGCCTGGTGCACGGGGTTGCTTATGCGGTGGTCGCCCGCCGGTAGAATGATGAGTTTCTTGTCTCCGCGCGCACACCGGACTATTTCGCGGGCATGATCCGGGGGGACGATTTCGTCGTTTTCACCGTGAACCACCAGTATGTCGTGCAGCAACGGAAGCTGGGGGCCAACGTCGAAGAACAGGCGCTGCTCCAGCAGGTCGATATCTGCCGGTGAGACCTTGCCGTCGGCCCTCACGGCCTCGATGACCGGGCGGCTGCGCACCGGTGCCGCCAGGCAGACCATGGCGCACAGGCGGGTCTTTACCCTGGGGGCCGCCGCGATGCAGGTGGTGCCGCCCAGGCTGCTGCCGAACAGCGCCAGCGCCGGCAACAGGTCGAAATTTGACTGTAAGAAATCCTCGGCCGCCAGCAGGTCCCGGCGACGCGCCGAGAGGGTGGTGACCTCCCTGAAAACCCCTTCGCTCTGCCCGCAGCCACGATGATCGAATCGCAGGAAGGCGGCACCGGCCCCGGCCAGATGCCGGCCCAAGGTCACCTGTTTGGGAGAACTGCTGTCGCTCAGCATGCCGTGGGACCCGATGACCACCGGGGCCGGCAGCCTCGACGGCAGGTGCAGAAAGCCCTTCAGGGCCATGCCGTCCACGCGAAACGTCACTTCCTCCACCGGTTGTGAATCAGAATCGACCATGATGTGCGGCGCCATAAAATAGTTGCCGGTTACCTGACTGCCGATACCTGACACCTTTTTCACTTTCCAAGCAACTCCCGCCGCAGGATGTCCAGCGCCAGGGCCGAAAACATCAGTTTGTTGGTCGCGCGGCTGTCGAAAAAAAACTGGTACCGGCGGCCGAAAGATGATCGGGGTGTGGCCAGCCCGATGCACACGGTGCCCACCGGCTTTTCATCGCTGCCGCCGCCGGGGCCGGCAATACCGCTGGTGGACAGGCCGTAAGTGGCAGCGGTGATACGGCGCACGCCTTCGGCCATCTGCCGGGCGGTTTCCTCACTGACGGCGCCTTTCTCCGCCAGTGTCTCCGCAGACACCCCAAGAAGCTTGACCTTGGCCTCGTTGGCATAGGTGACGGCCGATAACAGGAAGTATTCCGAACTGCCGGGCACGCTGGTGACATGATGGGCGATGAGGCCGCCGGTACAGCTTTCCGCCACGGCCAGCGTAGCCTTGCGCTCCCTGAGCATCTCCCCCACCACGGCCTCCAGGGATTTTCCCTCGAGGGACACCAGGCGGTTGCCCATCTGCCGGGCCACCCAGCGGCAGGCCTCGTTCAGACGCTTTTCCAGAATTCCGGCATCGTCGCTCTGGCCGTAGATGCGTACATGAATCTCGGGAAATTTGGCGCGCAGCCCCAGCTTCAGGTCGGCGAAGCGCTCCTCGAACCCGGCCAGTTTCTCGTTGACCACCGACTCCGGGTATCCGAAGGTGGACACGCTGCGTATGCGGTAGACGTGCCGGCTGCCCTGCAGCTTTTTGATTCGGGGGATGACCTCTGCGGCCAGCATGCGCCGCATTTCCACGGGAACGCCGGGAAGGAAGAAAAAACGGCATCTGCCGATCTGCACCTCGAATCCGGGCGCCGTGCCCAGGGGGTTGTCCAGGCGCCGGGCACCGCGGGGAAACAGGGCCTGTTTACGGTTGGAATCGCTCATGGGCCGCTTGTGAGATCGAAACCAGTTTTCGATGGCCAACAGGGCCTCCTGATCCAGCACCAGATCGACGCCCAGGGCCCGGGCGGCAGCCTCGGAAGACAGGTCGTCCACCGTGGGACCCAGTCCCCCCGTGACCACGGAGAGATCGGCCCGACGTCCGATTTCCCTTAAAATGTCGACCAGTACATTCAGATCGTCCCCCACGCAGCTGTGCCGGAACACCTCCACCCCGGCTGCTTCGAGTTCCTGGGATATGTAGGCCGAATTGCTGTCAACCAGGGCACCGCTGCGAATCTCATCGCCGGTGGCCAGGATCTCTGCTTTCATGGATTCCGCCCCTTTCGTTTGTGTTTGCTAGAGGTGCTTAAACACAAATTGGACCGCAGTTGCAAGACAAGATCACGCCACGAACAGCGGCAGGGTTGTATCGTCTTTCAGGTTGACCAGCCCCTCTTCGCAGATGCGCAGATAGGGAATGGCGGCGCCGGTAAGGGTCACCAGGGTCAGCATGGGGTCCGATGAGCGGGCGCCCAGGCGGGAGGCGGCCCGGTTGAAGGCATCCAGCTGGCTGGCCAGAATCTCCACCGGCTCGGTGGAGATGATGCCGAAAACCGGCATGGGCACTTCGGCGGCCACCCGGCCGCCGGCAGCTGCCACACAGCCGCCGCCAAGCTCGGCGATGCGGTTTACAGCCAATGCCATGTCGCCATCGTCGGCGCCCACCACGATGATGTCGGAACTGTCCCAGGCGGCACTGCAGGCCACGGCCCCCTTTTTCAGGCCAAAGCCCTTGATGAAGCCCACGAAGCGTTTGCCCGGCTCGAAAGTGCGGTCGATGGCGGCGGCTTTGATGACATCTTCCGGCAGGTCGATCTGCACGCACCCCGCCGCCACCGGCAGGTCCAGGTGCGTCTCGCGGGTGACCAGATCGGTGATCAGCTCCATGACCCGCACACGCACACGGTCCGGCCGGTGGCAGGGCACCGCGAAATCGGCCGCGGCCATGGGGCCGGGAAGCCGGATGGTCTGCCGGCAAGCTTGGGGATAGACGTGGGGCCGCGGGTCGCACAGCAGGCGCTGGTTGTCTACCACCACCCGACCCCGGCTGATCACGGTCTGCGGTGCGATGGTGCGTTCATCGGGTATAATCACCAGGTCGGCCTGGCGCCCCGGCGCGATGCCCCCCATGACGGCACCCAGGCCGAAGCGTTCGGCCGCATTGACAGTAGCCATCTGCACGGCGGTCACCGCATTCCACCCGCAGTCGATGGCCTTCTGCACCAGGTACTGCATGTAGCCCTTTTCCAGCAGGTCTTTGGGACTGACGCCGTC
The DNA here is from genome assembly GCA_964442705.1 of uncultured Desulfobacteraceae bacterium. Lineage (GTDB taxonomy): Bacteria > Desulfobacterota > Desulfobacteria > Desulfobacterales > JALSRD01 > JALSRD01. The sequence continues at coordinate 28,102 of CAYUAQ010000020.1, forward strand.
GGTCACCAGAATCAGCCGCCGGGTGTCGATATCGCGGGCGCTCAACTCCGAAATGGCCGCCAGGTCCCGCCGGATGCTGCCTTCGCGAATCATGACATAGTACCCCAGGCGCAGCCGCTCCATGACCTGCTGCGCATCGATGGGTTCGTGGCAGGACGTTATGCCGCAGGCCGTGTAAGCGGCCAGCTTGGCCCCCCGGGCGCCGGCGGAGTGCCCCTCGAGGGTCTTTCCGCAAAGCAGCGTTTCTTCCAGGTTGGGCAGCACGGCTCCGGGGTCCTGCAGCAAGGCCTGCCAGTAGGTTTCCCCCATGCCGAGCACCTCGGGCCGCTGAAGCAGCTCGCGGGTGACTTCGCGCGCAATGCCGCGGGCCCTCCGGCTGATGGAGATATTAGCCGGCAACGTGGCAAACATCTTGATGGGCTGGTCCCGGAAGGAGTCCAGAAAGGCCAGCACGCCCTCCCGGCCCATGATGGGATAGGTTTCCAGGCTTTCGGTGATGATGGCGGTGGTGCCGCTCCACATGGCGTGGGGCAGAAACTGGTGCAGGCTGAAATACCACACCAGGTGGGTGTGGGACTCGATGAGCCCCGGGATCACGGTCCGGCCGCCCACGTCCCGGCTTTCGTCGGCTGGGGGCAGGTCCTTTTCACCGCGGCCCACGGCGGCGATCCACTCGCCTTTTACCGCCACCCAGCGGTCGTCCAGGATCTCACCGCTGTAGACATTGACCAGACGCGCATTTTTCAGCACCAGGTCGGCCGGCTCCTCTCCCAGGGCCACCTGCATCAGCAGACGCGTGTCGCGCCGCGATGTCATTTCAACCAACGCTTGATGTTTTTCCACTATATCACCTTTATTATTATGTTTCAGCTTACTTTTTTTTATCGAGCGCCTCTTCCAGGCGCCGCGCCGCCGCTCTGGCCGCATCAATGACCGCCGGCAGCTCGCCGTTTCCCAGCGAGGCCGCAAACCCCACCACCCACAGCGCCAGGGTCAGGCCCCTGATCTTTTTGAGACCCACCGCCACCGCCCGCACCCCGGGCAGGTACTCTTCATTGTCCAGGGCAAAGCCCTGCCGGCGCACCAGGTCGAGCTCCGCCAGGTACGCGTCTTCGGCGGTGATGGAACGCGACGTGTAGGCCGGCAGGCCCTTCTCGGCGATGACCCGCCGCACGTGCTCCTCTTCCAGGCGGGCGAGAAATATTTTCCCCACGGCACCGGCCATCAGCGGGATGGTGGTGCCGGGGGGCGAAGAGATCTTGAGGGGCTTGTCCGCCTCGGCCGTGGCCACGATGACTCCCCGCCGCCGGCTGAGGATGCCCAGGAAGACGCTCTCGCCGATCTTCCGGCACAGCTCGTCCAGCACCGGCTGGGCGCTCTCGTGGATCTCGAGGTAGTTCCAGCTGTTGAAAGCCAGATCGGCAATGGTGCTGCCGAGGGTGTAGTGCCGCCGCTCCAGGTCCTGGTCCAGGGCGCCGGCCTGCACCAGGGCGCGAATGAGGCCGTGTATGGTGCTCTTGCTCAACCCGAGCTGCGTGGCCAGCTGCGACAGGCTGAGTCCTTCGGGCGCCGCCGCCACGGCCCGCAGCAGTTCGAAGGCCCGCACTACGGCCGGGGCTCGGTAGCCGGGGGAGGCTTGATTGAATTCGTTCATCATGGCAGTAGTGTTAGCGGAAATCCCCGGGGCCGCCGGCCACCCCGGCCCGGCGACGGAGGCGGGGGCCGTTGCCACCGCCGGGACGCCAGTCGCGGGTGGGAAAAATCTCTTCCAGCAGGTGCAGCTTCTGCTGCTTTTTCAGCCGATAGTAGATCAGGGCCCAGGCACATGCCTGGGTGCTGTCGACCTCGCAGCTGCCGTTGCTGGTGCCGCCGCAGGGCCCGTTGAGCAGCTTCTTGGCGCAGCGGGCGATGGGGCAGATGCCGCCCGTGTATGCCAGCACGCAGTCGCCGCAGCCCCGGCACTTTTCCCGCCATAACCCGGCCTCGTCGGCACCGCCCATAAAGGTGGTGTTCAGGGCCGGAAACACGGGCAGGGGTTCCAGGGCGTCGGAAACCATCTGCACCCCCACCCCGCAAGCCAGGGACAGCACCGCGTCGGTGTCCGGCGGGATTTCCAGATAGACGTCCAGCATGTCCCGTTCGCACTGGCGTTCGATGGCCGCCACCTGGAAATCAGGAACGTCTCCCTGGAAAAATTCGGGGTGTGCCAGGCGGCGCGCCAGTTCCCGGGCCTCGGCAAGGCCACCGGAGCGGCATACGGTCACGCACCCGCCGCAGCCCAGCACCAGCACCCGCCGGCTGCCCTCCAGCAGCGGGGCGATCTCCTCCAGTGGTTTTGAATCGGCGATGATCATGATGCGCTCTCCCTCTTCAGTCTCCTGCCGGCCGCCAGCGAATACGCCACCGCCAGCGAGGAGCGCTGGGCCCGGTGACGGGCGCACAGGTCCTCGGCCAGCGGCCCCACCCTGTCGTCCACGGTATCCACCAGCCGTGTGGTGTGCACAGGCTCGCCGCATACGCGGCAGCGCACCAGCTCCAGGGTGACCACTTCGTCCCAGCGGTTGTTAAGCAGGTACTGGAACTCAATGGCATCCCGGGGACAGACCCGCCAGCAGGTTCCGCAGCGGGCGCAGCGGGTCATGTTGTGCATCAGCGTGCGCTGCTCGCCCTCATCCCTGTAATCCAGAGCCGCTGCCGGACAGTTCTGAACGCAGGCCAGGCACCCCGTGCAGCGGTCGTTTACCTGAAAATAAGCCATCTATCTCCTCCCATGTCTGCCAGGGGAAATGCCGCCGGTGGCGACGGAAAAAGGTGCCTACAAAGTCACCGATTAAGTTCATCTCAATGAACAATAATACCTGCTGCATACCTGTTTCCAAGTGTCTTGTCAATCGCCAATATCGGGCGGTATATTCATTAATGTGTTATAAATCCCCTATTTTCTCTTGACATAGACATGTTTTGGCGGCAAAATGGCGCTTTACAGAATGTTCATTATAATGAACCAACTGATGACCGAGAGAGGTGGAAAGGAGAGCGACCAATGGCCAAGGACAACCAACCGCTGTCGACTGCCGAGAGCCTTCGCAAGACGCGCACCTACGGCAAGTTCCGGTGCCACAACCCCAGTTGCATGGGACGACTGACGCCCCAGCCCGGACAGGACAAGGTCGAATGCCCGGAGTGCGGCATGCAGTACCGGGTGGCCTGGATTCGGCCGGATTTTCCCAGGGTTCGCGGTCCGGTTTGGGATGTCAACCGCAAACTCGCCGAAGAGGCACTGAGGAAAAAGGAGGTCAAATAGCATGGCACTAAACCGCAAGATCGCCTACATCGATCTGACCACGGGAAAAATCGACATCGCGCCGATCCCTCTGGAAATTCGCAAAAAATTCCTGGGCGGCCGCGGGCTGGATGCCTACCTGCTCTACAACCACACCAAAAAGGGGTGCGACCCCCTGGGCCCCGGCAACGCCCTGATCATCAGCGGCGGACTGCTCACGGCCACCTGCGCCTCGGCCACGGCGCGCACCCACATCATGGCCAAGTCGCCCCTTACCGGCCTGCTGGGCAGTGCCAACATGGGCGGCTTCTTCGCCCCCGAGATGGCCTGGGCCGGCTTCCACCACCTGGTCATCACGGGAAAGGCGGAAAAGCCCGTCTACCTGTTCATCCACAACGGTGAAATCGAGATTCGCGACGCCGCCCATCTGTGGGGCAAGACCACCACCGAGACCCAGTGGGACATCCGGGGGGAACTAGGCGACGAGGAGATCAAGAGCTGCGTCATCGGACCGGCCGGGGAGAATCTGGTGCGCTACGCCAACGTCATGACCGGCATCAAGAACTCGGCCGGGCGCACTGGCATGGGCTGCGTCATGGGTTCCAAGAACCTCAAGGCCGTGGCCGTCCGGGGCACCATGGACATCCAGATCGCCCACCCCATGGATGCGCTGGAGTACAACAAGCGCTTCATCGACCAGATCACCAGCGCTAAAGTCAACCAGACCCAAGGCACCCTGGGCACCCCCTTCATCTGGGGCGCCACCAACTCCTGGGGCGGCATCCGCACGCGCAACTTCCAGTACAACCAGTGCGAGTACGCCGACGACATCGAGCCCGAGCGCCTGGACGAGATCGCCACCGAGACCATCGGCCCCTACCACATGACCGGCTGCTTCGGCTGCCAGGTCCACTGCCGCGCCCAGTACAAGATCCCCTCGGGCCCCTATGCCGGCAAATACGACGAGGGTCCCGAGTACACTTCCCAGGGTGCCTTCGGCGGCGAGCCGGACTGCAAGAATGCCGTCACCGTGCTCACCGGCAACCACCTGGTGGACCAGTATGGCGTGGACAACCTGGAGATCGGCAGCATCATCTCCTGGGCCATGGAGCTTTACGAACTGGGCATCATCACCAAGAAGGAGACCGACGGCCTGGACCTGCGCTTCGGCAACGACGAGGCCCTGCTGGAAATGATCCACCGCATCTGCCTGCGCAAGGGGTGGCTGGGCAATACCCTGGCCGACGGCGGCATTCCGGCGGCCGAAAAAATCGGCAAGAACTCCTTCGACTACCTCATCCAGGTCAAGGGCATGAACAACCTGCACTCCGACGAGCGCGCCACCCCGGCCCTGGCGCTCAACGTGGCCACGGCCTCGCGGGGCTCGGACCACCTGCGCAGCCGTCCGGCCATCGACCTCTACCACCTGCCGGAACCGGTGCTGCGCAAGATCTACAGCACCCCGGTGCCCTACGACGGGCCGCTCAGCTCCGAGCACACCTCCTACGAGGGCAAGGCCTGGCAGGTGTTCTGGCAGGAGAACTGCTACATGGCGGTGGACTGCCTGGGCATCTGCAAGTACCACACCGTCTTTCTGGGCGCCACGCTGCCCAACTTCGAGGACTGGCCCCGGGTGATCCACCTGAACACCGGACTGGAGTTCACCCCCACCGAGCTGTGGGACATCGCCGAGCGCTGCAACATGATCGAACGATTGTTCAACCTGCGCGAGGGGCTCACCCGCGACGACCTGAAAAAGGGCGACACCCTTAACCACCGCTACTTCGACGAGCCCTGCCTGCGGGGCGCGCCGGATGTGGTGGGACGCAAAATAGACCGCGAGAAATTCAACATGATGATCGACGAGTTCTACAAGCACAAGGGGCTCGACAAGAAGGGCCGGCCGCTCAAAAAGACCCTTAAACGCCTCGGCCTGGACAAGGAACCGTCCCATCAGCTGTAACCAAAGGAGACAGACGCCATGCATGCGAATGCCAGAGTGCTCAAGATAGATTACGAAAAATGTACCGGCTGCCGGCTGTGCGAGCTCGTCTGCGCCGTGCGCCACGACCACGTGTCCAACCCGGCGCGCAGCCGTATCCGGGTGGTCAAGTGGGAAGACGAGGGCATCTACGTGCCCATGACCTGCCAGCAGTGCGAGGACGCCCCCTGCCTCAACGCCTGCCCGGCCAAGGCCATTTCGCACAACGAGGAACTCGGCCGTGTAGAGGTGGACTATGAAATGTGCATCGGCTGCCGCACCTGCGTGTCGGTGTGCCCCTTCGGCGCCATGCATTTCGACACCATCGACCGCCGGGTGATCAAGTGCGACCTGTGCGACGGCGATCCTCAGTGCGTCCGCTTCTGCGAAGTGCAGTGCATCCAGTTCGTGGACGCCGGCGACGTCAGCCTGCAAAAGAAGAAAGCGGCGGCCCAGCGCCTGCAGACCGCCGAGGGCAAGGCGGCGGCGCTACAGGGCTAGCGGGTCACTCCGCTCCCGACTTGTCGCCACCTTTGGGAGGGCGCGCAGAAAAGACAAAAACGGCAGCGGCCCGGCAGGGTTGCTGCCGTTTTGTTTCACTCATCCCCCGGTCAGCATGACGGTGATGTGAACCTGGTCGCCGTGCTTGACCGGTTTCAAAAGCTCGTCCGGGTAGGCACTTTCCAGGTTTATATAAATTTCCAGGTTGCGTTGCAGTTCCCCGTTGTCGTCAAAAAGCACGGGCTTCAGGCCTGGGTAGCGCCCCACCAGGGCCTGCAGACACTCGCCCACGGTGTGGCCCTCAACCTCAACCACCGCCTTTCCGTCGGCGTACCGGCGATGGGTGCTGTGCAGGTGGATCTTGATGCTCAATGCAATAATCTCCCAGATGCAGGCAGGCGAAAAAGCCTGCACTGAATGCTGTTTTTATGAAACACGATTGGATATCTCTACTAGATAGTGCCGATCCGGGCGCTTTGCAAGCCGCGGGCATGACGGCATACCGCTGTCGAAAGACCCCACGGCACGCACCCAGGCCCTCCCCACAATGATCTTTCCGGCAACATAGGCGGCCGGTCGGCACCGCCTGGGATCCATCACGCCCCGGCGGGGACGGCTGGCGCCGAGTTGACAAGCGCCGGCCGTGATGCCTATAACCTCGACATTCAGGCAACCGCACCCGTCCCGCCCGGGTGTACCCAAGCGCCCCCGGGCGGGGGCCGGCTCTACCACCGAACCGCCGAAAGGATCTCGCCATGCAAATCACCTTCTACGGGGCCGTCCGCCAGGTGACGGGCTCCATGCACCTGCTGACCACCGCCAACGATCGTGTGCTGCTGGACTGCGGCCTGTTCCAGGGACGTCGCAAGGAGAGCGTGCGTCAGAACAAGGAAATGCCCGTCGATCCCACCGGGCTGACCAACGTGGTCCTCTCCCACGCCCACATCGATCACTCCGGCCGTCTGCCCCTGCTCATCCGCAATGGATTTGCCGGACGTATCATCGCCACGCGGGCCACGGCCGATGCCTGCGAGTACCTGCTGGCCGATTCGGCCCACATCCAGGAATCGGACGCCGATTACCTGAACTACAAATCCCTGCGATCCTACCTCTCCAGCCTGGAGGAGAAGAAGTTGCGCAAACTGGGCATTAAGAAAAATCGCGGCGGCATCAAGAAATTCCTCAAGAAAGGCGGCCACCGCATCGATTCCCAGCGCATCCTGGAACTGATGGCCAAGTTCGACCTCGAAAGCGTCCAGCCCCTGTACACGGCCGATGACGCCCAGCAAGCCATCGCCGCCTTTGACGGTCGCCCCTACCGGCAGTCCGTCACCGTGGGCCACGACACCAGCTGCACCTTCTACGATGCCGGTCACATCCTGGGATCGGCCGTCAGCATTGTGAAGGTGCAGGAAAACGGCCGCCGCTTCACCATCGGATTCACCGGCGACATCGGGCGCTTTGACAAGCCCATCATCCGGGATCCCACCCTTTCCTTCGACAATGGCGACATCGACCTGGACCTGCTGATCATGGAGAGCACCTACGGCGACCGCACCCACGATCCCATCGTGGACCTGCGCCCCCACCTGGCCGACATCGTCAACGAAACCTATGATCGTGGTGGCACCGTGCTGATTCCTTCTTTCGCCTTCGGCCGAACCCAGGAACTGCTCTACATCCTACACGAGCTTTACAACGAGCGCAAAGTCCCCCGCATGCCGGTGTACGTGGATTCCCCCCTGGCCACCAACATCACCAAGGTGTTCGGCGAGCACCCGGAGGTCTACGACCGCGACACCCACAAGACCTTCCTGGAAAAGGGCCAGAACCCCTTTTCCTTCCCCCAGATCCACTTCACCCAGAGCGTGGACGAATCCATCGCCCTGACCCGCGACCAGACCCCGCACATCGTTCTCTCGGCCTCGGGCATGTGTGAGTCCGGCCGCATCCTGCACCACCTGCGCTACAAGATGCACGACGCCAAGAACACCATCCTGGTGGTGGGCTACATGGCCCAGCACACCCTGGGCCGCCGCATCCTGGAGGAAGGCGAAAAGTACCAGCAGGCCGGCCGCAAGGGAGACGCTCCGCTGCTGCGGGTACTCAACAAGGAATACCCACTCAAGGCCCACGTGGTCCGCCTGGGCGGCTTCAGTGCCCACGGAGACAAAAACGAGATGATGCACTTTCTGACCGATTCCAACCTGCGGGTCAAAAAAATCGCCGTGGTGCACGGCGAAGAGGACCAGAGCCTGGCCTTTGCCGAGCATCTGCGCAGCAACGGGTTCGATGCCCTCGTGCCCGAACCCGGTGAGACGCTCACACTAGGGGGACGTCCTTAAGTAATTCAATAACTCTCGTTGCCGGGCAACTGCACTGGAATAGTGATGGGTCGCCGGGCTAGTACATCAGGTTGGGCAGGTAGAGGATGATCTGCGGGAAGAAGACCATGATGACGATGCCCACCACCACCGCCACCAGGAAGGGCACGATCCCCCTGAAAATGGCCTCCAGGGGGACCCCGCCGGTCACGCCTTTTGCCACGCCGTAAACCACGTAAACGTTGATGCCCACCGGCGGGGTGATCACGCCCATCTGGGTCACCAGCACAATGATGACGCCGAACCAGATGGGGTCGTATCCCAGAGCCGTTACCACCGGGAAGAAAATGGGAATCGTCAGCATCACCAGGGCCAGGGCGTCCATGACGCAGCCGCCCACGAAGTAGACGAAAACGATCATGCCCAGGATCATGTAAGGCGGCAGGTCGAAAGACCCGATCCAGGTGGCGATGTTGAAGGGAATGCGCGTGACGGCCAGGAACTTGCCGAAGATCACGGCCCCGGCGATGAGCAGCATCACCATGCAGGACGTCCGCAGCGTCTCGAACAGGGCGTTGACAAACCCCTGCCAAGTGAGCTGGCGACGGATCAGCGACACCGCCAGCACGCCGAAGGCGCCCACGGCGGCGGCCTCGGTGGGGGTGAACAGCCCCATGAACAGCCCGCCGATCACCAGGATGAACACCGCCATGGTGTCGATCATGCCCGTCAGCGAGCGCAGCTTCTGGCCCCAGGAGAACCTCTCTCCCCGCGGGCCCTGGCTGGGATCCAGTCGACAGATGATGTAGATGGCCGCGATGAACAGCACGGTGATGAGCATGGCCGGGAAGATGCCGGCCACGAACAGGGCCCCGATGGACTGCTCGGTGAGCACGCCGTAAACGATCAGCACCACGCTGGGCGGCATGATCATGCCCAGCCCACCGCCCGAGGCCACGCACCCGGTGGCCAGTTCGTCGGCGTAGTTGTAGCGCTTCATCTCGGGCAGGCCCACGGTGGCCATGGTAGCGGCCGTAGCCGGGCTGGAGCCGCACACGGCGCCGAAGGCCGTACAGGCCGACACGGTGGCCATGGCCAGCCCCCCGCGGGTGCCCCCCAGGTACTTGTAGGCCGTGTCGTAGAGCCGCCGGCTGATGCCGCTGTTGAAGGCGATCTGGCCCATGAGAATGAACAGCGGGATAGTGGTCAGCCCGTAAGAGGAAAAGGCCTCGTAGATGTTGCGTGACAGCAGGTTCAGCCCGCCCCTGGGCGAGATCAGGAGGGAGAATCCGGCGTAGCCCACCAGGGTCATGACATAGGCCACCGGCATGTTGGTCATGAACAGGGCCAGCATGACGAGGATGCCGAGGATGCCGATCATGGTGGGGCTCATCGCCGGCCCCGCAGGATTTCGATATTGGCCCGCACGTCCCTGACGATGGTCAGTACGAAAACCAGGAAGCAGAAGGCCACCAGGGCGATGATGACGTACTCGGGAAACTCCAGGTTCATGGAAACCTCCCCGGAGGCCTTCATGGTGCGGGCATAGAGGGCCATGCGCCAGGTGACCAGCGAAAACAGGATCACGCTGACCGCGCTGGTGGCCAGTTCGATGGCGGCCTGGGTGCGTTTGGAAAAGAGCCGCACCACCATCTCCACCCCGATGTGCCCCCGCACGCTGTGGGTGTATGGCAGCGCCAGGGCCACGGTCAGGGTGGCCATGAAGCCCACCAGCTCCACCGAGCCGAAGATGGGGTGATTGAAAAAGCGGCCCACCACGTCGGCACAGGTCAGAAACGTCATGCCCACCAGGCAGACCGCACCGATGATCTTGAGTTTATCCGTGATCCAGTCGACGAGCTTGAACATGGGCTCTCGTTCTACTTCTGCAGCTTTTCCAGGGTGGTCTTGATGAACCCGATGATCTCGTCACCTTTGAAACCCTTTTTGTCCAGCTTCTTGGCGTAGTCGCTGACGATGGGCGCCACGGCCTTTTTCCAGCGGGCCGATTCCTTGGCGTCCAGGCCGATGATCTGGCCGCCCTTGTTCAGGAAATAGCGGGTGCCGGCCATGTCGCTGTCGTCCCAGGCCTGACCGTGCTTGACGGCCCACTCCTTGTTGATCTGTTCGATGGCCTTCTGAACTTCCGGCGGCAGGACGTTCCACTTGTCCTTGTTCATGACCACGAAAAAGGAGGTGGTGTAGGCGGCTGAAAAGTCCGCCGTGCAGTATCGGGTCACGTCCGCCAGCTTCCAGCCCTTGCTGGCCTCCATGGGGTAGACGGCGCCGTCGACCACGCCCTTCTGAAGCATCTGGTAGGTTTCGGGCATGGGCTTGGGGACCGGCGTGCCCCCCAGTGCCTTGACCACCAGCGCGCTGGTGCCATGACCCCTGAACTTCAGGCCCTTCACGTCCTCGAGCTTGCGCACCGGCTTGCTCTTGGTGAAGATCAGACCCGGACCGTGGGCGTGCAGGTACATGACTTTAGTGTCGCTGAGCTCCTTGGGATGGTACTTGGCGTAAACCATGTTGATCAGCGCCGTGGCCGCCCTGCCGCTGGTGTAGCCCAGGGGTAGGTCCACCGCCGACATGACCGGAAATCGGCCACGGGTGTAAGCCAGTACCGAAAAACCGATGTCGGACAGCCCCTCCACCACCCCGTCGTAGCACTGGCGAGCCTTGGTCAGGGTCTGGCCGGCGTAGTAATCGATCTTCACCGCCCCGTTGGTGCGTTTTTCGACCTCACGGCACCACTGCTCGGCAAGCTTGCTCTGTATGTGGGTGGGCGGGAAAAAATTGGAATAGGTCAGTTTGATGGGGGCAGCCTGGACCTCTGCCCCGAGGGGGGAAATTACGATGAGAGCAACTACGACAGCCACAAAAAGCAGAAAGTTTCTATTCGCCATGGCTTGAATTCCTCCTTGCAGCAGAAAACAGGGGTTATCGCAACGGGCCAATGACAGTGATCAATTCTGGCAATCCACCTCCCTTCAAAACTTAAAAAACGAAAAAAAGCAGGCTCACAATTGCTAATTGAATACAAAACAGCTATTTTGTATTTAGTCAAGAAAAAAGCCGGCGGACAACCGGGCAATGCTTGCGCCATACATCTCCAGAAGCGGACAACGCCTGCAACTCAATTCGCCATTTCGCCCGTTTCGTCGATTCGCGGATGGCAAATAAAGACCTTTCCTACGCTGTCAGAAGATCCTTCAAAATCTGTCCTGCGGTCCAACGGTTTTTAAATCGGACTCAAAACGCCGGCGCACATGTTCATAGAGCATCAGGTCTAGGCGGTTGTGGGCCCGGATGTCGGCCAGGGTGCCTTCGTCCAGGGAAATTGAACGGCGGCGCTGATTCACGTTGCGCCGGGGGATGCGGTACGGTTTCTTGAAACCCATCTGCTTGCCTAGCAGGGCCAATGATTCGGGCAACCGCTCCACCAGGCCCACCATTTCGAAACTGCGTTCGATGTTGTCCACAGCCCGCCGGAAAACAGCGGTGTCATCCGTGGGTTCCACCCCCTCATGACCGCTGATGATGCGCACCATGTGATTGTTCACCTGGTGACAGACGCCCGAGCGCAGCATCTCGCGCAGGGTGAGCCCTTTTTTTATCTGCCCATAGAACTCACTGTCCCGCTTGCGGGCCTGATGGCCGTAAAAGGACACCACGCGCCGCACGGGGTCCCTCAAAAAGGCGACGTAACGGCCGCGGATGCCCAGCACTTCATGAATCCCGTAAGAGACATGACCGTAGATGGCCCGGGCCGCCGGGAGATGGGGCCTTATGGATGCGAAGAACTCCGGGGTGTGCGAGTAGATGAAGAGGCATTGCCGGCCGGGATATTCCTTTCTGACAATCTGTCTCACCGAGGTGCCGGCGGTCTTGGGAATATGCAGGAAAATGGTCTTGGGCGCCGCCTCCCCCTGGACATCGGGTTCAGGCCTGAAAAGAGGTATTTTCTGCACCAGGCCGTAAAACCGGTGATTCAGGTGTTGAATGAGATGGATTCTTCTGCTAAATGGGTCCATTGCGTTTTTTTTCGCGCCCCTGTGGCCGGAACCTCTGTTGGTAACCTCCGGCGCGCCGCAGAAAATGATGTCGTGAAAGCGACAACCGGCACGGAGATTTTAAAATGAACACGGCCCTTCCCCGTCTATCCCAGTTTACATGGAATTTGCCCGGTGTCAAACAATGCCTGCACGCCGCCGTCTTCCTGCTGCGGTGATGGACCGTCTGGCCTGCCGATGCGGAGAAAACAATGCTGAACCCTACCTGTCGCCGCCTGATCATGCCGCTGCTTGTTGTGGCGGCGCTTTTCCTGACACCCCCACCTTCTGTCGCTACCACGCTGCAGGAGGCCCTGGAGGCCCAGCTCATGAGCACGCCTGCAGATTCGCTGGGATTCAAATGGCATCAGATCCCCGCCGAGAGAATCGACCAGGCGCTGGTCATGATATACCAGGAGCTGGGGCTCAAACCGTTGTGGATGACACTGCAGGGACCTTCACCCAGGGCCGAGATGATCTACCGCACACTGCGGTCGGCCGACCGTGAGGGACTGGAACCGCTGGACTACGGCATCGAGCAGATTACAAGAATGTGGCCTGGAAAGGATGCCAGCACGCGGGCCAGCCTGGACATTCTGCTCACCCTTGGCCTGGTGGCCTATTCGGCCGATGTCCAAGACGGCCGCGTGCAGCCCCACGAGGACAACCCCGAACTCTTTGCCCACGCCGCCGACAGGGAACTAGACCCCTTGAGCATCGTCACCGATGCACTGGACGCAGCGGACATGGATGACTATTTCAAGTCGCTGCCGCCCATAAACCGCCACTACTGCTTCCTGCGCCAGACCCTGGCGCGCTACCGCGAAATCGCCGAGGCCGGCGGCTGGCCCCGCATCCCCCCGGGTCCCGTGCTCAAAGCCAGCATGCAGGACCCCAGGATACCCCTCATACGGCGGCGGCTGGCCGCCACCGGAGACCTGGGTGCGGCCGGGGTCGACGTCAACTTCTTCGACGAAACGCTCTTGGAGGCCGTGAAACGCTTTCAGTACCGCCACGCCCTGGACACCGACGGTGTTATCGGCAAGGCCACTCTGGCGGCCATGAACATCCCGGTGGACAAGAAGATAGAAACCATAAAGCTCAGCATGGAGCGCTGGCGGTGGGTCAGCAACGACATGGGCCGCCGCTACATCATCGTGGACATCGCCGGTTTCATTCTGGCCGGCATCAGAGAAAATGAAGTCGAAATCCACATGCCCGTGGTGGTGGGCCAGCAGTACCACGAAACCCCGGTGTTCAGCGACGCCATAAAGTACATCGTGTTCAACCCTTACTGGAACATCCCCCCCAGCATCGCACGCAGGGAAATGCTGCCCAAGCTCAGACGCGACCGCAGCTACCTCGTCAGGGAAAACATCCGCCTTTTCAGCGGCTGGGGGGCCGACGCGGTGGAACTAGACCCCATGGCCATCGACTGGGAGAAAATCACCCCCCGCCAGATGAACCGCTACAAGCTGCGGCAGAATCCAGGCCCCGCCAACGCCCTGGGATCGCTGAAATTCGTTTTCCCCAACAGCCACAACGTCTACCTGCACGACACGCCGGCGCGCGCTCTTTTCTCACGCCCCGAAAGGGCCTTCAGTCATGGTTGCATCCGTGTCAGCAGGCCGCGTGAGCTGGCGGTCTACGTGCTGGGCGGGGAAGCACAAGGGTGGGACCGCCAACGGGTCGACGAGATCATCGCCAGCGGCGAGCACACCATCGTGCGCCTTAAAAAACCGCTGCCCATTCACATCATCTACCAGACGGTGTGGCGTGACATGGAAGGATTGGTGCACTTCAACCGGGACATCTACGGCCGCGACGCCCTGCTGGCCAAAGCGCTTTTTAGCCGGCATTCAAAACGTCTCTGACAGCGCTTTCACCCAATGACCGAAAAACTCGAGTCCGGGTTAATCTCTCTCAAGCGGCTGAAAAACCCAACATCGCATAGCCGGCCGGTATACTTCATGACGAATGTTACCGGATCTCGGTCATGATCCTGCCCCCCCTCCACCTTCTTGATCAGTTCCGACATAAGCACGCCGACAACTGGGGCGTTCTTGTATTGATTACCCGAAGTCCCAACTGCCATGTAGAATCCCGGAAGATCGGACTTGTCATATATGGGAATCCAATCGGTGCTGACGTCATAAAGATCGACGACACCCTGGGGCTTGTTCGGTATATGGAGGTCCTCGATACGCTGACCCTGGCGCATGACCTGGGTTGTCCACTGGTCTGTAAACCCCCTGTTGAAATTATCGGGCTCCACCCATTCCCGTGCATCACATTCAGGGTCCTCGCTGCCGATCAGGATGTGGTTCCCCACTTCGGGCCTGGAATAGCAGCCTATGTCGCCATCAGAAATGATCGTGCCGTCTCTTTCGTAGTCGAAACCCTCTGGCGAAGGCACATGGCAAACCTCCGCCCGAAGCGCCCTGGTTTTTATATGCATGCCCCCCTCTACCTCTGCCATGCGATTGATGATGTGAGAATGCGGTCCGGCCACGTTGACGACGACAGGGGCAGCAAACTCGGATCCGTCCTTTAACCGGACGCCGGCCACACGATTATTACTCTTCAGTATGTCTGCAACCTCTGCATTGAACAGGAACTTAGCGCCCTTTGCCTCTGCGGCCACCTGGACGTTGTGGGTTGAAAGCTGTGGGTCCGTCACGTAGCCGGACTCGGGGATGAAAATGGCTCCCTCAATGGAATCGCCGGTCGGTTTCCCGAAATCGGGATCTGTCAAAAGCCTTGGCGGAAAGAACTTTTTGGTGTTTAAAACAGGCATCCTTTCCCGTATTTGCTCAGGGGAAAGCTCCTCATACGAAATGCCCAGCTCGTCAAGGCTGGCCATGACAAATTTCAGATTCCTGTTTAATTCCGTTTTGATGACAAGACAGCCGGTGTTGATGTACCTGGCCATTCCGGCTTCATCCTTTACGCCCAGGTACTTGTCCCACTCCAACCAGTAAAAATAGCCTTCCCTGGCCATGGCCACACCATCCGGGGTGGAGTAGTGGAGCCTGATGATGGCGCACGAATTGGAGGTGGATCCATATCCCGCTGCCGGCAGCCTGTCGACATTGAGCGTTTTGTACCCTTTTTTCGCCAGTTCGAAGGCGACACAACAACCGATGATGCCGGCGCCGATGATGATGGCGTCATACCTTTTTTTCATTGCAATCTCCCCTGATGGTTTCATAAAAAGTCAGCATTTCTCGCTTGGCACCCGTCACCATCTTCTCCAACCCGGGCCTCAGTTTTTCTCCAGCGAGGCCAGTATTTCCCTGACCCCTTCTCGCTGCAGCCGCTGCAGTTCGCTGAGCACCTTGTCGTCCAGCGCCTGGGGGCGATGGTCCGCCAGGATACGCCGCACCTCGGCGTCGACGCGATCTTCCATGGAGGGCTTGCCGTCATCGATCCAGGACTCGATGTTCTGGCGGTCCAGCAGCCTGGCGGTCCACAGCTCCCGGCGGAAATGCCTGTAAGTGTGATCGACGGATATGAACTCCCCCCCCGGGCCCACGGCCTCGATGACCTCGCGGGCCAAGGTTTCGGCATCAACGGTAATGCCCCGCACGAAACGTTTGGCCATGGCGATGATCTCGTTGCCCATGACCAGCTGCCGGCAGGAACAGGCCATCCCGCTGGCCATGTATCCCACGTCGTGGATCAGGTTGAGACCGGCAAGGCCCTGGGCCAGAATGTGAAAGGCGCTTTCCAGCCCTGCCTGGGCATCCAGTGTCTTGGCATCGGTGGCGCCGGCCAGTCCCCAGGTGGGCAGGCCGAAAGACTGCGCCACCTCGGCCTGGGCGGCCAGCCCCAGGCTGTTTTCCGGGGCCCCCAGGGCCATCAGGGCGGTGGACATGTCCAGGATGCCGACGTTGCCGCTCATGGCAACGGGACAGCCGGGCTGCCGCAGCTGGGCGATGGTGATGTGGATCAGGGATTCGGCGGTCATCTGGGCAATCATGCCGGCCATGGTCACCGGTCCGGTGGCACCGGCTTGCACGGTGGCGCCCGGCAGCTGGGGCATGTGCCGGTCGGCCGCCACGAAAATACGGCCGACAACCTCTTCCGGGAACTGGAGCGGGGCAATGGCCTCGGGATAGGCGATCACGAAGGGACGCTGCCGCAGCCGCTGCATGCCCCCGGCGATTACGGCGGCCATTTCGTAAACGTATTCGCAGCCCAGCGCCGTGTAGCCGATAAACACCACCGGCTTGGCGGTATTGGCCACGACGGCCGGAAATTCGTGGACATCGGCGGCATCGGTGTCGACGTTCAGAGAAGACCCGAAAGGCATGACAAAATCGATGTGCGCCAGGGCATCGGCCACCCGGGCGCCGGTGGCGATGTCTTCCAGGCGGGTGTCACGGAATTCTCCCGTGAGGGGGTCCTGGGTGCGGGGGCTGGCCGTCGAGGTGCCGTAGTAACTCTTGCGACCCTCCACCTCCATCGCCCGCCGGCCGTTGCGGTCGTAGATAGTCCACCCTTTGGGCGTCGTCAGCAGACACTGTTCGACGATGTAGCGGGGCACCCGCACGATATCGCCGTCGACCACGGCGCCGGCCTGCTCCAGCATCTTGCGGGCCCCGGCATGCATACATTTGAAACCCACCCGCTCGATAACATCGAAAGCCGCCTGCCGGATTTCCCAGATCTGATCATCGGTCAAAACGCGCATGCCGACGGCGCGCTGCTGTGTCTGCGACGAGTGTATCATGTCTGTTCCTCCCAAAGACGGTGGTGAAAATCGAAAAGGCTGCGGATATCTTCTCCGTTTTCCTATAGAGGCCGGCAGTGGGAGCGTCAACACAATTCTGTGCTTCCAACGGCTTTTTAAAAAATCAAAACCGAAGCGGCCCGGCGCTGCGCACGGGCAGCAAAAAAGCGCACCATCTTTTTCTTGAAAGCACCTTTCACCGAAGGTATTGTGATGCGCATGAACCCCTCTCCGGACAACCCCATGGGAAACGGCATGCTGCCGCCCGACATCGCCGGGGCCGTTATGCGGGCCTGCCGGATCCCCGAGTTTCTGGCACCGTGGATCAATCGATTCTATACGCCGCTGGAAGCAAACCTGATATCGGCCCTTGGAAACCGGACACGACCATGGGAGGAAGCCGCCGCGCAAATCAAGGACCGTCCAAAGCGGCTGGATGCCGTGAGTCGGGACGCTTTTCTGAACCGCTGTCTGCGGCGCGGAGTCATCACCGGTACCCGCGGCACCGGAATGGCGGCAGCCGATTTTCACCGCCGCTTCGAGTATTGGGCGCTCTTTGAGGGCTGGATGGACCTCCCCCAAGAAATCCAAAAACGTCTGAATGCCTGGGAACTAGACGATTATGTGCAGCGCCACGCCGGGACGATTGCGGTCCTTAAAAAGGGGGTTCCCCGCCGCCCGGATCAGCCCTGCCCGGAATATGTCCTGTTACACGAAGCCTTGGCACTGCTGGAACGGGTACCCGCCATTTATCTGTGGCCGTGCAATTGCAGAGCCATGATGGGCCGATGCGCTCATACAGCGGTCACCTGCCTGCGGTTTGAAAACGATCGCGGCATCGGGTGGGAGATTTCCGTCGAGCGCGCCAAGGCCATCGTGCGCCGCGCCAACCGCGAAGGGCTCATGCAAAGCGCTGAGCTGTCTGTGGACACAGACGGTCGTATCAGCGGGGCCCTCTGCAACTGCTGCAGCGACTGCTGCTTCCCCCATCAGCTGGCTGTGCGGTTGGAGGCCGAGAAATACTGGCCCCACAGCCGCTACACCGCCACGGTGGATGTTGACAAATGCGTGGGCTGCGGACAATGCGCCGAGCGCTGTCCCTTCGGCGTCGCCGTGGTGGAAAAGGGCTCGAAACGCCAGCGCCGGGAAAGGGCCGCTCGCATCGACCGGCGGCGATGCCGGGGTTGCGGTCTGTGCGCCAGCGGTTGTCCATCGTCAGCCATTGCGATGCAGTCCTTCAGGTTTTCGATTTTTCAAAACCTTTACCGCCAAATCCCCGTGTCGGCTGTTCAATGCAATAACTTTTAATTTAAATAAGTTAATTCTTTCTGTTATGCTTATTTGCTAGTGAATCCCATGAATATCGGAAACAGGCTGGATATCGATCTGTCCACCGGAAAACTGGAGATAAGGGCGCTGTGCCCGGACGTTGTCCGCCGGTGGATCGGGGGCCGTGCCCTGAATGCAGCCATGCTCTACGCTAGGATTCGGCAACCCATCGAACCCCTTGGACCGCAAAACGAACTGCTCATCGCCGCGGGCCTGCTTACCGGCTCGGCCGCACCTTCGGCCTCCCGCATTCATGTGAGCGCAGTCAGCCCGCTGACCGGACTGCTGGGCAGCTCCAACATGGGCGGGTACGTGGGCGCCTGGCTCAGGGCCTGGGGATTCCAGTGCATCCGTCTGCGAGGCCGATCCGACACGCCCGTTTTCCTGGAGATCGGCGGACAGGAGCCACGTCTACACGACGCCCGCCACCTCTGGGGGCTGGACACCTGGGAAACCCACCGTGTACTCTCCGAACAGCTGGCCACGGAGAAGATCCAGTCCATGGTGATCGGGCCCGCCGGAGAGAACGGAAATCTTTTTGCCTGTGTGGTTACGGATCAGGACCACGTGGCCGGTCGTACCGGCATGGGCGCGGTCATGGGTGCCAAACGGCTGAAAGCCGTCGTGGTGCACAAACCACCCCGGGGCGGCAGGAGACCGCTGCCGGACAGCGCCCGCACGGCGATCGCCGGTTACCTGGCTAAAATCATGGCCTCGCCGGATTATGAAACCTTCTCGCGCCTGGGCGGCGCCGGCTACGTCCAGTGGGCGGACCGCAAAGGGCTGCTGAGCACCCGCAACTACCGAGAGACACATTTCGAGCAGGCCGCCAGCCTGGACGGCCGGCAGCTGGAGGCTGTGCGTACCCGTTCCCGGGGCTGCGTCCGCTGCCCCGTGCAGTGCAAGGCGATGCTGCGCTTTTCCCGTGGCCGCCTCAAGGGCCGGGACGTTTTTCGCCCCGAGTTCGAGCCCCTGATCAATCTGGGCGCCAAGTGCGGCCTAGATGACGTGCAGGCCGTGGTTTTTCTCGATAACCTGTGCACGCGCCTGGGCCTGGATTCCACCTCAGCGGCCACGGCCATAGCCCTTGCCATGGATCTGGTCCAGCGGGGCATCATCGACCAGGCAACGATTGGGAACAGGGATCTTACCTGGGGAAACGCCGCTGTCATGGAGCACCTCATCCGGCAGATGGCCTCCATGG